>NZ_JBFACE010000003.1:0-310618 GCF_040640655.1 Streptomyces sp. NPDC021749 | reverse complement strand
CCGAAGACGACGTAGTGGAAGTGCGCCACGACGAAGTACGAGTCGGAGATGTGGAAGTCCATCGGCGGCGAGGCCAGGATGACACCGGTCAGACCGCCGAAGACGAACGTGATGAGGAAGCCGGTCGCCCAGAGCATCGGCGTCTCGAAGGACAGCGAGCCCTTCCACATCGTGCCGATCCAGTTGAAGAACTTCACACCGGTCGGAACGGCGATGAGGAACGTCATGAAGGAGAAGAACGGCAGCAGTACGCCGCCCGTGACGTACATGTGGTGCGCCCATACCGTGACCGAGAGACCGGCGATCGAAATCGTCGCGGCGATCAGACCGAAGTAACCGAACATCGGCTTCCGGGAGAACACCGGAATGACCTCGGAAATGATGCCGAAGAACGGCAGCGCAATGATGTACACCTCGGGGTGCCCGAAGAACCAGAAGAGGTGCTGCCAGAGGAACGCCCCGCCGTTCGCGGCGTCGAAGATGTGCGCACCGAATTTACGGTCCACCTCCAGGGCGAACAACGCGGCGGCGAGCACCGGGAAGGCCAGCAGGACCAGCACACCGGTCAGCAGCACGTTCCAGGTGAAGATCGGCATTCGGAACATCGTCATGCCGGGCGCCCGCATGCAGATGATCGTGGTGATGAAGTTGACCGCCCCCAGGATCGTGCCGAAGCCGGAGAAGGCCAGACCCATGATCCACATATCGCCGCCGATGCCGGGGGAATGCACCGCGTCCGAGAGTGGCGCATAGGCGAACCAGCCGAAGTCCGCCGCGCCTTGCGGGGTCAGGAATCCGCCCACCGCGATGAGTGAACCGAAGAGGTAGAGCCAGTAGGCGAACATGTTCAGCCGTGGAAAGGCGACATCGGGCGCACCGATCTGCAGCGGCATGATCCAGTTCGCAAAACCGGCGAACAGCGGCGTCGCGAACATCAGCAGCATGATCGTGCCGTGCATCGTGAACGCCTGGTTGAACTGCTCGTTCGACATGAGCTGGTGGCCCGGCCGGGCCAGTTCGGCGCGCATGACCAGCGCCAGCAGACCGCCGACGCAGAAGAACGCGAAGGCGGTGACCAGATAGAGCGTGCCGATCGTCTTGTGGTCAGTGGTCGTCAGCCACTTCACGGGGAGCTTCATGCCCCGTAGGTGTCCGGGACCCCCTCCGTCCTCACCGCCGACGGGCGGGCGAACCCGGGTCGCGGGCGTGGGATGTGTCACTCGGTGCAGGTGTGAAGATCGGGGGCATGCCGGACACCAAGGGTTCATGAGCACGGACGACGCCTTCGCCGAGGCCTATCGCGCGCACTACTGGGCGGTCAGCCGCTTCGTGGCGCGACGGCTGGACGGGCAGGCACACGAGGTCGAGGAAGTGGTGGCGGAGGTCTTCTCCATAGCCTGGCGGCGCCGTGCCGAGCTCCCCGAGTCCCCGCTGCCCTGGCTCTACGGAGTGGCCCGCAACTGCCTGGCCAATACGGTGCGCGGGCTGAGCCGCTACCGGCGGCTGCTGAACCGGCTCGGCAACCACGAGGCGGCGCACCGGCGGCAGACCGTGGAGAGCCCGGACGCCGAGCGGCCCGGCTCGTGGGTGCACGAGGCGCTGGCCCGGCTCTCACCCGCCGACCAGGAGGTACTGCGGCTGACCGCCTGGGAGGAACTGACCGTCGAGGAGCTGGCGGTGACCCTCGGGTGCGGCCACAGCGCGGCGGCCATGCGGCTGCACCGGGCGCGCCGCCGGCTGCGCGCGGAGATCGACCGTACGCGGACGACCGTGTCCGCGCGGGCAGGAGACGACGGCAATGGGGGCCGCCATGGGTGACGAACTGGAGCTGCTGCGCGCGGCCGATCCCGTACCGGCCAGTGCGGGCCGCTGGCGGGACCGGCCGCTGGACGCCCGCGCCGAAGCGGGCCTCGCCCGGCTGCTGCACCGGACGCGTGCCCGGCGGGCCGGGCGCCGGCTGATGCTGCGTGCGGAGGCGGCGGTGCTCGCGCTGGTGGCGGTGGTCTGCTTCCTGCTCTCCGACGCCGGCAGCAGCCCCGCGGCCGCGGCGCCCGGGCCGCTCGTCCCGCACGCCGAGGCCCGGCCGGTCCCGCTGGCCGAACTCGCCCGGAGGGCGGAGGCCAGGGCCCGGGCGGCGGCACCGGGGGACGGTCCGCACCGGGGCAGCCATGTGCAGAGCTGGTACCTGAGCATGCAGGAGGGGCCGGACGCGGCGCCGCCCGTCACCGTGCCCGAGGAGCGCATCACCCGGTGGAACGCGGACGGCAGCGGCTCCGAACTGGTCGTGGCCACCGATCCCCGGCACCCGGGCCGTCCGGTCATCCATGACGACGACGGCCACTGGCGGACCGTCAGCGACGGCAAGGTCCTGCACCGGAGGGCCTACCCGGCGGGCTCCGAGGCGCAGCACGGCGGCCTGGCCTCGCGTACGCGGCCGCCGACGGACCCGGCGAAGCTGCGCGCCGAGCTGGGGTGGCTGTACGGCGGGGCGGGCGGCACCCGTACCGTCCCCCAACTCCTGCAGGCGCTCTCCTCGTTCCGCGGCGAGTGGACTCCGGGGCCGCGCGAGACGGCCGCCGTCGTGCGGATGCTGGCGGATGCCGGGGGCCTGCGGCCGGCCGGTTCGGTCACCGACCGGCTGGGGCGGCGCGGCGAGGCGTATGTGCACGACGGGGCGGGCCTGCGGCACATGGTGATCCTCGACCCGCGGACCGGCGAACTGCTGGGTCTGGAAGCGACCTTCACCACGGACCACCCGGGCTTCAAGGTGGAGGCGGGACAGGTGATGTCGTACGAGGCGTGGATGCCGTGACGGGCGGCCCGGGCGCCCGAGTGGCGGGGCGGCGCGGCATGGCCGATCCTTGAGGGAACGCGACGATCCCGTCTCGGCGCGGCGGTGCTGTGTGCCGTCGCGCCGATTCGCGTACGGCACGCCGTTTCGCGTGCCCTGCCCGCGCTGCGCCGTTTCGCATGGATGACCCGGCGGCGGCACGTCCTGGGCATCGCGGCGGCACATCCCGGGCATCGCGGGTGGCCGATGTCACATCACGGCGGACGGTTGCGCCCGATCCCCGCGAGATGGATCACAAACCAAAGTCCCTCACATTGCTCGGCAAAACGGAGTTTCCCCTGCAAGGAGCGGGTATACGACCGCCTGCGCGGTCATCCGCGCACTGTCCGTGATGAACCGTTCTGCCCCTATGGTCGACCTTTGCCCCGCCGCTCGATGGCGGGCCTGCCCGTCGCTGCCATGGCGGGCAATGCCCGCCACCCCGGTGGCGGGCGGTTCCTGTAGTCGTCCCAGAGAGCGCAGGCGAGCGAACACGTGCCGACGCAGTCTCCCGTCGCACCCGGCCCCCGTCCCCCCATCGGCAGTCGTGCCGATGCCGCACCCGGTCCGCGAAAGGGCCGGCACGCGGACCCGCAGCAGAAGTCCTCGCCGCAGGTGACCGTCGTCGACCCCGCGATGGTCAAGCGGGCGGTGTCGGCAGCCGCGCTGGGCAATGCGATGGAGTGGTTCGACTTCGGCGTCTACAGCTACATCGCGGTCACTCTCGGGCACGTCTTCTTCCCGTCCGGGAACCCGACCGCGCAGTTGCTGTCGACGTTCGGCGCGTTCGCGGCGGCATTCCTGGTGCGTCCGATCGGCGGCATGGTCTTCGGGCCGCTCGGTGACCGCATCGGCCGCCAGAAGGTGCTGGCCATCACCATGATCATGATGGCGGTGGGCACCTTCGCCATCGGCCTGATCCCCTCCTACGCCACCATCGGCGTCGGCGCGCCCATCCTGCTGCTGGTCGCCCGCCTGGTGCAGGGCTTCTCCACCGGTGGCGAATACGGTGGCGCCTCGACCTTCATCGCCGAGTACGCACCCGACAAGAAGCGCGGATTCCTGGGCAGCTGGCTGGAGTTCGGCACGCTGGCCGGTTACGTCGGCGGCGCCGGCCTGGTCACGTTGATGACGGCGCTGCTGTCCACCGACGACCTCAACTCCTGGGGCTGGCGGATCCCCTTCCTGATCGCCGGTCCGATGGGCATCATCGGCCTCTACCTGCGGATGCGGCTCGAAGAGACCCCGGCCTTCGCCCAGTTGGAGAAGGAGGCGCGGACGAAGGAGAAGGCGCGCCGCGAGGCCGAGAAGCGGATCGGCGTCCGCGAGATGGTCTTCGGCCAGTGGCGGGCGATGCTGCTGTGCGTCGGGCTGGTGCTGGTCTTCAACGTCACCGACTACATGCTGCTGTCGTACATGCCGAGCTATCTGACCTCGGAGCTGAAGTACGACGAGACGCACGGTCTGCTGGTCGTGCTCGGGGTGATGGTGCTGATGATGGGCGTCCAGCCGTTCGCGGGCCGGCTCTCCGACCGCTTCGGCCGCCGCCCGGTCATCGCCGCGGGCTGCGCCGGCTTCCTGGTGCTGTCGGTGCCCGCGCTGCTGCTGATCCGGCAGGGGTCGCTGCTCGCCATCGCGCTGGGCATGGCCGCGCTGGGTCTGCTGCTGGTCGCCTTCACCTCGACGATGCCGGCCACGCTGCCCGCACTCTTCCCGACCAAGGTCCGCTACGGCTCGCTGTCGATCGGCTTCAACATCTCCGTGTCGCTCTTCGGCGGCACCACGCCGCTGGTGGTCACCGCCCTGATCGGCGCGACCGGCAACAAGATGATGCCCGCCTACTACATGATGGCGGCGGCCGTGATCGGCGGGATCGCCGTCTGGCGGATGTCGGAGAGCGCCCGCAAGCCGCTGCCCGGCTCCCCGCCGGCCGTCGAGACCGGGGCCGAGGCGCAGGAGGTCATACGCGCGGCCCGTCGCGCGGCCGAGGCGGGCGCGGCGAACTGACCGCACCGCGCCTCCCCAGCCGTGGGTGAACAGGTGTGAAAGGGGCCCCGGCCGGAGGGCCCTTTCGCGTCAGCCTCCGAGACCGGCCCGCCCTCGCTCCACGAGCCGGACGAACGGGATCTGCTCCCCCGCGCGGCGGTAGCCGTCGATGCTGCCGTCCCCGTCGAAGCCCATGAAGGCGGCCAGTTTCGCGGCGGCCCGGGGATGCCGCGGGGCGTAGCGCGCCATGACCTCCCCGCCCTCCTCGGAGGAGAGGAAGCGGGCGGTGACGGCGTACCGGCGACGGCCGACCTGGATCACCGCGTCCGGATGGGCCCGCAGGTTCCGGTACCAGGCCGCGCGGGGGCCGAAGCCCGACGCCAGCGTCCAGGTGCCCGCCGCGCGGTCGTGGGCGACCGCTTCGAGCACCACCTGCCGCGGCCGCCCGCTCTGACGGCCCCGGTGGTGCAGGAGCAGCAGCCGCCCGCCGAAGATCCCGCCGAGCCCGGCCCGGTACACCTGGATCGGCAGACGGGCGACCAGCCGACGCCGGCCGGTGGGCAGCGGCGGTCGGTCGGGCCCGTTCCGGCGGGGCGCGGCCGGGGGCGGTGAAGGCACGGCGCGGAGTATAGGGCGGGGATACGACAGGGGCGCGGTGACGACAGGGACGCGGTGCCGGCAGCGGGAATCGGCCCCGGGACGATCGCGGGGCGACCGGCCGGGACACCACGGGCGGGCACCGACGGGAACCAGCCACCCTCTCCCCACCGTCTGTGTCGACGCTGCCGGGGCCCGGTGCCGGCTGCCGGCTGTCTGCGGCCGGCGGCGGCGAACCGGCCTGGCGGCGAGAAGTCCAGGTCAGACACAGTGCAGAAAGAGGGCGGGGGACGACATGGCTCTGGCGACGGTCCGGCCACGGGCGCGAGGGGCCGCGGCGGCGCGGACTGGCGGACGGCGACGGACGCACCGGCAGGCGCTGCTGGTGGTCCTGATGCTGCTGGCCGTCCAGTTGGTGTCGCTGGCCCGGCCGGCGTACGCCTGTGGTTGCGGGGCGATGGTGCACGACCCGAAGACCACCATGACGGTGGGCCGGGAGACCTCGGTCGTGCGCTGGGACGGGAAGACCGAGCAGATCGTGATGAGTCTGCAGGTGAACGGCACCGCACCGGACGCCGCGTGGATCATGCCCGTACCGCACCGGGCCACGGTGAAACTGGGCGATCCGGCGGTCTTCGACCGGCTCGCCACCCTGACCGAGCCGGCTGTCGCGCAGCGCCACTACTTCTGGCCGCGCGGTGGCGACTGGCCCTTCGGGCAGAACCTGGACGCCGCCGAGGCCCCGCCGCCGTCCGCGGGCGCTCCCGGTGTCGGGGTCGTGGGCCGCGAACGGCTGGGCCCGTTCGACGTGGCCCGACTGACCGCCACCGACCCCGGCGCGCTGCGCAACTGGCTGAAAACCCATGGCTTCCACCTCCCCGCCCCGCTGGCGAGCGCCCTCCGCCCGTACGTGACGCAACGCTGGGAGTACGTGGCCATCCGCCTGGCGCCCGCCGAGCGGCACCGCACCCTCTCGGGCACCCTCGACCCCCTGCGGCTGTCCTTCGCCAGCGACCGGCTCGTCTACCCGATGCGGCTCTCCGCCCTGGCCACGACCCCGCAGTCCCTGGGCCTCTACGTCCTCGCGCCGCACCGGATGGAGCCGCGCAGCGCGATCGGCGGGTTCCGCCCCGAGGTCTTCTTCGCCGGCCGCATCCGCCCCGAGGGCCCCCTCCGCGCCCTCACCGGCAGCCGCCCCGCCTTCCTCACCGCCATCGACCAGACCTTCCCGCAGCCCGAGCGCATCACCGGCGACCACGAACTGCGCCGGACCGCCCACGACACCCCGTACCGACGGGTCAGGTACGAGTACGCCCTGCTGAGGGTGGGCGGCGTCCCGGCCTGGATCGTGACGGTCGGCGGGACCCTGCTGCTCCTCCAGGCAGGAGCGGTAGCGCTGACGCTGGGGTGCGCCGCCCGCAGGCGACGCCGAGCGACGCCCGCCACCGGGTGAGCCGTGGCCACCGCCCCTTACGCCGCCTTGTCGGTCCCGTACGGCACGATGGGACCATGAGCATCGTGAAGATCAACGTTCTGACCGTCCCCACCGAACAGCGCGAGGTCCTGGAAAAGCGCTTCGCGTCCCGCGCGGGCGCGGTGGAGAGCTCCGACGGCTTCGAGTGGTTCGAACTCCTCCGCCCGGTCGAAGGCACCGACAACTACCTGGTGTACACGCGGTGGCGTGACGAGGAGTCTTTCCAGGCGTGGATGGAAGGGCCCATGAAGGCGGCGCACCAGGGCGGCGGCGACCGGCCGAAGCCCGCTGCCAGCGGATCCACCGTGTGGTCGTTCGAGGTCGTCCAGCAAGCGGCTCCCAAGGACGCGTGATCCCAAGGGCGTGTTCCTGGGGGCGTGTTCCTAGGGGCGTGTTTCTAAGGGCGCGTGAACGGACTGACCGCCGGTATCGGCGGGAACCGGCCGGACCGGTGGAGTGACGACGCCCACCGGTGAAGTGACGCGAACGGCCAGGACCTCTTGGCAGCCCCTGCGGCGTCCAAGCCGGCCACTGCGGTGGCGAGACCCGCTGCGCCAAGAGGTCCCGTCGTCACGACCCGGACGCCCCGGTTGCTGCGCCGATGATGAGCAGGATCACGAAGATCGCGTAGCCGACGCAGCCGATGATGCCGGTCACCAGACCCGCTATCGCCAATCCATCGCCCTTTTGTCCGGTGCGCCGTATTTCGTTGCGCGCTTTGGTGCCCAGGATAACGGCGAGCGGCCCCGTGATGATTCCTATGAAAGGAATGACGAGGGACGCGATTCCGGTAACCATGGAAGCCACAGCTTTACCGCTCGTCGGCTGTGGCGGGTACTGCGGATACGGAGAAAACTGGTCTGGCCGGTACTGCTGCTGGGTCGGCCAGTTCCGGGGATCCTGGGGCTGCTGGCTCATGGCGCTTCCCTACTTCCGTGATGCCTTGTCCGCCCTCCCCCTGCCGCACGCAGACAGATATGCGCTCTTACGACGGTCTCTCGGACGTACCGGGCGTGCAACTTGATTGCGTGGGCGGTTTGCTTTCAAACCGCCCACCTCTGCAAGGCCCGTACCGGGGCGGCGGTTTCGCGGGGTTCCTCCGAGCAACTGTGAGAATTCCGTTGCGGCCGGGGCCGCCCCGGCCGCGACAATGGCGCCATGAGCGATGCCGCCACCCTCCGCACGCCGTGGACCGTCTCCCCCGAACCGGTCGGTTCGCCGGATGCGCGGGCGCTGCTGCGCGAGTACTACACCGAAGTGGCGGACCGGTACTTCACGCTGTACGAGGACCGTCTTACGACGCCGCAGGAGATCGACGAAGGAGTGGCGGAGTACCCCGTCGCCGATCTCGCGCCGCCGCACGGCGCGCTGTTGGTGGCCCGCCGCGACGGTGAGACGGCGGGCTGCGCCGGCGTACGGCTGCTGGACGCGCGCACGGCCGAGCTCAAGCAGATGTTCGTCCGGCCCGCCCAGCGCGGCCTGGGTGGCGGTGGAGAGCTGCTGAGGGCCGCCGAAACGGCCGCGGCGCGGCTGGGCGCGGAGCGGCTCCGGCTGGACACCCGGCTGGATCTGACGGAGGCCATCGCCCTCTACCGGCGCCACGGTTTCGTCGAGATCGCTCCGTACCACGACGACATCTACGCGGAGATCTTCTTCGAGAAGCGCCTGGCCGACGGCGGCGACGGCCCCTCCGCCGGCCGAGCGGCTCACCGGGCGAGGTCCGGTGGCCGTGGTGGCCGGGGGGAGGAGACGGGGCGCGGCGCCGACTGTCCGGCGTAACCGACGTACGGCTCCTCCGCGTCCGAACCGCACAGCTCCGCCGTCAACTCCCTTACGAGCTCGGTGAGGTCGGTGGGCCGGTCCTCGGTCCACCAGTCCCCCAGCATCTCGGCCAGCGACTCCTGACGGGCCGCCGACAGCCGCTCCGTGACCTCCCGCCCCCGGTCGGTCAGCAGCATCAACAGCCCGTCGCGGGCGGCCAGTCCGCGCTCCTCGACCTGGCGGACGCTCTCGGCCAGCACACCGAGCGGGACGGTGGTGCGTTCGGCGAGCAGCCCCGGTTCGACCGATCCGTAGCGGTGGATCCGCAGGAGCAGCCAGCTCGCGGCTGGTTTGAGGTCGAGCCCGGCCCGTTCGGTGATCTTCTCGTAGATGTGCTTGCGCCCCTCCATGCTGCCGAGTTTGGACAGCGCGCGGGCGCACTCGTCACGGGACGACCGTTCCACGGGGTTGGACGACAGCACCTCGCTGGTGTCCGGCGCGGTCACGCTGCTGCGCAGCGGCTCCTCCTTGAGGAACCAGGCCAGCACGAACGCCACGAGGACGACCGGCACGGCGTAGAGGAAGACGTCGGTGATCGAGTTCGCGTAGGCCTGAAGCACACCGGCCGCCTGCCGGGCCGGCAGCCGGGCGACGGTCCGCGGGTCCTGGGCGATCTTCGACGGGTCGACGCCGGACGGCAGTTGCTGCCCGGCGAGTACGGCCGCGATCCGCGGCCCGAGCTTGTTGGCGAAGATCGCGCCGAAGAGGGAGACGCCGAACGAGGCGCCGATGGAGCGGAAGAACGTGGCGCCGGACGTGGCGACGCCGAGGTCCTGGTAGGCGACGGCGTTCTGCACGATGAGCACCAGCACCTGCATGACCAGCCCGAGCCCGAAGCCGAAGACGAAGAAGCAGCCGCTCATCTCGGCGACGCCGCTGGACGGTTCGAGCCGGTGCAGGAGCAGCAGTCCGAGCATCACCACGGCGGTGCCGGCGATCGGGAAGACCTTGTAGTGGCCGGTGCGGCTGACGATCTGGCCGGACGCGGTGGACGAGAGCAGCATCCCGAACACCATCGGCAGCATGTGCACACCGGACAGCGTCGGTGACACACCCTGGACGACCTGCAGGAACGTCGGCAGGTACGTCATCGAGCCGAACATCGCGAAGCCGATGACGAAGCCGATGACGGCGGTGAGCGAGAAGGTGCGCAGCCGGAACAGCCGCAGTGGAATGACGGGTTCGGCGGCCCGGCGCTCGATGAGGACGAAGGCCCCCAGGAGGACGACGCCCAGCACGCCGAGGCCGATGATCTGCCACGAGGCCCACGGGTAACTGACGCCGCCGAGCGAGGTCATCAGCACGAAGCAGGCGGCGACCGCGGCGATGGTGACGGTGCCCAGGTAGTCGATCCGGTGCGGGGTGCGGTGGCGCGGGATGTGCAGCACGGCGGCGATCACGGCGAGCGCGACGATGCCGATCGGCACGTTGATGTAGAACACCCAGCGCCAGCTGAGATGGTCCACGAACAGCCCGCCGAGCAGCGGCCCGAGGACGCTCGTCCCGCCGAAGACCGCGCCGAACAGTCCTTGGTACTTACCGCGTTCGCGGGGCGGCACGATGTCGCCGACGATCGCCATCGACAGCACGATCAGACCGCCACCGCCGAGGCCCTGGACGGCCCGGAACGCGATCAGCTCGCCCATGTTCTGCGCGATGCCGCACAGCACCGAGCCGATCAGGAAGATCACGATGGCGGTCTGGAACAGCTTCTTGCGTCCGTATTGGTCACCGAGCTTGCCCCACAGGGGCGTCGCGGCCGTAGAAGCCAGCAGGTAGGCGGTGACCACCCAGGAGAGGTGGTCCAGGCCGCCGAGCTCGCTGACGATCGTGGGCAGCGCGGTGGCGACGATGGTCTGGTCGAGCGCCGCGATGAGCAGACCGAGCAGCAGCGCGCCGATCGCGACGAGAACCGTCCGCTGCGACCGGCGCTCACCCGGGACGGCAGGAGCGCGGGTGTCCGGCGCCATGTGCGTCTCCTTTGTTGCGGGGGCGGCGGGTGGTCGGGGGAGTGGTCCCCGGTTCGGGTCCGGGTGCCCGCGTTCCGGGCTTCCAGACGTCATGCCGGACGTCGTCCCAGACGGCGTGCCAGACGTCTTCCATCGCGTTCCATGGTGGGCGGTTCCGGCCGATATGGCCCGCCGAGCGGTGCGCGGCGGCACGGCCGGCCCACGTGCCTGTGCGCGGCGGTACGGCCGGCCCACGTGCCTGTGTGCGGCGGCCGATGCGGACGACTCCGATCCGCTGGACGTACGCCCGCACGTGTCACTGGTGGAGGACGACGCGGCCCACGGGACGCGGGCCGATTGCGGGACGACGGCCCACTACGGGCCGGAAACCGCCTACGGCGCGGACCCGCCGCCCCAGGAGCCGTAGGGCGCCAGGTGGCCAGGCCGGGCCCCCTCCCGCCGGGCCCCTCCGGCCGGGCCCCCTCGGACCCCACCCCTGGTTGTCGGATCCGACCCTCATTTTGTATCGTGAAAAAACAAAGTGGTTCCGCCCGCACTCCCTGACCGGCGGGCGGAGCCGCTTGTCCTGCCTGCGCTCGTACGGTTCCGCGCCGCCCGAGCACCCGTAGCGCCCAGGAGCCCCGCCGATGACGGCAACCACCACGCTCACCGCCCGCGCCCTGCTGCTCGACATGGACAGCACGCTCGTGAACTCCGAGGCCGTCGTGGAGCGCTGCTGGCGACGCTGGGCGGCCGAGCAGGGACTGGACGCCGACGAGGTGCTCGCGGTCGTGCACGGCCGCCAGGGATGGGCCACGATGGCCGCGCTGCTCCCCGACCGCCCGATGGAACGCAACCTGGCGGACAACCGCCGGATGCTGGAGCAGGAGACCGCCGACGTGGACGGCGTGGTGCCGGTCCCCGGCGCACCCGCCTTCCTGGCCGCCCTCGCTGCCCTGCCGCACGCCCTGGTGACCTCCGCGGACGTCCCGCTCTCGGACGCGCGGATGGCGGCGGCCGGTCTGCCGATGCCCGCCGTACGGATCACCGCGGAGAACGTGAGCGCCAGCAAGCCCGACCCGGAGGGCTTCCTCAAGGGCGCCGCCGAACTGGGCTTCGACCCGGAGGACTGCCTGGTCTTCGAGGACTCCGAGGCGGGCATAGAGGCCGGCCGGTCGGCCGGCATGCGGGTGGTCGGCGTCGGCGACCGGGCCGCGGCGTACGCCCCCACCGCCCACGTCCGCGACCTCACCCAGATCCGCGTCGAGGCCCTGGAGGACGGCCGCATCGCGGTCCACGTCGAGGGCTGAGGCCCCGACTCCAGGGCTCAGGACCCCGGCTCCAGGCGGCGGGCCGCAGCCGTGACCGCCGCCCCGGCCCGGCCCGCCCGGCCCGGGGACCTCAGCCCGCCGTCAGCGCCTCGTACAAGCTGAACGCCGCCAGGAGGGCCATCACACCCGCCGCGATCTTGGTGATGAGCCTGAGCGGGACGTGCTTCATGAGCGTGCGTCCGCCGAGGATGCCCAGGCCGGCCACCGTCCAGAGGCCCAGCACCGCGCCCACGCCGACCGACAGCGGGTCGTCGTAACGGGCCGCGAGGTTGGCGGTCATGATCTGGGTGAGATCGCCGAACTCGGCCACCAGGATCATCATGAAGCCCGCCCCGGAGACCTTCCAGAAGCTCTGGTCGGCGGGCCTGGCGACGTCTTCCTCCTCGTCGTCCTTCTTGAAGAGCAGCACCGCCGCGCCCACCAGGAAGAGCACCCCGACCACGCCCTGGACGACGCGGTGCGGGAGCAGGGTGAGCACGCTGCCCGCCGCGATCGCGAGCGCGACGTGCACCAGGAAGGCGGCGGCGACCCCGGCGAAGACGTATGAGGCGCGGTAACGGGTGCCGAGCATCAGGCCCGCGAGGGCGGTCTTGTCGGGCAGCTCGGCGAGGAAGATGACGCCGAAGACGACGGCGGCGACGGTCAGGCTGAACACGGGGTGGAATACCTCGATCGGTTGGGCCGCGCCAAAGGGGGCCCGGAAAGGGGTCGCTTCGGCACGGCAGCGTCGGACACTGCGGCCGAAGGTCTCGCTGGCGCGCTGCGTATCCGCTCGCGGTATCCGCATCGCGCTCCGGGCGCCGGCCCACCACGAGGGAGGGCAGTATGTCGACGGTCCGGCGGAGAGCTACTCCCCTTCTGCTGTCCTCAAGGGTACGCGGTGCAGCAATCCGCGCGCGACCAGCTCCAGCACCACCGCACAGGCCGCCGCCTGCACCGCCAGCAGGGCGACGAGCACGAACAGCTGCACCGCGCCTGCCTGTACGGGCGAGGCGCCGCCCAGCAGCATGCCGACGAACGCCCCCGGAAGTGTGACCAGCCCCACGGTCCGGGTCTGGTCGAGCCCCGGCAGCAGCGCGTCCGACGCGGCCGGCCGGGCGACCTCCATCCGCGCGTCCCGGTCCAGCAGCCCCAGCGCGAGTCCCGCCTCGAACTCGCCCCGCCGGGTCTCCAGCTCGTCCAGCGCCCGCCGCCCGCCCAATACGGTGGCGGTCAGCGCGCCGCCGATGAGGATGCCGGTGACCGGGATGAGGCTGAGGCCCCGGGGCGGCACCAGACCGGTCGCCAACAGCAGCCCGACGACCGGAGCGACCCCGGTGGCGATCGGCACGGCGGCCCACCACCAGGTGTGGTTCTGGGTGATCCGCCGGCCCGCGGTCCGTACCGCGACCGCAAACATCAGCACCAGGAAGCACAGCAGCCACGGAAGTGCACGCACCACCCAGCCGATGAGGTAGGAGACCGCGGCGAGTTGCGCCGCCGCCCGCAGTCCGGCGACCGCGATGGCCCGGCCATGGCCGAGGTGCGCCAGTGCGGCGACGGCCACGGCAGCGACCAGGAGGACGGCGAGAACGACCCCGAGGGTGGCATTGACCGGCAGCAGCACGCGCTCACTGTAGGGCGGACGACGGCGGACGCGGGCACCTCAGCGGCCCCGCCGGGGTGCCGCCCGCCAGCCGGAATACCGTCGCGCACACCAACCGGAATGCCGTTGCGCACACCAACCGGAACGCCGTCGTGGGGGCCCGCCGGAGGCCCGTCCTGCAGGCAACCGGAGTGCAGTCATGCACTTATGGCTGCCCGTCAGCCCTTGATCTGTCGTGAGCATGTCGTCACTCTGTTACCTGGCGCCCACCCCGTGGCAACCCCACGTCACCACCATGGGCCCGCACCGCACGTCAACTTCCCCCCACTCCAAGGGAGTTCCGATGGCAAAGACCATGCCGAAGGTCTACGCGCGTCGAGTTTCCATCGCCGCGGGTTCGGCCGCGGCGCTGTTCGGCACGCTGGTGCTGAGCGGACAGTCCGCCCAGGCCGCGCCGCCCAGCCCGCCGAGCGCGGCCACCGCCCGTACGTACCTCGCCCAGATCAAGCAGCAGCCCGAGGGGCCGCAGGACGGCTACAGCCGCTCCAAGTTCCCGCACTGGATCGACCAGGGGAAGGGCTGCAACACCCGTGAGGTGGTGCTCAAGCGCGACGGCAAGAACGTGCACCAGGACGGCAGCTGTGCGGCCGTGAGCGGCACCTGGGTCTCGCCCTACGACGGCGCGACCTGGACCAAGGCCTCCGACCTCGACATCGACCACGTCGTCCCGCTGTCGGAGGCCTGGAAGTCGGGCGCCTCGAAGTGGACCACGGCACGCCGCCAGGCACTCGCCAACGACCTGACGCACTCCCAGCTGATCGCCGTCACCGACAACGTCAACCAGGAGAAGGGCGACAAGGACCCGGCGAAGTGGCTGCCGCCGAAGGCCTCGTACCGCTGCCAGTACGCCCGGATGTGGGTCTGGGTGAAGCACGAGTACGGCATGACCGCGGACTCCGCGGAGAAGGCCGCCCTGAAGAAGATCCTGGACCGCTGCTGACCGCCCGCCGGGGCCCTTGCGGACTTCCCGGCGGACTCGGATCCACGGATGACGGCTGAGGGCCGCTGAGCGGCGCTCAGAGCCGTTCCAGAGCCACTGAGAGCCCCTGACGGCCGCCCCGGTCGCCCCGACTGCCCCGGGCCGCCCCCGGCTTCCCGTTCCGCCCGCCGCCACCGCCGCCCCGCGGCCCCGCCCGCCCGTCGACCGGACACCACCGGTCGGCGGGCGTTTCGGTGGGCCCGGTCGGCGGGCGTTTCAGTGGGCCCGGTCGGCAGGCTTGTGCGGCGCACCCGATCGACGGGCGTTTCCGGCGAAACCGGGCGACGGTCACCGGGTGGCAAGTGCCCGCCGGCGGGGGACCGTCAGCCACCCCGGGGATCCGTGTGATTCTTCGCGCACCCGGGTGCCGCAGCGGCGCACCGGGCGGTGATGATGGGGCGCACCTCGTCGCTCGCACTCTCGGGCGGCCGCGCCCGCGCGCCGGCCGTCCACCGCCCCAGGGAGAGCCCCTCTTGGCCGCCGACCACATCGCCGACCACCGCCCCCGCCCCGTCGCCGCGCTCGCCATCGTCGGTGCGGGGCCGCGCGGGACGAGCGTGCTGGAGCGGATCTGCGCCTCGGCCGCCGAACTGGCCCCGGGCGGCCGGCTGACCGTTCACGTCATCGACCCCGCCCCGCCCGGCGCCGGCCAGGTATGGCGCACCGCCCAGCCGTCCGAGCTCCTGATGAACACCGTGGCGTCGCAGGTCACGCTGTTCACCGACGACAGCGTCGAATGCGCGGGCCCGATACGCACCGGGCCGAGCCTGTACGCCTGGGAGGGGTGCGAGGTCGGGCCGGACGACTATCCGGGGCGCGCCCTGTACGGGCGCTATCTGGAGTGGGTCTTCCGCCGTACGGTGCGGACCGCCCCGGAGGAAGTGACCGTCGACATCCACCGGGCCCGGGCGGTACGACTGACCGAGGCCCCCGACGGGTCGCAGTCGCTCGCGCTGGACGACGGCCGGACCCTGCACGGCCTGGGCGCCGTGATCCTCGCCCAGGGCCATCTGCCCACCCTCCCGGGGCCCGAGGAGCGGCGGCTGGCCACGTACGCCGCCGGACACGGCCTGCGCTATCTGCCGCCCGCCAATCCGGCCGACCTCTCCGCCGACCTGGAGGCGCTGCCCCCCGGCCGCCCGGTGATCCTGCGCGGCCTCGGCCTCAACTTCTTCGACCACATGGCGCTGCTGACGACGGCCCGCGGCGGCCGGTTCGTCCCCGACGAGGACGGCGCGCTGAGGTACCTGCCGTCCGGACGCGAGCCACGACTGTACGCAGGGTCCCGGCGCGGCATTCCGTACCACGCGCGCGGGGACAACGCGAAGGGCCCGCACGGCCGCCATCTGCCGTTGCTCCTGACGCCGGACGTGATCGCCGCCTTCCGCAAGCGCGCGGACTCCGGCGATCTGCCCGACTTCCTGACGGAGGTCTGGCCCCTGGTGGCCAAGGAAGTGGAGACCGTCTACTACGAGGCGCTGCTGGCCCGCGGAGGGGAAGCGGCCCCCTGCACCACGCCGTTCGCCGACGCGGTCGCCGACTCCGACGCCGAGGCCGAAGGCGAGGACGAGGGCAAGGGCGCCGGCAACTACGGCCACGCCGCCGACCGCACCGCCACCCCTCACCACTCCCGGGACCGCTCCGACGACCCCGCCCCCTCCCAGAACCGCTCCGACGACCCCACCCCCTCCCAGAACCGCTTCCGCGAGCGCTTCCTGGTGACCGCGCACCGCAGCGCCGAAGAGGCCGCCGTATTGGACGCGTTCGGCATCGCGCCCGCCGACCGCTGGGACTGGCACCGGATCTCCCGGCCGCACGCGGAGCACGGTTTCACCGACCGCGCCGCCTTCCGGGAGTGGCTGCTGGACCATCTGCGGGAGGACATCGCGCACGCCCGGCAGAACAACGTGTCCGGCCCGGTCAAGGCGGCCCTCGACGTCCTGCGCGATCTGCGCAACGAACTGCGGCAGATCGTCGACCACGGCGGACTGGCCGGCGCGTCCCGGCGCGATCACCTGGACCGCTGGTACACCCCGCTGAACGCCTTCCTGTCCATCGGGCCGCCGCGCCGCCGGATAGCGGAGATGGTGGCGCTCATCGAGGCGGGCGTCCTGGAGGTGGTCGGCCCCAGGATGGCGGTCCGGACGGGCGCCGCCGACGGGGGCGGGCCCGGTTTCACGGCCGTTTCCCCGGACGTACCGGGGTCGGAGGTGACGGCGACGACGCTGATCGAAGCCCGGCTGCCGGAACCCGACCTGCGGCGGACCGGGGATGCGCTGCTGTCCCGGCTGCTGGCCGACGGCGGCTGCCGGCCGCACGCCGTGGACGGTTACGAGACCGGCGGCCTGGACGTGACGCCGAGCCCGTACCACCTCGTCGAGGCGGACGGGCGGCACCATCCGCGGCGGTTCGCGGTCGGGGTGCCGACGGAGGGCGTGCACTGGGTGACGGCGGCAGGGGCGCGCCCTGGGGTGGGGTCGGTGACGCTGGCCGATACGGACGCGGTGGCCCGGGCGGCGCTGCGGGCCGCGCTGACCGGCCGGAAGACGGCTGGTTCAGACCAAGGATCACGTCTAACCAAAGGTTGAACTTGCAAGCACTGGTTAGGTACCCCTAACCTACCTCCACGGTTCCCTCGTCCCCAGAAACCGTAGGAGCAGCCCCTATGTCCGCACCGCTGAACTCGTTCACCCAGAGATCGACGCCGCACGCGCTCGCGCTCTTCCGTGTCGTCGTCGGCCTGCTCTTCGCCTGCCACGGCGCCTCCTCGCTCTTCGGCGTGCTGGGCGGCGCGATGGGCCAGGGCGGCACCGTTCCGACCGGCGCCTGGCCCGGCTGGTACGCCGCCGTGATCCAGCTGGCCGGCGGCATCCTGGTGCTCCTCGGCCTGGCCACCCGCCCCGCGGCGCTGATCAGCTCCGGTTCGATGGCGTTCGCCTACTTCTCCGTCCACCAGGGCAACGCGCTGTGGCCGATCCAGAACGGCGGTGAGGCGTCGGCGATGTTCTGCTGGGCCTTCCTGCTGATCTTCTTCACCGGCCCCGGCGCCTGGGCGCTCGACCGCGTCTTCTTCGGCGACCGCAACCAGGAGCCGGCCCAGGCCGCCCAGGGGGAGCCCTCCGCCGCCTGACGCCCCACTGGGCAATGCAACTGCGCCTGCTTCACGGCCCGTACGGCACCGCGCCGTACGGGCCGTGGCGTATCCACCCCCTCGGGTGGGGCCGGACATCCCGGCTGAAACGGCCAGGCGTACGCTGTATGGCCGTCAAGCCGCCCCTGCCGCACCGAGCGACGTCGCGGCGGGGTTCGGACCGGGAGAAGGACGTTGTTGGAAAGCCTGGGGTCCCTCAGCGGCACCCCTTGGTTGTACGTGGTCGTCAGCCTTTCGATCCTGCTCGATGTGTTCGTCCCGATCCTGCCCAGCGGCGTCCTGGTGATCGCCGCGGCCACTACGGCCGCCGGCACCGCGGCCGCAGGCACCACTGCCACGGGCACCACTGCCACGGGTACCTCCACCACCGGTGACGCGGTCGCGATGGCCTCGTCCGTCCACGGTGGCACCCACCTCGCCGAGATCGTCTCCCTGGTGGTCTGCGCAGCCACCGCGTCCGTACTGGGCGACATGCTCGCCTACCGGCTCGCCTGGCGCGGCGGCGACCGCTTCGACCGGGCCATCGGCCGCTCCCGGCGCCTCACCGCCGCGCAGGAACGCCTCGGCGCCGCGCTGACCCGCGGCGGTGGCGGCCTCGTCGTACTGGCCCGCTTCGCCCCGGCCGGACGCTCCGTGGTCAGCCTCGGTGCCGGCGTCGCGCACCGTACGGTCCGCGAGTTCCTGCCCTGGTCCGCACTGGCCGGCCTGACCTGGGCGGCGTACAGCGTGAGCCTCGGCTACTTCGGCGGCCACTGGCTCGGCACGTCCTGGGTGAGCACCGCGCTCTCGGTCGTCGCCCTGTTCGCCGCCGGCTCGGCCGCCGCCTATCTGATACGCCGCCCGGAACGGCACACCGCCCACTAAGACGGGCGCGGGAGCGGGCCCGGGGAGGCGGCAAGTCGCGTCCCGCCCCGTCCCGTACTGCCTCGCCCCGCCCCACCCCACCCCGTCTCGCCCCGAACGGAAAACGCCTGGCCCGTTGTCAGACCCTGCTGCGACGATGAAGGACATGACCCGCAGCACCGACGACGCACCCGGTCCGTCCTCCGCAGCGGTCCCCTCCGCCGCCCGGCCCGCCTGGCACGCCCGCCCGGAAACCGCCGAGGACGTCCCGGCCGTCCGCCGGATCAACCTCGCGGCCTTCGAGACGGCCGAAGAGGCGGACCTCGTCGATGCCCTGCGCCGCGACCAGTCGGCCTGGCTGCCCGGACTCTCGTACGTCGCCGACGCACCGGACGGCACACCGGCCGCGCACGCCCTGCTGACGCGCTGCCATGTCGACGAGGTCCCCGCCGTAGCGCTCGCCCCCTGCGCGGTGCTTCCGGCGTACCAGAAGTCCGGTGCGGGCGGTGCCGTGATCCGTGCGCTCCTCGGTGCGGCGCGCACGGCCGGCGAGCGCACCGCCATCGTGCTCGGCCACCCGCCGTACTACCCACGCTTCGGCTTCGCCCCGGCCGCGAGCCGGTTCGGCATCCTTCCCCCACAGCCCTGGCCGGACGAGGCCTTCCTCGCGCTCTCCCTCGACGGCGCCATACCCCCGCGCGGCACGGTCCGCTACGCCGCCCCCTTCGGCATCGACTGACCAAGGCGGGCACCCACAGGGAACAGAGCGGCTACGAAAGCAGCCACACAAGCGCCTACGGAAGCAGCTAGGAAGCAGCCATGGAAGGGAGCGGGACCGATACGGAGTAGAGTCGAGCGTCACAGCCCGCCCACTGCCCAGCCGGCATGCGGCCACGCCACCACCGCCGGCGCCCTCCGCGGGCGGAGGAGGTGCCGCCCGTCGGCGCCCCACAGGCCGGGTCCGCATCACACACATGAGGCACATTTCGGTGAACCAACCGCCGGTCGTCCATTGGACCGAGGCCGACCAGCCCCGTTCCGCCCGTTGGCGCTCCGAGAACGGCTCTCCGCCGCCCCGCCGCATCGTCATCGCCGACGACCGGACGCGGGCCGACGACGCCTACAAACTCGCCTGTGAGGGCACTGCCCTGCTGTGGCGCGGCGACTTCCACAACGCCCGCCAGCTGCTGACGGCGCTGGCCCGCCGCATCGACCGCCGCCCGCGGAAGCCCCTGCCCGCCGATGCCACCCAGGCGTTCCACGTACACCGCGCCGCGCAGAACCACCGCGCCCGCATCCTGGGCATGCTGCTGATCCCCCTCGACGCGTCCTACGCCGTCCCGCTGCACCGCGCCCCCGACGTCCGCGAGGCCTGCACCAGGGCATACGGGGCCGCAGAACCCCCGCGCGAGGAGCCCACGCCGCACGAGCCCACCCCGCACGAGTACAGCCCGCACGAGCCCACCCCTTCTCTCGTCTCCCTCCGCGAGCTCCTCGCCCTGATCGGCGCCAACGAATGGCGCAGGAAAGGCGTGGAGATCCCCGCGCTCGGCGGCGACCGGATCCACCCCCACTACGGTGTCTTCTCCCCCGCCCGCGGCGAGTACGTCGACCTGGTCGCCGAGGCCCCGCTGCCCTCCCAGGAGCTGGCGTTCGACATCGGTACCGGCACCGGTGTACTGGCCTCGGTCCTGGCCCGGCGCGGCGTGCGCCGGATCGTGGCCACGGACCAGGACCCCCGCGCGCTGGCCTGCGCCCGCGAGAACACCGAACGGCTGGGCGTGGCCGACCGGGTGGAGGTGGTCGAGGCCAACCTGTTCCCGTCCGGCCGCGCACCCCTGATCGTCTGCAACCCCCCATGGGTGCCCGCCAAACCGACGTCTCCTGTGGAGCGCGCGGTCTACGACCCCGGCAACCGCATGCTGCACGGTTTCCTCGACGGCCTCGCGGACCACCTCACCGAGACTGGCGAGGGCTGGCTGATCCTCTCCGATCTGGCGGAGCACCTCGGCCTACGCCCGCGGAACGAACTCCTCGACACCATCGCCCGTGCAGGTCTCACGGTCCTCGGCCGCCTCGACATCACCCCACGGCACCCCCGCGCCCGTGACAAATCGGACCCGCTCCACGTGGCCCGCATGGCCGAAGTGACCTCCCTTTGGCGCCTGGGCCTCGCCGCCCACCACCCGACACCCGCAGCCGCCGGCCGGCCCACAAACCACCCCTAGCCCCGCAGCCCTCCGGCAAGCCCGGGCGGACACATGCTGGCCCGGCAGCACGGGCGGACGCACGTTGAACAGCGCAGTGAAGGTGCATTACCGCCCGCGCGCCACTCCCCTACGGCCGCCGCAACCCCGCACACGCATTGCGTACATACCGGCGCCAGTCCCCCGCATCGTTACGGATCACCGCCGCCAGCCCGCACACGATCATCACCACATCACCGGCCTCGGCGTCCTCGCGCACCGCGCCCTCTTCCTTGCCCCGGGCGAGCAGCTGGCCCGCGACCGCCTCGGCCTGCGCCCGCCCCTCCCCCGTCGGCTCGGTGGATCCGAATGCCGCCTCGATGGACGCGGACAGCCCACGTTCCGCGTCGAGCACCTCCCCGATGTGCTCGACGTAAGCAACCAGCCCCTCCGCCGCCGTCGCACTCCCCAGACACCGACTGCGCCCGAACTCCACGATCTCCGCCTGCCGTTGCTCCCCCACGGCAGCGATCAGAGCGGCCCGGCCGGGGAAATGCCGGTAGACCGTGCCAATGCCCACGCCTGCCGCCCGGGCGACCTCCGGCATCTGCGCCTCGTCACCGCGCGCACGGAACACCTCCCGCGCGGCTTCCAGGACCCGGGCGCGGTTGCGTTCAGCATCGGCACGCGGCCTGCGCTGAGACCCCGAAGAGGACAGGGAAGAGGGAGAAGAGAGGGAAGCCGAGGAGGACGAGGAGGACGAGGAGCGTGCCACACGCCGATGCTACTGCTACGCCCCCAATGCGGAATCGGATTCCGGTTCACCGACCTCCATCTCGCCCTCCAGTACGTAGACGAACTCATCTGCGTGGTGGTGGAGGACATGTTCGAGGCCGGGCCGGTCACCATGAAGGACAGGCACCCGACCCTCGACCACCTCAATGCCATCGGCGCAAAACACGGCATGCAGTACCAGACCTGGCCTGACATCGGCCCGGACACCGAACCTGATACCGAACCCGATACCGGTCCAATACCGGACTCAATACCGGTCCGAGACCGGACTCAATACCGCCCCTGACACGCAAACCCGACGACCAAGCCCAGAGCCGCACCCATCCCCACCCGCGCCATCCCCACCCGCGCCCATCTCCACCCCACCCTCCCCTCAGGCACCATGGGCGCACCATGGACCTCCAATACCTCCTCGCCCGCGCCCGTCAGCTCTCCGGTTCCGCGCGCCCCACCGAGCGCCGGCTGCTCGGCATCACCGGCCCGCCCGGTGCCGGTAAATCCACCCTCGCCGCCCACTTGGTGGCCGGCCTGACCGGCCAGGCCGCGTTGGTCCCGATGGACGGTTTCCACCTCGCCGAGGCGGAGTTGCGCCGCCTCGGCCGTACGGACCGCAAGGGCGCGCCCGACACCTTCGACCCGGCCGGATACGCGGCGCTGCTGAGCCGCCTGCGCGCCCCTGAACCGGACACCGCCGTCTACGCCCCCGCCTTTGACCGCCGCATCGAGGAACCGGTCGCGGGCAGCATTCCCGTAGCGCCCCATATCCCCCTGATCATCACCGAGGGCAACTACCTCCTCCTCGACTCAGGCCCCTGGTCACGGGTGCACGAGCTGCTCGACGAGGTCTGGTACGTGGAGCTGGACACCGAGGAGCGGCTCCGGCGACTGATCGACCGTCACGAGCGTTTCGGCCGCCCGCGGACCGACGCCGAGCGCTTCGTGCACATCTCGGACGAGGCCAACGCCCGCGTCGTGGCGACCACCCGGCACCGCGCCGACCTGGTCATCACCTTCACCCACGAAGAGGCCCCGCCCCCACACACCACCTAACGTCCCCGCCCCCAGCCCCCACAGCCCACGCACCCCACCCCAATCCACCCCACACACAGCCCACGCACCCCCATACCGCCCCCCACGCACCTCACCCACCACCCCTCGCCCCGCCCCCGCCCCCGCCCAGCAGGCCGAGCACCGACAGCGCGCCCCACCCCACGGACACCGCCACCGCCTTCCGTCTCCGGTCGCGGTCCGGCAGCGTCATTCCGAGCAGGACGGCATCACCGAAGTCCGCCGCGATCCGGACGTACGCAGCGGTGCGCAGCGCCGGACCCTCGGGTGCCCACACCAGCGCCAGCCCGCTCGCCGCATCCCGCCAGGCCAGCGGCCGCAACGAGGTCCGGGTCTCCCGTGCGCCCCGGCCCTCCCCATCGACCAACCCCGAAGGCCGCGCCAACAGATCAGGGACCGCCGACACCGCCACCCCATAGACAGCGGTAGCCACCCCCACCACCCTCAACAGCCTCACGTTCACCCACCAACTCCCTTCCGCTCCAAGCCGCTTAGGTCACATACGGCACTTAGAGCCACTCCAAGCCCAGGTTCTGCGAACACCTTCCCAAACGACATCAGCGATGTCATCATGACATCATGAGTGTCATTGAGGGGGGTCGGCGCGACGCCGACGACGCCGGACGGGCGAAACCCACCGAAGAATTGCTGTACGACGTCATCCGCCGCCTGTGGCCACTGCACCGCACGGTCGTCCGCGCGGTGGAGCGCGAGCTCGCGGGCACGGGCCTGACCGCCGGCGAACACGCCCTGCTGGACGCACTGGGCACCGAAGGTCCGCGCACGGTGCCCCAGTTGGCGCGCGCTATGGGGCTCGACAGACAGCCGGTCCAGCGCTGGGTGAATCACGCCGCGGAGCTGGGACTGGTCGTCACGGCCCCCAATCCCGCGCACCGCCGCTCGTCGCTGATCGAACTCACCACAGAAGGCGCGGAGGTGATACGCGGCATCCAGGACTTCGAGGCCACGGAGCTGCGGCAGCGACTGGCCGACCTCCCCGCCGCGGACGTACGTACAGCGCTGCACGTACTCGACCGCATCGGCGAGGAATTCCGACACCTGGCATCCGACACCCCCACCCCCACAACGAATTCCGGGACCCACAACACCCACAACACCTCAGACCGTCATGACCGACCCGGCATACGCAAAACGGGTGATATCAAGGAAGCCTCAGACACGCCCAGCGGCAGCCGCACCCCCACCCCCCACCACCACCGCTGACCAGCCCAACAAGCACCCCGCCCCCGCCCCTCCCCCATAAGGACGGCCGTGAAATGACCCAGGCCATCACCGACTGGTCCGAGATCGACAACGGGATCGTGCCGATCGAGGACGGCGAGCTGTTCTACGAGACGGCCGGCGTGGGTCCCGCCGTGGTGCTGCTGCACGGCGGCATGCTCGACCAGCACATGTGGGACGAGCAGTTCAGCTGGCTGGTGAACTCCGGCCTCCGCGCGATCCGCTACGACTCCCGGGGCCACGGCCTGTCGTCCACGGTCACCGGCGACTACGCCAACCACGACGACCTGATCACCCTGCTCGACGCCCTCGACGTCCCCCGTGCCGTGCTCGTCGGCCTCTCCCATGGTTCGCGGGTCGCACTGGACACCGCCATAGCCCACCCCGACCGCGTCGCGGCCCTGGCGCTCGCTTCCCCGGGGATCAGCGGCCGCGCCTTCACCGACCCCTTCATCCTGGAGCACATCAAGGAGCAGGTGGCCGCAATCGACACACCGGACGGCGCGGAGCGCTACGTCGAGCACTTCCTCCGCATGTGGGTGGACGGCCCCCATCGCCAACCCTCCGCCGTCCACCCAGGGTTCCGCGAGCGCATGCGCGCCTCGGCCGAAGCCAACGTCATGGTCCACGCCGACGGCGCGGGCGTCGGCATCCCCCTAGAGGTCGGGGCCGCCCCTCGCCTGAACGAAATCCGGATCCCCACGATCGTCTTCGATGGCGACCTCGACAGCACAGACATCGCCGCCAACGCCCATGCGATAGCACTGGCCGTCCCCGGTGCCCGAAGAATCCGCATACCAGGCGCCGCCCACATGGTGAACCTGGAGAACACCCCACTCTTCGACCAGGAACTCCACGCCTTCCTCTCCGCCCTGGACTACTCCCCCTTGGGCTACTAGCCCGCACCAGCCCACAACCGACCGCACCCTCCCCCGCACCGACGCCCCCGCACTACACCCCGAAGTCGGTCACCAAAGGCCGCCGACCTCGCCACGGTTGACGTCAACGGCGGCGATCTCGGGAGCGCTGGACCGTGGCGATCTCGGGAGCGCTGCACTGCGCGGGTCAGCCACCAATGATCGCGAGCATGCCGCTCAAACCGAAGAACCCCCATCCGAGGGCAACGAGGACGCCGGCCACCACCAAGACGCACAGCACCGAGAGCACCACGAGGGTCCACGTACAGCCGACCGCCGATGCGTAATCGGCGTCGTCATTCCAGTCGTCTCCAGTTCACTGCGACCTCCGGACCGCACCCTACCGAGCCTGTACCACTCGTTCCGGCGATCCAGCGGGCACGGCTGTGCGTCTCTGCTGTTCGCCGCCGGCGTCCAGCCGCGAGTCGCGAGGGAGATCCTCGGGCACTCACAGATCGCGGTGACCATGAACGTCTACACCCACGTCTGGGAAGATTCACGCCGGGAGGCAGTGGGTCATATGGACCGGCTCGTGCGGCGCCGACGGGGGGGCGTCCGGCGTAGGGACTGCCGTCAAGATCTACCGCCAACGCCCCCGTGGAGGGACTCCGCGGGGGCGTTTTTCGCTGGTGGGCACAACAGGATTCGAACCTGTGACATCTGCTTTGTAAGAGCAGCGCTCTACCGCTGAGCTATGCGCCCTGGCCGAGCCGACAGACTACCTTGCCGTCGGGGCTGGTCTGCAAACCAGTGGGCGAAGTGTGAACTTACCGGCCGGTGTGTTCGTTTCCGGTGGGTGCGAGAATGACATTCGGTCCTGGGGCGATCCGATCGGGAGAGGGAAGTGACGGCGACACACACGCAGCCGCTTGAGCAGCGAGAACGTCGTCGTGCGCGGGGTGGTCCGGTCCGTGATGTGGTGGGGCTGATGTTGCTGCCGTTGCCGCTGGTGGCGGCGGTGGCGACGATGTCGTTCGCGGGTGGCGGCACGCGTCGCTGGTTCGGGCGCGGGGAGAGCCAGCGGGCCGACGCACAGGCCGCGAAGGATGCCGCGGCCGCGGCGTTCTACGAGCTCGATACGGCGCAGCGGGACCTGCGGATCACCATAGAGACGATCACCGCGGTCGACAGTTCGCCGCGGGCACGCCAGGCCGCGCAGGACTACGCGGACTTCGGGCGGCGGATCGACGAGGTCAGCCAGGCGTACATCACCGCGGTCGACTCCCATGACCTGGACCGGGACGATCTGGACGGTGGTGCGGTGGCGCGGGCCCGGGCCGATCTGACCCGTGCCAAGGACGAGCTGAACCGGGTCAAGGGTGAGCTCGACCGGTTCGCGCAGGGGCTGGCGCCGCTGCTGCAGTCCGCCGAGACCCAGCTGGCACAGCTCGCCCCGGCCGTCGAGCGGGCCCGTCAGGAGCTGCTGGCGGCGAGCAATGCGCTGGACACGGTCCGTGCACAGGGCCTGCGGGCCGACGAGCTCGCCACCCGGCTGGCGGCGCTCGGGCCGGAGCTGACCAAGCTCAATCAGGGCGCCGGACAGCACGGGGTCCAGGAGACGATCCGGCGTGCGGAGGACGTACAGCGCAAGGCCGGGGAGATCGTGGCCGAGGCCGAGCGGCTGCCGGCGCGAGCCGCGGAGACCGACAAGCGGCTGGTGTCCTTGCGTACCCGGGCGCAGGCGATCACGACGCGGGCCGGGAAGGTCGAGCCGATCCTCAGCGAGCTGCGCCGGCGCTACAGCGCGGCGTGCTGGCAGGACCTGCAGCACGTTCCGGAGCAGGCCGTGCAGTCCGTCGAGCAGGCCGAGGCCACGCTGCGGGAGGCGCAGCAGGCGCGGGACGAGCAGCGCTGGGCGGACGCGACGAGCCGGTTGGCGACCGTACGGGCGCTGCTGGACACCACCGACGAGGCGGTGTCGGCGGCCGGTGACCGGTTGCAGCGGCTCGATGCGGTCTCGTTCGACCGGCAGAAGGAGGTCGACCGGACGCGTTTCGCGATCCGGGACGCCCAGCGGCTGGCGATGACGGGGCGCAGCACCCCGGATCCGCGGCACGCGCAGCCGCTGGACGACGCGGTGGCGCGGCTGGAACGTGCGGTCGCGGGCCTGGAGGGGCGGCATCCGGACTGGTGGCACTTCCTGACCGAGACCGAGGCGGTACGGCAGACGGCGGCCCGGGTGGTGCAGGACATTCGTGAGTCCCGGGGCGGTAGTACGTAGTACGGGGTCGGGGACAGGAACGGCGACGGGTAGCTGATCTCGTGCGCGCGCCCGTACGCGGGCCTGTTGTACGGCCGGTACGGGGCTCTGTTGCGCGGCCGGTACGCCGCCCTCTCGCACGGTCCGTACGCCGCCCTCTCGCACGGCCCGTACGCGGGCCTGTTGCACGAGCCGTGCGCAGCCCCGTTTCCATTTCGCGGCGCCCACGCGGCACAGCACGCCGTGCACCGCCGGGCCCGTAGTGCCCTCCCCGCGGTGACGTCACGGGGCGGGTCCTCCCCGGAGCGATGGCGTGAAGTGGCGGGTGGGCGGATCCTGGAGATTGAGTTGAGTACGGCCCAGGCGGCACCTCTGTGCAAAGGAGGCCGGACATGGCTACTGGGGCTCCTGGCCAGGCTCTGCCCGGGGGGCGGTTCCACCGGGCAAAGCGACGCCCACGGCTCGATGAGCATCTGCCCGTTGACCACGGGCTGAGCACGGTCTACCGCATCGGCGCCGGGCTGATGGGACTGGTACTGGTCGCCTTCGGCGTCCTCGGACTGACCCACAACATCGGCTTCTTCGGCACCGGCGGCGACACCGTGGCCGGGCTGCAGACCAACGGCGCCCTGAGCGTGCTCTCGATCGTCGTCGGTGCGATCCTCTTCGTCGGCATGGTGATCGGCGGGAACGTCGCCTCGAACCTCAACCTCACCTTCGGCATCCTCTTCCTCCTCAGCGGGTTCGTGAACCTGGCGCTGTTGCAGACCGACGCGAACTTCCTCGCCTTCAAGATCCAGAACGTTCTGTTCAGCTTCGTGGTGGGCCTGATGCTGATGGTCTTCGGCATGTACGGACGGGTCAGCGGCGGCCTCCCGTCCGACAACCCGTACTGGCGCGCCCGACACCCGGAGGAAGCGGAGCGTTTCGACCGCGGCGAGTGGCGTCCCGTACCCGGTATGACGGCCGGACGGCAGGCGATGGTCGTCAAGATCCAGGGCGCGTCGCACGCGGGGCGCGGTTCGTTCGGTCCCGGGACCAGCGGGAGTGGCATCCGCCGCAGTACTACGGGAGCGCACGGCCCTGCCGGAAGCATTGACAGTAGTGGCAGCAGCGGCGGCGGCAGCAGCAGCACCAGCGGCACCGAACCAGGGGCATCAAGCCAGAGCCGGTCAAGCGAAACGAGTGAGTCCAGAGGGGCGGGCGGCGCGAGCGGCTCCGGCGGCGACAAGCCATGAACCGACCGTGAGCCGACCGTGAGCCGGCGTCGCGCGGAGGCGTCAGGGCGTGCCGAGGAGGGATCGGGGTTCGGCACGCCCTGACGTGACGTCGCATGCATCAGTCCGAGGTCCGGAGGCCGGAGACCGGAGAACGGGGCCGGAGGCCGGGGTCGGGGACCGGGATCCGGAGCCTGGGGCCGGAGAGCGGGGAACGGAGGCCTGGGGCCGGAGAACGGGGAACGGGCACGGGGAACGGAAGCAAGGAGTGGCAGCATGAGCCGGTCGGGGCAGCCCGCCCCCGCCGCGGGGAGCAGTGTGCAGCACGCGGCGATCGAAGCGCTCGCCCAGCGGATCCTCAAGGGCACCTACGAGGAGGGCGAACCCCTCGTCATGCCGGAGTTGATGGCGGAGCTGGACGTCAGCCAGACCGTACTGCGGGAAACGGTGAAGGTGCTGACCACCAAGGGACTTCTCGGCACCGATCAGCAGCGCGGGACGTTCGTGCTTCCCCGGGCGGAGTGGAACCTGCTGGACACGGACGTACTGCGCTGGAAGCTCGCGGCCGGCGTGTCGTCCGACTTCTTCGCTGACGTGCTTGAACTGCGGCGTTCCATCGAGCCGGCCGCGGCCGCACTCGCCGCGGAGCGCCGTACCGACGACGACCTGGCCGCCCTGGACACGGCGCTCAGCACCATGGCCGTGACCGACGACGACCCCGAGCTGCTGGTACGCGCGGACGCGGACTTCCACACGGCGCTGCTGATCGCGTCGAACAACCGGTTCTATGCGCAGCTGCACCGGGTGATCGTGCCGGTGCTGGTCCAGCGCGCCCGGGCGGTGCTCGGTGCCGACGGCGCCATCGAGCACCCGCACGCGGTGCACGCCACGGTCCGGGACGCGGTGCGGGACCGGGACGTGGATGGCGCGTACATGGCGATGCTGGAGCTGCTCGACAAGTCCGCGCGCGAGCATCCCTAGGCACCGCTGTTGCTCGCCCGTGCCGCTGCTGCTCATCTCCCTGCCGCTGTTGGGCCCTCCTCCCCTCCCTCCCCTCTCGCCCTCCATCCCCTCCCTCCCCTCCGCTGCCTTTCCCCTGCGCGACTGCGCAGCTCCGCCCCGGTGCCGTTACGGCCCCCTCGGGAGGGGGCAGATGCCACCGTTGGCTGGTGGGCTGGGGTGAGCCGGTGGTCGAGGGGCGGGCGGAGCCGGTGCGGGCGGCCGTGGAGGTGCTGGCCGAGTACCTCCTGGGGCAGGAGCCGGCGCGGATCTGCCCGCTCGCCCCGGTCGCCCTGGCCGCCCTGGCCGCCCTGGCCTCCAAGTCGCGTTCACCACCCCGAACTTCCTCATCCAGGAGCAGTCCCTCGGCATCCACTACCACCAGGACGCCGAGCTGCTCGACTACGTCGTGGACCCGGAGCCGTTCCGCTTCCACGGCGGCTCACTGCTGCGGACCGAGCGTTCCGGCCTCGGCGTGGAGGTCGACGAGGCCGCCGTACGGGCCGCCGACGCGCGCGGGCACGCCTGGCGGAATCCGGTGCGGCGCCACGAGGACGGGTCGTTCGCCGAATGGTGAACCGAACGGTGAGCTGAACGGAGACCCGAACGGTGAGCTGAACGGAGACCCGAACGGTGAGCTGGACGGAGACCCGAACAGTGAGCTGAATAGTGACCCGAACAGTGAGCTGAGTAGTGACCCGAACAGTGAGCTGAGTAGTGACCCGACCGGTGAGCTGAATGGTGACCCGACCGGCGCCGTATTGTCCGACGCGCCTGTCAGTCCGGACCGGAATAATCGGAGTCGGAGGCAGCACCCGCGCGACCGGACGACCCACCCGCTTGGCATCTGCCGGGCGGGAACGGGAGAAAGTAGGAAACGCCATGGACTTCAGCACAGCGCTCCGCGCCGAGCGGCTGGTCGCCATCATCCGGGGCAGTGACGCGGAGGCGTCCTTCCGTACGGTCATGACCCTCGCGGAGGCGGGGCTGCCGCTGGTCGAGATCTCGCTCAGCGGGAAGGACGCGCTGGGCGTCATCCGGCGGGCCCGCGCCGAGCTCGGCGACGCCGCCTGGATCGGCGCCGGCACCGTCCTGACCGGCAGCGACGCCCGGCGCGCCGCGGAGGCGGGTGCGAACCTCATCGTCACGCCCGGGCTGGGGGCGGGGCTGGAGGAGTCGGTGCGGCAGGGGCTGCCGACGCTCGCCGGGGTGCTGACGCCGTCCGAGGTGATCGCGGCGGAGGCGCTGGGCGTCTCGGCGCTGAAGCTGTTCCCGGCGTCGGCGGGCGGCCCGGCGTATTTGCAGGCGCTCCGCGCGCCCTTCCCCGAGCTGCCGTTCGTGCCGGTGGGCGGGGTGGACGCGGCGACCGCGCAGGCGTACTTCGACGCCGGGGCGGTGGCCGTGGGGGTGGGCTCGCCACTGGTCGGGGATGCGGCGGACGGCGGCGATCTGGATGAGCTGCGCAAGCGCGCGGCGGAGTTCCGGACGGTGTGCGCCCGGTGACGGGAGGCAGTTTGCGCCCGATGACGGGAGGCGGTTTGCGCCCGGCGACGGGAGGCGGTTTGCGTCCAGTGGCGGGAGGCGGTCTGCATCCGGTGACGGGAGGCGGGTTGCGCCCGATGACGGGAGAGGGCCCGATCACGGGAGCCGGTTTGCGCCCGGTGATGGGGGAGCGCCCGGCGACGGGAGAGGCCCCCGTGGTGGGAGAGGGCCCGGCGACGGGAGAGGCACCGACAACGGGAGAGGCCCCCGTGGCGGGAGAGGCACCGGCGACGGGAGAGCCCCCAGTGGCGGGAGAGGCACCGGTGAAAAGAGGGGCGGGGACGGGAACGGGGACGGATGCGGAAGCCGGGGGCCCGGGGCCGGAGGCCGAGGAGGAGCAGGGCGAGCGGCCGCTTCTCCCGGCCCGGCCCGGCCGGCCCGACGTCCTCACCTTCGGCGAGACCATGGTCGCCCTACGCGGCAGCGGCCCGCTGAGGCTCGGCGGCACGATGCAGGTCTCCGTCGCGGGGGCGGAGAGCAACGTGGCCATCGGTCTGGCCCGGCTCGGGCACGCCGTGAGCTGGGCGGGCGCGGTCGGCGACGACGAGGCCGGGCAGTTGGTGCTCCGTACGCTGCGGGCCGAGGGCGTCGAGGTGTCCGGCGCCACCGTGGACCCCGGCGCGCCGACCGGGCTGCTGATGTTCGAGCCACGCCTGCCCGACGTCACCCGGGTGCACTACTACCGCACGGGTTCGGCCGGCTGCCGGCTCACCGCGCACGCGATCGAGGCCGCCTTCGACGCCGCCACGCCCCGGATCCTCCATCTGACGGGCATCACCCCGGCCCTCGGCCCCACGGCCCTCGCGGCGTCCCGGCACGCCCTCGAACTGGCCCGCCGGGACGGCGCGTTGATCTGTCTCGATGTGAACTTCCGCGCCCGCCTGTGGTCCGCCGAGGACGCTGCCGCCGTGCTCCGGCAGTGGATGCCGCGCGTGGACGTGCTGATCGCCTCGGACGACGAGCTCCCGCTCTGTCTGCCCGAGGGGGCGGGCGGGGCAGACGGGTCCGGTGCCGGCCGGATCGCCGCGCTCGCCGCGCAGGCAGAGCCGCTGCTGGAGCTGGGCGTCGCCGAGGTGGTGGCGAAACTGGGCGCGGACGGGGCCGCGGTCTTCACCGGTGACGAGCCCCTCCACCGGCCCGCCACACCGGTCCGCGCCGTGGACGCCGTGGGTGCCGGGGACGCGTTCGTGGCGGGGTACCTCTCGGCGCTGCTGGACGGCGAGGGGCCCGCGGGACGCCTGGAGCGGGCCGTGACCACCGGGGCGTTCGCGGTGGCCTCGCACGGCGACTGGGAGGGCGCGCCGACCCGTGCGGAGCTGGGCCTGCTGGGCGCGCCGCCCGGGACCGTCGTGCGCTGACCGGCGCCGCGGTTAATCTGTGGCCATGCCTCGTTACGAATACCGGTGCCGCCCCTGCGGCAGCACCTTCGAGCTGAACCGGCCGATGGCCGAGTCCTCCGCCCCGGCCGTCTGCCCGGAAGGCCACGAGGACACCGTGAAGCTGCTCTCCACGGTCGCCGTCGGCGGCTCGGCGGCCGCCCCGGCCCGGAGCGCGCCGAGCGGCGGGGGCGGCGGCTGCTGCGGAGGCGGCTGCTGCGGCTGACCCGCCACGGCCCGCCCCACCGCGGGCCCGCGTCCTGCCGTCGGCGGGCGGCCGGCGGCTGCCCGCCGCTCGTGCCCGCCGACCGGTTGCGCGGTCTGTCCGCCCGCTCGTGCCTGTTACCGCTTGCGGGCCAGCGTCACCCCGTCCGCCACGGTGAGCATCACCGCCTCCATCCGGGCGTCCGCCTGCACATGGTCGTTGAACGCCCGGATCGCCAGCGCCGATCCGGTGGCCGCCGGGTTGACGACCTCGCCTTTGTAGAGGACGTTGTCCGCGACGATCAGGCCGCCGGGCCGCATCCGCGGTACCAGCTCCTCCCAGTAGGCGATGTAGCCGCCCTTGTCGGCGTCCAGGTACGCCAGGTCGATATGCGGTTCGGACGGCATCGCCCGGAGCGTCTCCAGGGCGGGCGCGATGCGCAGGTCGATGCGGTCCGCGACGCCGGCGCGGGCCCATGCCTCCTGGCCGTAGGCCGTCCACTCCTCCGAGATGTCGCAGGCGATCAGCGTGCCGTCCGCGGGCAGCGCCTGGGCCATGGACAGCGCCGAGAAGCCGGTGAAGGTGCCGACCTCGACCACCTGGCGGGCACCGATCAGCCGCACCAGGAACGCCAGCAGGGCGCCCTGCTCCTCGGCCGACTGCATCGCCGCGGCGTCGGGGAACTTCTGGTGGGTGAGCTCCACGATCTCGCGCTGTGCGGGGTTCAACTGCGGGTTGTGGGCGAGGACGTAGTCGTACATCTCCGCCGTGATCGGCGTGCTCTTGGACTCGGCCACGGGCTCTCCTCCAGATCGAGATCGGGTGTCGGCCGATCACCGGAAGTGCGGCCGGCCGCCCTCGCGAGACTAGCCGAGGTCCGGGGCCGCCCAGCGGTTTTCCACAGCCCCCAGGAAAGCCCGGACGATCTCCTCGCCCGCGGCGGCGCCCCGGGCGTCGAGCGCGCTCACGTGGCCGGCCTGCCAGCCGGAATCGGCCAGTTCGCCGTGGCCCGGCCGCCAGCCGCGGTCCGCGGCCAGCAGCAGGTCCGCGTCGAGCAGGGAGTCACCGGCGGCGAGCACCTGGGACGCCCCGGTGCGACGGGCCACCTCCGCCACGGCCGCGCTCTTGGTCAGCGGCCGGGGCACCGCGTAGATCTTGCGGCCCTGCAGGGAGACGGTCCAGCCGCGCTCCCCCGCCCAGCGGGCGAGTTCCTTGACCCAGGTGTCGGGCAGCAGCGCCCGCTCGACGACGAGGTAGGCGAAGAGGTCCTCGGCGACCCGCTCCTTGAGCAGCCAGGCCGGATCGGCGGTGCGGACCAGGTGTTCCCGGATCTCGGCCAGGGGCGCGCACTGCGCGGCGAGCCGCTCCGCGACGGTGCGCCGCCAGTCCGGGTCGGACTCGCCCCGGACGAGCAGATGGCCGCCGTTGGCGCAGATCGCGAACTCCGGCGGCGGGCCGGGGAGATGGATGCGGCCGTACTGCTCGCGGGTGCGGGTGGTGGTCGGGACGAAGGTGGTGCCGGCGGCGAGTTCGGCGAGCAGCCCGGCGGCCGTCTCGGTCATGTAGGAGAGCGGTTTGCCCTGGTAGACCTCGACGCACAGCAGCCGTGGAGCCTCGGCGTCCGGCATGTCGAGGCCGAGGGCCGGGGCCGAGTAGATCAGCGTGCGGTCGAGATCGCTGGCGACGACCGTGCTCATGCCGAGACCACCGCCTTGCCGTCGGCACCGGTGGCGCCGCGGGTGAAGCGCGGGTGGATCAACCCGACGCAGCTGTAGGGGAGTTCGTCGACCTCTTCGACGGGCACGCCGCGCTGTTCCGCCAGGAGACGGACATGGTCGAGGTCGGTTCCGGCGCCGCGTCGGGCCAGGATCTTCCAGGGGACCCGGCGCAGCAGCACGCGCGTGGTCTCGCCGACGCCGGGCTTGACGAGGTTGACGTCGTCGATGCCGTACTCCGCACTGATCCGCTCGACGGCCGCCCAGCCCTCCCAGGTGGGGGTCCGATCGGCGCCGGCCAGCTCCTTCACCTCCGCGGCGACGTCCTCGGCGACCTCGTCGAAGCAGGCGCTGACCGTGTCCAGGAACGCCCGCGAGACATCGGCGCCGGCCAGTTCGCGGTAGAACTTGGCGCCGTGGAAGTCGTCCGGGCCGACCAGGTCGTCGCGCAGGACCGTGCGCGATATCAGGCCGGAGACGGTGGAGTTGAGGCAGGCGGACGGGATGAGGAAGTCGTCGCGGGTGCCGTAGGTCTCGACGCAGCCGCCGGGGTCGGCGAGCACGGCGATCCGCGGGTCGAATCCGGGGAAGTCGGCCAGGGCCTGGGCGAGTTCGCGGGTGATGGCGCCCTTCCCCGTCCAGCCGTCGACGAAGACGACGTCCGCCGGGTCGTGGTGGGCGGCCAGCCAGCGCAGTGCGGTGGTGTCGATGCCCCGGCCGCGGACGATGGAGACGGCGTAGTGCGGCAGGTCGAGGCCGTGGGCGTGCCGGGCCCAGCGGCGCATCAGCACGCCGACGGGAGTGCCCGCCCGCGCCAGGGACACCAGTACGGGGCGGGGGCTGCGCTCGGCGAGCACGGTCTCGGTGACCGTGCCGACGGCGCGCGCGATCCGGCGCGCGGAGCCCTGCAGCGCACTGTGGAACAGCGCCTGGTAGCGCTCGCTCGGCTGGTACTCGACCGGCAGCGACTCGGCGTAGTGGGCGCCACCGCGCTGGATCGCCTCCTCGCGTTCCTCGGTGGGCGCTTCCAGGGTGACGTCGGACAGGTCCTGCAGCAGCCAGCCGACCTCGTCGGCGTCGTAGGAGGAGAAGGCGGGGCCGCGCAGCGGCTCGGGGAGGGGCATGGGGGCGGCCTGGGGTTGCGGGGTGTACGAGGGGACGACGGCGAGCAGCAGCCGGTCGGTGTGGCCGGCGAGCCGGTCCAGCAGGCCTCCGGGGGCCTGTAGTTCGGGGCGGTCGCCGTGCGAGTCCACCACGGCGACGACGGCGTCGAAGCGGCGGTCCGGGTCGCTGCCTGCGGCGACGTTGTAGGCGTACCGCTCGCCCGGGCCGTCGGCCGGCCGGTCGTGGGCGGGGAAGGACAGCCGGGTGCGTATCGCGTAGCCGGGGTCGTCCACGGGGAGGACGGGCGAGCGGGTGGTGGTCGAGAAGTGCACCTCCGCGCCCGCGCCGAGGTGGGAGTCGAGGGCCCCGGCCAGCCGCAGCGGCGCGTACATCAGCTCCTCGTTGCCGAGGACGAGGATGCGGCGGGCGCCGTCCAGATGGGGCGCGAGGCGGGCCGCCATGCCCGGGAGTGCCGCCTCCAGGCGGGCGCGGTGCGCCGGGGTGAAGCCGTGCCGCCCGCCGTCCGGCAGCCCGGCGGGCCAGCCGAGGTCGATGCGTACGACGTCCGCGCGGGCTCCGTCCTCGGGTCCGGGCGGGCCTTCCGGAGTCGTCGGTTCCACCGGCGTGCGGGCCTCGTGTTCCGCGACCAGCGCCTGCCCGCGGGCCAGCACGTCCTCGGGCAGGCATACGCCCCCCGCGGCGAGCGTCACGAGGTCGACCCGGGCGCCCAGTTCCGCGGCGAAGTCCTCCAGCCGGCCGCGGTCCGCGTCGGAGCGCATGTCGACCAGGGCGACGACGACGTAGTGGGCGCGCGGGAAGCGGGCGTGCAGCGCGCTGATGGTGTTCAGGACGGTGCGGCCGGTGGAGAACTCGTCGTCGACGAGCACCAGCGGCCCGTCCCCCGCGAGGAGTTCCCGGTCCTCGGGGAGCAGCAGGTGCGAGGTGGCGTGGCTGTGCTCCTCCTCGAACCCCGCCTGGTGGGCCACCCCTTCGACCGGCCGGCGGGTGGAGTGCAGATACGGCGCGAGCCCCAGCCCGTCGGCGACGGAGTGCCCGAGACCGGTGGCGGTCTCGGCGTAGCCCAGGACGACGGCGCGGGCGGCGGCCTCGTCACCGAGCAGCGCGCGCACCCGGCGCCCTAGGCCCACGCCCGCGCCGTGCACCACGTCCGGCCGCTGCGGTACGTGCTTCCCGAGCACGTTCGAGACGAGCAGGTGGGCCCGCTTGGGGTTGCGCCGCAGCGCGAGTCCCAGCAGGCCGGTCAGCTCGTCCCCGCCGCTCAGCGAGACGCCGAGCCGGCCGGCGACCCATTCTCCCGTCCAGACCACGCGTTCCGTCTCCTCCGTCGTGCCGTTCATGTCGTTCGTCGTGTCCAGGTGTTGGTGCTCAGGTCTGCGGCAGGCTCGCCGTCAGCAGTTCCACGAAACCGATGCCCTCCCGGGCGACGCCGAACGCCTCGGCCCGCAGCAAGGTGCGCTCCGCCCAGGCGCGGTGCGGCTTCACCTCATTCATCTTGTTCGTGTAGGCCGAGCGCAGGACCCCGCCGTCGCAGCGTTCCGGCCGCAGGATGTCGACCGCGTCGCTGAACTCCTCGTGGCTGACCACCGAGAGGGCGTGCACCGGCGCGACGTGCGAGGGGTGGATGCAGGTCTTGCCCTGCAGGCCGTTGGCGCGGTCGAGTTCGATCTCGCGCAGCAGGCCGTCCATGTCGTGCTCGATCAGCGCGGTGCGCAGTTCCTCGGCGCGTCCGAGGAACGGCGAGCGGCGCAGCTGGGGCTTGAACATCCGCTCGTGCAGCCGGAAGTACTCCCAGACCGGCCCGGTGACGGTGAAGCCGGTGCCGTCCGCCCGGCCCAGCACGTTCACCACGTCGGCGATCACGGAAGCCACGATCTGGACGTCGTACGCCGTCATGTCGGGCGCCCTGCGCAGCCCGTAGGCGGAGCAGAAGTCCGTGACGCCCAGGCGGAGGGCGAGCACGCGGTCCCGGTATTTGTCGACGGTGCGGGCGATGCCCTGGAGTGTCTCGGGGCGGGTCTCCAGGTGGAGCAGCTCCGGGGATTCCAGTACCGGCATCGCGAACAACCGCCGGCCGCAGTCGGACTCGGCCGCGGTCAGCGCTTCGAGGAACGGCACGCCACGTTCTTCGGTGAACTTCGGAAGTACAAATCCAGACAGTCGCTGCGCGGCCGGGCCGATACGGCGGATCAGGTCCGGTATCTGCGTGGCCGTCCGTACCCGGATGAACAGCAGCGGCAGGTCCGTGCCCGTCTCGGCCGCCTCGTCGAGCAGTCCGAGTTGCCGTACGAGGTTCTCCTCGCCGGCCGCGACGTCCCCGTCCCCTATGGAATCCTCCAGGCACAGGACCATGGACGTCACGCCGCGCCCGGCCTGTTTGAGCACGTCGGAGGCGAGTCGCGGCCGGGTGGCGGGGCTGTAGAGGGTGGCGCCGAGGGCGGCCGCAAGCGTGCGGGCCGGGGAATCCGCGGTGAACTCCACCGGCTCCTGGTGGAACAGTGTCTTCCGGATGTCGGGCGGAAGATGCCCAAAATGCCGCATATAACTCCCCGAATACATGCGGGACCCGGGCCCCCCGCTGCGTCTCGCTGTCTGGATCCAGCCGGTAATCGTACGTCTGTGGGGGTGGGGTTGGTTCCCGCGTGCGTGAAAATCACGTAACCCTCATGAGGCGCCCGGGTGTCCGGACAGACGCCCGACGCACCGGCTCGCGGGCCCCGCGTTGTCCCTGCCACCTCCGGGAAGGCAGGATTGCCGCATGACGCACGCGATGTTGAAAGGGTCGAACGTACCCCTCGACGCCACGGCTGTCCGGGCCGTCCTGCGCTGGACGCCCGGCGCCGACGTTCCCGACGTCGATGCCTCGGCGCTGCTGGTGGGGCCCGAGGGGCGCGTGCGTTCCGATGAGGACTTCGTCTTCTACAACCAACCGCGGCACCCGAGCGGTCTGGTGCGGCATCTGCCCAAGGCCCCGCTCGACGAAAGTCTGGCCGAAACCATCGAGGCGGACCTGGCCCAACTGGATCCCTCGATCGAACGGGTCGTACTGGCCGCATCCTCCGACGGCGGTGCCTTCGCGGGCGTAGCCGACCTGCGTGTGCTGCTGTACGACGCGGCGGCGGGCGACGGCGAGCCGATCGCGGTCTTCGACGTGGTACCCGAGACCGGCGACGAGACCGCCCTGATCTGCGGGGAGTTGTACCGCCGTGCCGAGTCCTGGAAGTTCCGCGCCCTGGGACAGGGGTACGAGAGCGGCCTGACGGGCCTGGCGACCGAGTTCGGCATCTCGGTGGAGGAGAACGACGACGGGGCCGGTGGCGACGCCCCCTCGGAGGGCGCGGCAACGGCCCCCGCGGCAGCGGCACCGGAAGCAGCCGCGCCCGCCTCGGACGCCACCACGGCGGTCGCCCCGCCCCCGCGCAGCGAACCGGCCGGCACCGGCGCCGTCACCCCGCCGCCCAGCACCTGGCCCGAGGGGGCGTCCGGCCCGGGAGCCGCGGCCGACGCGCAGACCTACCCGGCGTCGGACCCGGAGGCCGTCACCCAGCACGTGGCGGACGCGATGCCCGAACCCTTCTCGGCCGCTCCGCTCCCGCCTGCGGGCGCCGCGCCCCAGCCGCCGACGGCCGCACCGACGGGCGGTTACGGCTACCCGCCGCACGTCCCGCCGCCGCCCACCCAGCCCCCGGCCCAGCCCGGCTACGGCTACCCCGGCCCGCCCCCGCAGTACGCGCCGCAGCAGCCGCCACCGCCCGCGTACGGCTACCCGCAGCAGCAGCCGGCCCCGGCGTACGGCTACCCGACCCAGCAGTACCCCGCGCCGGACCCGTCCTTCGTGCTGCCGCCGCAGGGCCCTCAGTTCCAGCGCCGCTAGCCGGCGGCCGGCCGGGCCGGTGCGGTGCGGTGCGGGTCAGACCTTGGACTTATATCCGCGCCCCCACTGGAGGCCCCAGCCGTACAGCCGGTCGAGCTCCGCCTGGAAGCCGTAGACGTACTTGACCTCGCGGCGCACCGTGAGCTCGCCCTTGGTGTTCTCCAGCGTGAAGATCGCGCAGGACCGGGCCTGTGGCGCCCGCTCGTCCAGCTTGACCTCCACCCGCGGCCCGCTGCTCGGATAGAGCGTCACGACCGCGTGCGTGCGGTCGAACGCCGGCGTGCCGTCGTAGATGTAGACGAAGATCAGCAGCCGCTTGATCTCGTCGCGGTGGTCCAGGTTGATGTACAGCGTCTCGCCGGACCCCGAACCGAACCGGTCGTCGCCGCTGAGCTGCACGAACGGCGGGCCGTTGAGGTCCCCGAGGAAGTTCCCCAGCGGCTGCACCACGCCCTTGGTGCCGTCCTTTAGCTCGTACAGGCAGGCCAGGTCCAGGTCGACGTTGACCACGGCCGGGCCCTGCGCCTGGACGATCTCCGGCTTGAAGAGCTTGCCGGGGTGCCGCAGCAGCCCGCCCCTGCCCTGTCCGCCCCGCTCGTGGAAGTCGGAGGTCCGCATCTGCCAGTGCAGATTGACCCGCAGATGCCCGGCCGCCGCGCCCTGCTTGGTCAGCGAGATGACCGGACTGCGTTTCGTCAGCTCGACGACGTATGACGCCCCGCCGCTGTCGAAGTCGAATTTCTGGGCGCCACCGCGCCACAGGTTCCCCAGGAACGACACCTTGCCCACCCCATACCTCGGCCCCAATTACCGCGGGGCGGCCCGGGGTCCGTACCCCGGGCCGCCCCGCAGAGAGCGTTCCTCAATCAGCGCCGCGTCACACGCCGGACGCGACTTCCGGTTTTGCTCCGGAGGTGTCGCCCGGCTTGCCCTCGCGCCGGTTGCGGATCACCGACGAGGCGAACGAGAGGCCGATCAGCACCACACCGACCAGACCGGTGACGACCTCGCTGATCTCGTACTTGATCGTGATGAGCAGGATGACGGCGAGCGCGCCGATGGCGTAGTGCGCGCCGTGCTCCAGGTAGACGTAGTCCTCCAGGGTGCCCTTGCGGACCAGGAAGACCGTCAGCGAGCGGATGTACATCGCGCCGATGCCCAGGCCCAGCGCCATCATGAAGATGTCGTTGGTGATGGCGAACGCGCCGATGACGCCGTCGAAGGAGAAGGACGCGTCGATGACTTCGAGGTAGAGGAACAGGAAGAACGCGGCCTTGCCCGCCAGGCCGACCGCCGAGCCGGCCCCCTTCGTCGCGGGCGTCGCGGCGGCCGCGGTGGCCTCCTCGCCGTCCTCGTCCTCCTCGTCCTCCAGCTTGCCCTCGAAGTAGCCCGAGATGCCGCCCACGACGAGGTACGTGATCAGGCCCGCGACACCGGACAGCAGGACCGTGGCGGTCTTGTCACCGCCGCCGTGCGCGACGTCCGTCGCCACCGTCATCGCGCTCACCAGCAGGGCGACCAGCGCGACGATGACGGAGAGCATGTCGAGCTTGCCCATCTTGGCCATCGGCTTCTCGATCCAGGAGAGCCACTTGTAGTCGCGCTCCTCGAAGATGAAGTCGAGGAAGATCATCAGCAGGAACATCCCGCCGAAGGCCGCGATGGCCGGGTGGGCGCTGGTGACCAGCTCCTGGTAGTGCGCCTTGTCGTTGAGGGCGAGCTTGACCGCCTCGATGGGCCCCAGTTTCGCGGTGATCGCGACGATCACGACCGGGAAGACCAGGCGCATGCCGAACACCGCGACGAGAATGCCGATGGTGAGGAAGATCTTCTGCCAGAAGGCATTCATCTTGCGCAGGATGCCTGCGTTGATGACGGCGTTGTCGAACGAGACCGAGATCTCCAGAACGGACAGGATCCCGACGATCGCGAGCCCCTGCCACCCCCAGAGCACGCCGGCCAAGGCGAGACCGATCACCGTGATGGCGAACGACCAGCCAAAGGTTTTCAGGAGCACTGCCTACCCAATCCCTCGCTGTGTGGGTCCCCCGCGCGCAGCGCGCGGCGCTTTACGAAACGTTGACCCCGAAGTCTAGAGCGATGCCCCGGAGACCCGACGCGTACCCCTGTCCTACTGCCCGGAACTTCCATTCGCCGTTGTGGCGGTACACCTCGCCGAAGATCATTGCGGTTTCACTCGATGCGTCCTCACTCAGGTCGTAACGGGCGAGTTCACTGCCGTCGGCCTGATTCACGATCCGGATGAAGGCATTGCTGACCTGGCCGAAACTCTGGCCGCGCAGATCCGCCTCATGGATCGAGACCGGAAAGACGATCTTGTCGACCTGTTCGGGCACCTGCGAGAGGTCCACCAGGATCGACTCGTCGTCGCCGTCGCCCTCACCGGTGAGGTTGTCACCGGTGTGCTCCACGGAGCCCTCGGGGCTCTTGAGGTTGTTGTAGAAGACGAAGTACTCGTCGCCCAGCACCCGGCCCGACCGGCACAGCAGCGCGCTGGCGTCGAGATCGAAGGGCGCGCCGGTCGTGGACCGCGCGTCCCAGCCGAGGCCCACCATGATCTGGGTGAGATTCGGCGCGGCCTTGGACAGGGAGACATTGCCCCCCTTGGCGAGCGTGACACTCATCGTTCGCTTCCTCCCCGGTGTCGTACGGGCCCGCCCTGGCGCGGCCCGGCTCCTTCCACGCGCGCCCGGCGCCGCACTCCCCGGACGGGGCGTACGGCGCCGGGCGCGGTCACTCTCCCGGCCGGGCGGCCGCCACTGCGGCACTTGCCCGGCCGAACGTCGGCGATCGGCTCGGGGCCGGTCAGACGTTGACGCCGAAGTCCTGGGCGATGCCGCGCAGGCCCGAGGCGTAGCCCTGGCCGATCGCGCGGAACTTCCACTCCGCGCCGTTGCGGTACAGCTCGCCGAAGACCATGGCGGTCTCGGTCGAGGCGTCCTCGCTCAGGTCGTAGCGCGCCAGCTCGTTGTTGTCGGCCTGGTTGACCACGCGGATGAAGGCGTTGCGGACCTGGCCGAAGCTCTGCTGGCGGGTCTCGGCGTCGTAGATCGACACCGGGAAGACGATCTTGGCGACATCGGCGGGAACGGCGGCGAGGTTCACCTTGATCTGCTCGTCGTCGCCCTCGCCCTCACCGGTGATGTTGTCACCGGTGTGTTCGACCGAACCGTCGGGGCTCTTCAGGTTGTTGAAGAACACGAAGTTCTGGTCGTTGGCCACCTTGCCCTGGTCGTTCGTCAGCAGGGCGCTGGCATCCAGGTCGAAGTCCGTACCGGTGGTGGTACGCGCGTCCCAGCCCAGACCGACGACGACCGCGGTCAGATTGGGGGCTTCCTTCGTCAGCGAGACGTTGCCGCCCTTGCTGAGGCTGACTCCCACGAGTCCTCCCGTAGATTCGAGGGGTACGTAAAGATTTGCGCCCCCATCGTGCATGGCATCGGATCAACGAATTGATCCTAGTGACCGGTTCCCACCGATTGCAGATATCGCACCTGGATCGCTGCGGATGTCGGCGCGGCGTGCTCCGGCGGGTGGGAGAGCGCCCCGGTTCAGAGGGCTTCGAGGGCCTTGACGTAGTCGTTCAGGTCGCGGGCGTCGGGCAGGCCGTTGACGACCGTCCAGCGGACCACGCCCTCCTTGTCGATGACGAAGGTGCCGCGCACCGCGCAGCCCTTCTCCTCGTCGAAGACGCCGTAGGCGCGGGAGGCCTCGCCGTGCGGCCAGAAGTCCGACAGCAGCGGGTACTCCAGGCCCTCCTGCTCGGCGAAGACGCGCAGCGAGAACGGGGAGTCGTTGGAGACGGCCAGCAGCTGGACGTCGTCGTTGACGAACTTCGGCAGCTCGTCGCGGAGGGCGCACAGCTCGCCGGTGCACACGCCGGTGAAGGCGAAGGGGTAGAAGAGGAGGACGACGGCCTTCTCGCCGCGGAAGTCGGAGAGCTTGACCAGCTCGCCGTGCTGGTTCTTCAGCTCGAAATCCGGAGCCTTCGTGCCGACCTCGATCGCCATGGGGGTGCTTCCCTTCCGCTCACGCTCAACAGAACGCGACCACCCTACGCGCCGGGGCACCTGGTCGGGGACCCGACCTGAGCGGGGCCGAGCCCCCTCCGGAACAGGGCGGAGGGGGCTCGGTGGCGGATGAGAGGCCCGCGGCTCAGCGCTTGCCGGACTTGGGCGTGACCAGCCGGCTGCCGGTCCAGTCCTTGCCCGCGTTGATGCTGCGGGTCTGCGACAGGCCCGCGGTCTGCGCGGCTTCGTTGATGTCGCTGGGCTCGATGTAGCCGTCACGGCCGGTCTTGGGCGTCATCAGCCAGATCTGGCCGCCCTCGTCGATCAGACCGATGGCATCCACCAGCGCGTCCGTGAGGTCGCCGTCTTCATCGCGGAACCACAGCAGAACGACGTCGGCCACATCGTCGTAGTCCTCGTCGACGAGATCCTGGCCGATCACGGTCTCAATGGCTTCGCGGAGATCCTGGTCGACGTCATCGTCGTAGCCGATCTCCTGGACCACCTGTCCGGGCTCGAACCCCAGCCTGGCGGCAGGGTTGGTCCGCTCCTCCGCGTGGTCCGCGGTCGCGCTCACGGATTGCCTCCTGTCATGTTTCGGAAAATGCTCGGGGACTCCGCGCGTGCGCGGAGCATTGGGCGTAGTCCACACGGGCCGGGCGGATCGCGCAAGTACCCGGCGGTCCAGACCGCCGAAACGGTGACGTTTGGCGGCGTCTCGCCGCAACCGCGACCCCCGGGAGACAGGGTGAAGTGATTCACACCACAGCGTTCTGCGGGGTTTATCGGGTAGTCGCGCGTGACTGGTCCCTTCGGGGGGTGGCCGGGCCCGGCACCGGATCTCATTTCGGAGAGCGTACGTCCGTACGCGAAGCACTTTCGGCGTGGGCGTATGGTTGCGATTTGGCCGACCTGAGAAATCGGCCTTTTCAGCGCCATCTCTCAGCGGATGGTTACCCATCGGTAGAGGTGACGTATCGCTGTGGCTCGGTACACGATGGAAGACGGCGCGACACCAAGGCAGAGACAGCATTCGTCCCGTGCACGGCATGAATAGCGTGCGGAGCACGACACGACCCGAACACGAAGGAACAGCGTGGCTTCCGGATCCGATCGCAACCCGATCATCATTGGCGGCCTTCCCAGCCAGGTCCCGGACTTCGATCCCGAAGAGACCCAGGAATGGCTCGACTCGCTCGACGCGGCCGTCGACGAGCGAGGCCGGGAACGTGCCCGCTATCTCATGCTCCGGCTGATCGAGCGGGCCCGCGAGAAGCGCGTGGCCGTGCCGGAGATGCGCAGCACGGACTACGTCAACACCATCGCGACGAAGGACGAGCCGTTCTTCCCCGGCAACGAGGAGATCGAGCGCAAGATCCTCAATGCGACCCGGTGGAACGCCGCCGTGATGGTGTCCCGCGCCCAGCGCCCCGGGATCGGCGTCGGCGGCCACATCGCCACCTTCGCGTCCTCCGCCTCCCTCTACGACGTGGGCTTCAACCACTTCTTCCGGGGCAAGGACGAGGGTGACGGCGGCGACCAGATCTTCTTCCAGGGCCACGCCTCGCCCGGTGTCTACGCCCGCGCGTTCCTGCTGGACCGGCTGAGCGAGGCCCAGCTGGACGCCTTCCGCCAGGAGAAGTCCAAGGCCCCCAACGGCCTGTCCAGCTACCCGCACCCGCGGCTGATGCCGGACTTCTGGGAGTTCCCGACCGTCTCGATGGGCCTCGGCCCGCTCGGTGCGATCTACCAGGCCCGGATGAACCGCTACATGGAGGCCCGCGGCATCGCCGACACCTCCAAGTCGCACGTGTGGGCCTACCTCGGCGACGGCGAGATGGACGAGCCCGAGTCGCTCGGCCAGCTGTCCATCGCCGCCCGGGAGGGCCTGGACAACCTGACCTTCGTCGTGAACTGCAACCTGCAGCGCCTGGACGGCCCGGTCCGCGGCAACGGCAAGATCATGCAGGAGCTGGAGTCGCAGTTCCGCGGCGCCGGCTGGAACGTCATCAAGCTGGTCTGGGACCGCAGCTGGGACCCGCTGCTCGCGCAGGACCGCGACGGCATCCTGGTCAACAAGCTCAACAGCACCCCCGACGGCCAGTTCCAGACGTACGCGACCGAGACCGGCGCGTACATCCGCGAGCACTTCTTCGGCGACGACCACCGCCTGCGGAAGATGGTCGAGAACATGACCGACGACCAGATCCTGCACCTGGGCCGCGGCGGTCACGACCACAAGAAGATCTACGCGGCCTATGCGGCGGCCAAGGCGCACAAGGGCCAGCCGACCGTGATCCTCGCGCAGACCGTCAAGGGCTGGACGCTCGGCCCGAACTTCGAGGGCCGCAACGCGACCCACCAGATGAAGAAGCTGACGGTCGACGACCTCAAGGGCTTCCGCGACCGGCTGCACCTGCCGATCCCGGACAAGGACCTGGAGGACGGCCTGCCGCCGTACTACCACCCGGGCCGGGACTCCGAAGAGATCCAGTACATGCACGACCGCCGCAAGTCGCTGGGCGGGTACGTGCCCACCCGTGTCGTGCGGGCCGAGCCGCTGCAGCTGCCGGACGACAAGGCCTACGCGGGCGCCAAGAAGGGCTCGGGCCAGCAGAAGATCGCCACGACCATGGCGTTCGTCCGCATCCTGAAGGACCTGATGCGGGACAAGGAGATCGGCAAGCGCTTCGTGCCGATCGCGCCCGACGAGTACCGCACCTTCGGCATGGACGCGTTCTTCCCGTCGGCCAAGATCTACAACCCGCTGGGCCAGCAGTACGAGTCGGTGGACCGCGAACTGCTCCTGGCCTACAAGGAGTCGCCGACCGGCCAGATGCTGCACGACGGCATCACCGAGGCGGGCTGCACGGCCTCGCTGATCGCGGCGGGCTCCGCCTACGCCACGCACGGCGAGCCGCTGATCCCGGTCTACGTCTTCTACTCGATGTTCGGGTTCCAGCGCACCGGTGACCAGTTCTGGCAGATGGCCGACCAGCTCGCGCGCGGTTTCGTGCTCGGCGCCACCGCGGGTCGTACGACGCTGACCGGTGAGGGCCTCCAGCACGCCGACGGCCACTCCCAGCTGCTCGCCTCGACGAACCCGGCCTGTGTCGCCTACGACCCGGCCTACGGCTACGAGATCGCCCACATCGTCAAGGACGGTCTGCGGCGGATGTACGGCGAGAACTCCGAGGACGTCTTCTACTACCTGACCGTCTACAACGAGCCGATCGTGCACCCCGCGGAGCCGGCCGACGTCGACGTCGAGGGCATCCTCAAGGGTCTGCACCGCATCAAGCCCGGTGAGAAGGGCGAGCACGCCGCCCAGATCCTCGCCTCCGGCGTCGCGGTGCCGTGGGCGATCGAGGCCCAGCAGATCCTCGCGGACGAGTGGAACGTCAAGGCCGACGTGTGGTCGGCGACCTCCTGGAACGAACTGCGCCGCGACGCGGTGGAGGTCGAGGAGCACAACCTGCTGCACCCGGAGGAGGAGCAGCGCGTCCCGTACGTGACGCAGAAGCTGCAGGGCGCCGAGGGCCCGAAGGTCGCGGTCTCGGACTGGATGCGTTCCGTCCCGGACCAGATCTCCCGCTGGGTCCCCGGTACGTACCAGTCGCTGGGCGCCGACGGCTTCGGCTTCGCGGACACCCGTGGCGCTGCCCGTCGCTTCTTCCACATCGACGCGCAGTCCATCGTCCTGAGCGTGCTCACCGAGCTCGCCAAGGAGGGCAAGGTCGACCGTTCCCTGCTGAAGCAGGCCATCGACCGCTACCAGCTCCTGGACGTCGCGGCCGCCGACGCGGGTGAGGCCGGCGGCGACGCCTGATCCTCCCGCGGCCTGCCGCCGCACCGCTTCCGTCGCGCCCCCCGGCCGGTGTCCTCCACCGGCCGGGGGGCGCGGTGGTGTGCGGCCCGGCGGGCCGGCGGCTCGCGGTGGCGGCTGCGGTGCGCGGTTCATCGCTCCCACACCTTGAACGCCCTTACCTGGTAAGGGGATCGGGGCACCCAGGTGCCGCCGCCGGGGTAGGTGTTGTACTCGGCGGTCTCGGCGCACTCCGCGCTCTGGTAGGTGGTGACCGGCCGGCCCATCCGGTTGGCGAACGAGGCGGCGCTGATGCCCTTGGGCAACGGGATGCAGCTCTCGATGTCCGTGTCGGACAGCTCGAAGGTCCGCCGCTTGCCGGCGAAGTCCGCCCTCGGCCAGAGGCACAGCTGCCCCGCCGCGCACTCCCCCGAGGCCGCGGCGGTGCGGCCGGTGGTGGCCGCGTGCGCGGGGACGGTGCCGAGCGCGGACGGCAGGGTAAGCACGGCGGCCAGGGTGGCGAGGCCGGTGAACAGCGCGGTGGCGGTGGTGGTGGCGGACGTGTGCGGACGCAGACGCAGACGCATAGGAATCTCTCCCCCGTGAGGTACGTGACGTTCCGCGGCGGGCGGCTGCCCGCGGCGGGTTCGTCATCGACCTTCGCCGGGCCGCGGGGCGGTTGCCAAGGCCCGGCCGGGTCCACCACCCGGATCAGGTATGTGGACAAGCGGACCGGACCGAAACGGCGCTGCGGCGTACCAGGTTGACGTGGCTCGGGCCGGCCGAGCGGTCCGCCGAAACCGTTCTTCGCGGCCTTCTGCCGGGAGCGGCGCCAAGGGCGTCACCTGTAATGCGCGCAGGGGCCGGGTCGGTTCCCGGACCGGCTCACCAGGATGAGGGATTCGGCGTTCCGGAAGGGGCCAACTGCCGCTTGGCCCGCGGCCGATGGGCCGTACGGCGGCCCGGAGCGGGGGGTTGACGCGGCGGGTGCCAGTTCCGCGCGACGGGCCGGCACGGGCGGCGTGCGCGACGGGGCGGCGATGGCGCGCGGGGAAGGCGGCGTGCGCGACGGCTGCGTACGCGACGGCGCGCGGCCCGCCGAGGACTGCCTCGACCGGCCGCGCGCCGGGTGATACGGGGTGGGCCCGGGGCGCTCACGTGCCCGGGCCGCCCGGGTCAGATGTGGCCGACGCCGGCTCCCGCCTCGGCGTTCGCACCGCGCTTGGTGAAGAGCGCGACGACCGCCGCGACGACCGCGACACCGCAGGCGACGGTGAAGGCCAGGCCCATGCCGGACACGAAGGTGTCGTGCGCGACCGAGGTGATCTTCTGCGCGAACTCCGGCGGGGTGTGCTTCGGGACCGGTGCGATACCGGCCGAGACGGCGTCGGAGACCTTCGGCATCTGGGCGGGCGGGATCGGCGGGAGGCCGGCCGACTGCCACTTGCCCGGCAGGTCGTTCTCCACGCGGGAGGCCATCACCGCGCCGAGCACGGCCGTACCGAGGCTGCCGCCGACCTGCATGGCGGCCTGCTGGAGACCGCCGGCGACGCCGGAGAGCTCCAGGGGCGCGTTGCCGACGATGACCTCGGTGGCGCCGACCATGACGGGCGCGAGTCCGAGGCCGAGCAGCGCGAACCAGACGGACATCGGCCCGGTGCCGGTGGCGGTGTCCAGCCCGGACATGCCGTACATGGCGACCGCGGTGAGGACCATGCCGCCGACCAGCGGGATGCGCGGGCCGAACTTGGTGATCAGGGCACCCGCCACCGGGGAGCCGACGATCATCATGCCGGTGAGCGGGAGGAGGTGCAGACCGCTGTCCACGGGCTTCATGCCGTGGACGTTCTGCAGGTAGAACGTCACGAAGAACAGGCCGCCCATGAAGGCGAAGGCCATCAGCACCATCAGGATCGTGCCGGCGGTGAGCGGCACGGAGCGGAACATCCGCAGCGGGATGAGCGGTTCGCGGACCTTGGTCTCCAGGAGGGCGAACAGCGCGAACAGGACCACGGCCCCGATCAGGAAGCCCCAGGTCTTCATGTCGCCCCAGCCCCAGTCCGTCGCCTTGATCAGCGGCCAGATGAGGCAGAACATCGCGGCGGAGAGCAGCACGATGCCGGGGACGTCGAACGAACGGGGGGCGTTCTCCGCGCGGTGGTCCTTGAGGATCACCAGGCCGAGGACCAGGGCCAGCACGCCGACCGGGACGTTGATGAAGAACACGGACTGCCAGTTGACGTGCTCGACCAGCAGTCCGCCCACTATGGGGCCGCCGGCGGTGGAGGCGCCGATGACCATGCCCCAGATGCCGATCGCCATGTTGAGCTTCTCGGCCGGGAAGGTGGCGCGCAGCAGTCCGAGGGCGGCGGGCATCAGCAGCGCCCCGAACAGGCCCTGGAGCACGCGGAAGACGATGACCAGCGTGACCTGGCTGGAGAAGCCGATGGCTCCGGAGGCGGCGGCGAAACCGATGATGCCTATGAGGAAGGTCTGCCGGTGACCGAAGCGGTCACCGAGCTTTCCGGCCGTGATCAGCGAGACGGCCAGGGCGAGCATGTAGCCGTTGGTGATCCACTGCACGTCGCCGAACGAGGCGTTGAGATCTTCCTTGATCGCCGGGTTGGCGATGGCGACGATCGTGCCGTCCAGGGCCACCATCATGACGCCGATGGCGACGGAGAAGAGGGTCAGCCACGGATGGCCTCGCAGCCCCCTCGGGGGCTCCGGTACGGGAAGTTCCGGCGCGGCGTGGGCGACCGGGGTCTGAGAACTCATACCCGAAGGGTAATGTCAGCGACTGACAATTGACAAAGCGATTCATGAGTCGGTAACTGTCATCTCCCTCACAGGTAACCTGAGCAGCGAGAACACCACGGAAAGGCGGCGCAGGATGGCCACCTCGACGCCGCAGACGGCCCCCGGAGGCGGACTGCGCGAACGCAAGAAGCAGCGCACCCGTGACGCCCTGATCCGCGCGGCGCTCGAACTCTTCACGGAGCAGGGCTTCGAAGAGACGACCGTCGACGAGATCGCCGAGGCGGTGGACGTCTCCCAGAGGACGTACTTCCGGTACTTCGCCAACAAGGAGGACGTGGCCTTCGCGGTCCAGGAGATGGTCGAGGCCCGCTTCCTCGACGAGCTGACCGCGCGCCCCGCCTCCGAGGATCCGCTGACCGCACTGCGCAACGCGGTGATGGTGGCGTGGGACGACATCGGCAGCGCCATCGAGTCGGTGATCCCGGTGGAGCTGCACATGCGGACGTACCGGATGATCGAGTCCACGCCCACCCTGATCGCCTCCCACCTGCGACGCTCATCCGAAGTGGAGGAGCGGATAGCGGAGTTGATCGCCCGGCGGGAGGGGCTGGACGTCGACGCCGATCCGCGGCCGCGGGTGCTGGTCGCCGCGTTCTGCGGGGTGATGCGGGTGGCCGGCAAGGTGTGGGGCGAGGGCGCGGACTGCAGCGTGGCGTCCATCCGCGCGCTGACCCGGTCTTATCTGGATCACATCCAGCCGGCGATCGGCGGCGACTGGCGTTCCGCCCGCTGAGGCCGTATCGCCCGCAACTGCCCGTAACGGACAGCCATCGTTGAGCAACCCATTAATCGCATGATGAGACGGCTTCTGCACGACTGAGCGCGAGAAATCGGCAATTCATGTCCGGTTTGGTCGAAATACCCGCCGCGAAACGTGATATCACTCACGGGCCCGGCAGCTGGCCTGCCCTGTCTCCTAGGGTGGCCCGCGGTGACTTCCTTCCCGGGCCTGGGCCCCTCCTCCGGTTTTCTGCAGTCCACCGCCTGGCGTGCGGCGCTCGCCTTGGCGGTGGTGTTCGTGATGCTCGCCATGACCGGCTGGACGGCCGTCAGAGGCACCAAGGACGACGCCAACCCCCTGGCCACGGCGAGAAGCGCCTGGAAGCACGCCACCTTCCTCGGGCGCCCGCTGCCCGACCCCAACGCCTCCCCGGCCACCCTGCGGGCCTTCTTCGGCACGCTCACCGGCGCCCAGAAGCAGCGGCTCGCCACCCGCTATCCGCTGGTCGTCGGCAACATGGGCGGCGCCCCCGTATCCCTGCGCTACCGGGCCAACCGGATGGCGATCGACGACGCCCGCGCCGTGGAGCAGCGGCGGATGGGCGACCGCCGGCTGACGCCCGTGGGCCGCCAGGAAGCCGGCCGGCTGATGCACCGCTTCGAGTCGATGATGAGCCGCGGACGGCAGATCCTCGCCTTCGATCCGGCCGGCGGCGGCCGGGCCGCGGAGGTCTTCGGCAGCCTCCCGGCGGCGAAGCGGGTCTCCGTAGTGGTGCCCGGTGTGGACACCAACCTGGCGACCTTCGAGCGGACGGCGCGGGCCACCGCCGCGCCCGTCGGCATGGCGCGCTCCCTCTACGAAGCCGAGCGCGCGGCCAAGCCGGGTGTGCGGACGGCTGTCATCGCCTGGGCCGACTACACCACGCCGTCCGGCCTCGGTGTCGAGGCCGCCACCGGGAAGCTCGCCGAGGCCGGCGCGGTCCGGCTGCGCGCCCTGGTGAAGTCACTGCCGTCCTCCGACACCGTCTCGCTGTTCTGCCACAGCTACGGCTCGGTGGTGTGCGGCGTCGCCGCCCGGCGCCTGCCGGCGAACGTCGAGGACATCGCGGTCGCGGGCAGCCCCGGCATGCGGGCGGAAAGCCTCTCCGGCCTCGGTACCCGCGCCCGGGTCTGGGCGATGCGGGACTCCGACGACTGGATCCAGGACGTGCCGTACCTGGAGGTCGGCGGGCTCGGCCACGGCGCCGACCCGGTCGATCCGTCCTTCGGCTCCCGGATCCTGTCCGCCGACGGCGCCGTCGGGCACGCCGGCTACTTCGCTCCCGGCACCCGCAGCCTGCGCAACTTCGCGCTCGTCGGGGTCGGGGCGCTCGACTCGGTGGACTGCGCGACCGACGATCCGCACTGCAGCACGGGCCTGGCCTGATCTCCCCCGCAGAAACGGCCGGTTCCCGCCGGCGCGGCCCGGCGCCCGGGGACGGGCCGGGCCGACGGGAACCGTCCTCAGCAGCGGGCGCGTCAAGGGAACAAGGGCCGGAAGCGGCGGGGCCGGCGGCCCATGACGCGCGTAGTTCCGGCAGGCGCCTTCGAGGTGTCCGGAAGGGGGACGGGCGGGCAACCGCCCGCATACGATGAGCCACATGGGTGATGTGCTGGCCGGTTTTCATGCCGTCTGGGAGTTCGACACAGACTCGGTACTCATCCGCTTCGAACGGGGGATCCGCAGGCCGAAGCTCTTCCAGGCGCTCGGCGAGCGACGCATTCCGTACGAGGCGCTGAGCTCCGTCGAGGTGATCGAGGGCAGACGCGGCACGGTGGTGCTGCGCGCCGTGCCCCGGCCCGGCGCCGACCCCCTGATGGAGGCGGCGAACGGGCAGCTCAAGGAGGAGGCCGACCCGTACCGGCTGGTGCTGCCGGCCGAGCGCGAGACGCTGGCCGAGTTCTACGCCGACGAACTGCGCACGGCGCTGGGCCCCGACGCCAAGGAACCCGCCGAGCGTCATCTGGTGACCGCGCCGGAACCTCCGCTCCACTTCAAGGCGTACGACGGCAAGGCGTCCTTCGACGGCCGCTCGGTCGCCTTCCGCTGGTTCTGGACGGGCGCGTCGTCGGCCAAGTGGAAGTGCGGCGACCAGACCTTCCCGGTGGGCGAGTTGGCCGGCGTCGAATGGCGCTCGCCGGAGATCTTCAACGGCTACCTCCGGCTGCTGGAACGCGGGGCGGCCGAGCCGGGGAAGGGCGAGGCCGATCAGGACCCGGCCGCCGTGGTGTTCGGGCTGGGGTACGGCCCGGTCCACGAGTCCCTGCCGTTCGCCGCCGCGGTGCTGCAGGCCGTGCGCGCCGCCGGGCCGGAGCAGGAGACCGCGGAGCGCGAGCCGGTGTGCCGCCGGGCCGGGGACGCCCGCCGGGACCCGGCGGACATCGCGGACCGGATACGGCACCTGGGCGAGCTGCACGGGGCCGGGCTGCTGACGGACGACGAGTTCAGCGCGAAGAAGGCCGAACTGCTCGCGGAGCTGTAGGAGTTCGGGTCCCGGCCGCCCGCAGGACGGCCGTCTCCACGCGGGGCGTATGCGCGGTGTCGTACCGCGGTGGGTCATACCGTGGTACGGGTCCGAAGGCCGACCCGTGGTATGACGCCCGGGTCCCGGCGGTCCGCTTACATTGACTTCGCAATGAACGGACGATCCCCCACCCCAGCCCCCGAGGCGGCCCGCAGCGCCGAGCGCGAGCCGGCCCGGTCGAGAGCGCTGCGCGCCGCACGGCAGGCGCTGCGCATCCTCGCCGTCGAGCTCGGCACCCCGACCGAGCCCGGCATCCCCCTGTTCGCCGGTGTGCAGAACCGCTGGCTGCGCCGGGTGCCGTATCTCGTCGCCTTCACGTTCACGGTGTCCTTGCTGCCGACGACCATCAACGTCCTCGGCAACGACTACGGCATGCACGGCGGCTGGGCCGGCGCGCTCGCCATCGCCCAGACGGTGCCCTTGATGCTGGCCGTGACCCGGCCGCTGCAGGCCTGGTGGGTGATCTTCGCCGCGGATGTCCTCTGCGCCCTGGGGCTCACGGTGGTCGACGGCGTGGCGGACCGCGCCTGGCCCTGGACGCCCCCGGCGATCGTCGGCTATCTCGCACTGATGCTGGCGCTGTCCCTGCGCGAGCGCCGGCGCACCCTGATAGCCGTCTGGCTGACGACCGGCTTCGCCGGAATACTCTCCGAGACGATGACCCCGGAGCGCAGCCAGAGCACCTGGGTGCTGACGTTCGTGCTCGCCGGCGTGATGCTGCTGATGGGCGCCACCCTGCGCGAACGAGGCGATGCACAGCGGAAGTTGATCGAGCAGGAGACCATCAGCGAGGCCGAACGCGCCCGCCGTACGCTCCTGGAGGAACGCACCCGGATCGCCCGCGAGCTGCACGACGTGGTCGCCCACCACATGTCGGTGATCACGGTCCAGGCGGACAGCGCTCCGTACCGCATCAGCGGGATACCCAAGGAGGCGGAGGAGGAGTTCGGGTCGATAGCCGCGACCGCGCGCGAGTCCCTGGCGGAGATGCGCCGGCTGCTCGGTGTGCTGCGCAGTGAGGAGACGGAACGGCAGGGCGGCGGCCCGGAGAAGACCCCGCAGCCCGGGGTGGCGATGCTGCCGAAGCTGGTGGAGGGGACCGTACGGGCCGGTGTGCCGGTGGAGTTGGTACTGCCGAAGGAGCCGGTGGTGCTCGAACCGGCGGTGGATCTGTCGGCGTACCGCATCGTGCAGGAGGCGCTGGCCAATGTGGTGCGGCACGCCCCCGGCGCACAGACCCGGGTGTCGGTCGTCACGAGCGCGGACCGCACCCGGCTGACGGTGCTGATCGTCAACTCCGCCCCGCCCGTGCCGTCCGCACCCTCCGCGCCGCTGGAGACGTCCGGGACCGGCCACGGTCTGGTCGGGATGCGGGAGCGGGTGCGGCTGGTGGCCGGTTCGCTCGACACCGGTCCCCTGCCCGACGGCGGCTTCCGGGTCGCGGCACAGCTCCCCCTCGCCCCCGCGCCCGGCACCGCGGCACCCGGCGACCCGGCGCCCGGTAGCCCCGCCTCCGGCCTTTCCGTCTCCCCCTCGGCATCTCCCCTCTCAGAGAAGGATTCCGGCTCTTCATGACCACGCGCGTGATCATCGTCGACGACCAGGCCATGGTGCGCGCGGGGTTCGCCGCACTGCTCGCCGCGCAGAGCGACATCGATGTGGTGGGCGACGCCCCGGACGGTGTGCAAGGGGTGGAGCTGAGCCGTCGGACGCACCCCGATGTGGTGCTGATGGACGTCCGGATGCCGGAGATGGACGGGCTGGAGGCGGCCCGGCGCCTGCTCAGTCCGCCGCCCGGCGTCACCCACCGCCCGAAGGTGCTCATGCTGACCACCTTCGACGTCGACGACTACGTCTACGAGGCATTGCGCGCGGGGGCCTCGGGCTTCCTGCTCAAGGACGCCCCACCGGCCGATCTGATATCCGCGGTGCGCGTGGTGGCGGCCGGGGAGGCGCTGCTGGCGCCGTCGGTGACCCGTCGGCTGATCGCCGATTTCGCCCGCCAGCGGCCGGCCCCCCGTAAGGACCGCGCCTCGCTGCGGCTGAACGGCCTGACCCCGCGGGAGACCGAGGTGCTGGAGCTGATCGCCCGTGGTCTGTCGAACCAGGAGATCGCCGAGGCGCTGATCCTCGCCGAGCAGACCGTGAAGACCCACATCGGGCGGGTGCTGGCCAAGCTGGAACTACGGGACCGCGCCCAGGCCGTGATCTTCGCGTACGAGTCGGGGCTGGTGTCCCCGGGGAGTGGTGGCTAGAGCGGCAGGCGGGAACGGTACGGTCTCGGCGGCCCCGGTTGCCGGCCCTCGCGGGGCCTGCGGCAGGGGCCGCGCCCCGTCACCGCACCCCGGCTGCCGGCCAGCGCACCCCTACGCGCCACCTGCGGCCCTGCGCGGCCACCTACTGCCCTGCGTCCCTGGTCCCCGCCCGTCCGTGCTCCTTCCTGAGGACGAGTGCCGTGGCGGACCCCCTACCCCGGTATCACCCGGGAGTTGGCACCGCGGTGTGACGCCGCGTCCTACACCGTCTCCCTACCTTTCCCCCGCCACGCCAATGGGAGAGGGAGACACACCATGTCCGTGCTGCGCACCGTCGCTCGACGCAGCAAGCGCACGCTGATCACCGCCGCGCTCGCGGTGACCGTGGCCGCCGGAACCGGCGGCTGGGCGGCCGGTTCCGCGCAGACCGCCGTCACCGGCCCGCCGCCCGGCGCCGCCGCCTGGCGCGCCGACCACTCCCTCGGCGTGCGGCTGCCGGATCCGGCCACCGCCCGACCCGCCGCCGTCGCCCGCTTCTTCGCCTCGCTGACCGACGCCCGGCAGCAGGCGCTCGCCGTCCGCCACCCGCTCGTCGTGGGCAATCTCGACGGCGCCCCGATCGCCTTGCGGTACACCGCCAACTCCCTTGCCCTGAAGGCCGAACGAACCCGTCAGCTGGCCCGTGCCACCGATCCGGCCGGCACCCTCCAGGACCACCAGCAGGCCAGGAAGGCGGCCGACCGGTGCGCCGCGCTGCTCAGGCCCGGCCGTCGGATCCTCGCCTTCGATCCGCGGGGGCGCGGCCAAGTGGCCGAGGTGCACGGAGACTTGACGACCGCACGCCACATCGCCGTGATCGTGCCGGGCTCGGACATCGACCTGGCGTCGTTCGACCGCAGCAGGGACCCGTACGGCACGCCGACCGGGATGGCCAGGTCGCTGCGTACGCAGCTGGCCGCCGACGCGCCCGGGACCGGTACCGCCGTCATCGCCTGGGTCGGGTACACCACCCCGGTCGGCATCGGGCCGGACGCCGCGACCGGCCGGCTCGCCGAGGCCGGCGCGCCCCGACTGGCCCGTTTCCTGTCCGGTCTGACGGCCACCGGCGTCCCGGCACCGGCCCTGCTGTGCCACAGCTACGGGTCGGTGGTCTGCGGACTGGCGGTGCCGTGGCTGGGCGGTCAGGGCCGCATCGCCGACCTGGTCGTGTTCGGCTCCCCCGGTATGCGCCGGGACGACGTGACGGAGCTGCACACCTCCGCCCGGGTCTGGGCGGCCCGGGACGCGACCGACTGGATCGGCGACGTACCGAACGTCGAGCTGCTGGGCCTCGGTCACGGCGCGGACCCCACCGACCCCGCCTTCGGCGCCCGGCACGTCTCCGCGGAACGGGCCGAGGGCCACACCGGCTACTTCGCCCCCGGTACGGACTCGTTGCAGAACTTCGCGGCCATCGTGCTGGGCCGGTACGGCCAGGTCAGCTGACGTGTGCACGCGGCAGGCAGCAGGCGGCGGGGCAACAGGCGGCGGGTGACATCGCACGGCGCCAAGGCACCCCGGGCCCCCGTACCCCGCCCCCGGGCCCCGTACTCCGTACCCGGCCCCCTGCCCCCTGCCCCCTGCCCCCTGCCCCCTGCCCCCTGCCCCCAGCACCCCGCACCTTCAAGGCACCACTGCACCACCCATCTTCAGGACGCAGAGGCCAAGGACACCCATGAAAACCACAACTCCATCCACCGTCCGCTCAGCCGTCCGCGCCATCGAGGCGCGTACCCCCGTGGAGCGGGACCGGGCGATCGACGGGCTGCGCGCGCTCGCGCTGCTCGCGGTACCCACCGGCCACTGGCTGCTCGGCGGCTTCACCCTGGACTCCGGCGGTGCGCTCCACAACGCCAGTCCGCTGACCACCTTGGGCCTTCTCGCGCCCGCCAGTTGGGTGCTGCAGATGCTCGGCATCTTCTTCCTGGTAGGCGGCCATTCCTCGGTGCTGTCCTACCGGCGTGCGATCGGGCGCGGCGAGTTTGTCGGCGGCTGGCTGCGCGGACGGCTCGTCAGGCTGGGCCGGCCGGTGCTCGGCGTGACGGCCGTATGGGCGGCGCTGCTGCCGCTGCTCCACGGTGTGGGCGTGCCGGAGGCGACCCTGCGGACCGGCGCGACGCTGGTGATCCAGCCGCTGTGGTTCGTCGGCGTGTACGCGGTGATCACCGCGCTGACGCCGTACTGCGTCCGCGCGGCGCGCCGTATGGGAGCCTGGGCGGCCGCGCCGCTGCTGGTGGCCGTGGCGGCGGTGGACTTCCTGCGCTACGGGCCGTTCGCCGATGCCATGCCGTCCTGGCTGAGTCTGCTGAACCTGCTCCCCGGCTGGATGTTCGCCTATCAGCTCGGCGTCTCCTGGGGCGAGCGGCGGCTCGGCCGACGCGCCGCCTGGACGCTGCTGTTCGGCGGGGCGGCGCTGTTCGCGGCGCTGCTGCTGTTCTTCCACTACCCGGCGAGCATGGTCGGCGTCCCGGGCCAGGACCGCACGAACTCGCATCCGCCGTCGCTGCTGGTGCTGGCGCTGGCCGCGGCCCAGTCCGGTGCCGCGATCCTGCTCCGGGACCGGATCGCCCGGCTCCTGCGCCGGCCCGCCCTGTGGGCGCCGGTCGTGGTCGTCAACCTGTCGGCGATGACGATCCTGTGCTGGCACCAGACGGCGATGCTGTCGGCGGCGGTGCCCGCGTCCTTCCTCGGAGCGGTGCCGGGTCTGACCGTCGCGCCCGTCACGCCGGGGTGGGTCCTCGCCCGGCTCGCCTGGCTGCCGGTCTTCGCCGTCGCGCTGCTGCTGATCGGCCGCAACACCCGCCGTTTCGAGGCCCCTTGGACGGGCGTCACCCGGGCCCGCCGGGCCCTCGCCGCCCTCCTGGCCACCGCGTTCGCGGCGTTCGCGCTGGGCCTGGCGTAGGGCCCGGGCGCGCCGGCCCGGAACCGGGTGTCCGACGACCGGCTGCCCAGGGGCCTACAGCCCGGGGACCGCGGACCGGGGCGCGCCGGCCCGGGGACCGGCCGCCCGGGGCGTGCCGGCCGGACCACCCGGATCCCTCCGGGCCGGTCCGCCGGACACGCCCCGCCCAGCGCCGGAACTACTCCCGCCCCGCCGACGTGTGCGTCATGTCCGCGTAGCGGTCGCCCGCCACCTTGTCGGCGATCGGCTCCAGCAGGGCCAGTTCGTCGTCGGTGAGCCGGATCCGGGTGGCGGCGGTGTTCTCCTCGACGCGGTGCCGCTTGCGGGTGCCGGGGATCGGGACGACGGCCAGGCCGCGTACGGCGGCCTGCTGCTGCACCCAGGCCAGGGCGATCTGGCCGGGCGTGGCGCCGTGGGCGTCGGCGACCGTGCGGACCGGCTCCAGCAGCGCGGCGTTGGCGGCCGCGTTGTCGCCGGTGAAGCGCGGCTGGGTTCGGCGGAAGTCGTCCGCGCCCAGCTCCTGGTCGGCGTGCACGAACGCGCCGGTCAGGAAGCCGCGGCCGAGCGGCGAGTAGGGCACCAGGCCGACGCCGAGCTCGGCCGCGGCCGGCACCACGCCGGCCTCGATGTCCCGGCTGAAGAGGGACCACTCGGACTGGACGGCCGCGATCGGGTGGATGGCGTGCGCCGCGCGCAGTTCGCTGCCGGTCACCTCGCTCAGCCCCAGGTGCTTGACCTTGCCCTCGGCGACCAGTTCGGCCATCGCCCCGATCGACTCCTCCAGGGGGACGTCAGGGGTGCGGCGGTGCATGTAATAGAGGTCGATCTCGTCGACGCCCAGACGCTTGAGGCTGCCTTCGACGGCCTGGCGGATGTACGCGCGGTCGTTGCGGATGATGCGCCGGTACGGGTCGTCCGGGAAGTCCGGGTCGGGCGCGATGGCGAACTTGGTGGCCAGCACGACCTCGTCGCGGTGCGCCCGGATGAACGGGGCGATGAACTTCTCGTTCTCCCCCCGGCCGTACATGTCGGCGGTGTCGTAGAGCGTCACGCCCAGTTCCAGCGCGCGCTCCAGGGTGGCCCGCGCCTCGTCGGCGTCCGTGGGGCCGTAGGCGAAACTCATGCCCATACAGCCGAGGCCCTGCACTCCGACCCGCGGGCCGCCGGTGCCCAGCTCGACCGTCTCGATCTTCTCGCTACCCATTAGGACCTCAGAACCTCTCGGACGCCCGCCGGGCGTCGGCGTAGATGTTGATCTTGTGGTCGAGTACGTCCAGCGTGCCCTGCAGCTCCGCTATGCGCTGCCGCACGTCCTCGCGGTGCGCGGTCAGCAGCTCCTCACGCGCGGCGAAGGTGCTCTCGCCCGCACGGACCAGCTCGGCGTAGCGGACCATGTCGGCGACCGGCATGCCGGTCAGCCGCAGCTTGGTGACCAGGCCCAGCCAGTCCAGATCGCGGTTGGTGAAGCGGCGCTGACCGGTGTGCGTACGGTCCACGTGCGGCATCAGCCCTATCCGCTCGTACCAGCGGAGGGTGTGGGCGCTGAGCCCGGTGTGCTCCGCCACCTCGCTGATCGTGTACCGGTCCTGGCCGGTGGGCTTGGGGTGCGGGGGCGGCGGGGTGCTGCAGTCGCGGACCCGCACCGGCCGTTCGGCGGTCGCTGCCGCGCCGCTCGTCACCGGTTCGCTCTGCGTGACCGTCATGCCCCGTCTCCCCTGTTTCGCCGGATTGCTCTCGACTCCGCCGCGGACCTCGCGGCTTTTCGCCGGATGCCTTGCGACGTCCTCAACGCTAGAGAGTTGGAGCGCACTCCAAGCAAGCGCGGATCGGGCGCAGACTTGACCTGAATTTGGGGAGGTTAGGCTCGGAGCATGCAGAGCCTGCGGATGATCGAGAACTGGCCGGTGCCCACCGCTGCGGCCGCCGTCGTACGAGCCGATGGGTCGGTGGCCGGATCGTACGGCCCTCTGGAGCAGAGGTTTCCGCTGGCGTCGGTGACCAAGCCGCTGGCCGCGTACGCCGCCCTGCTGGCCGTCGAGGAGGGCGCCGTCGAACTGGACGAGCCGGCCGGACCGGAGGGGTCCACGGTCCGTCATCTGCTCGCGCACACCTCGGGGCTCGCCTTCGACGAGCAGCGCGTGATGGCCGCGCCCGGGACCCGACGGATCTACTCCAACACCGGTTTCGAGGTGCTCGGCGACCACATCGCCAAGGCGACCGACATCCCCTTCGGGCAGTACGTGCACGAGGCGGTGCTTCAGCCGCTCGGCATGACCGCGACGGAACTGCCCGGCTCGCCCGCCAAGGACGGCGTCTCCTCGGTCGCCGATCTGATCCGGTTCGCGGCCGAGCTGCAGGCACCGCGGCTGCTCGCGCCGCAGACGCTCGCGGAGGCGACGCAGGTGGCCTTCCCCGGGCTGACGGGTGTGCTGCCGGGGTACGGCCACCAGAAGCCGAACGACTGGGGGCTGGGTTTCGAGATCCGTGACGGCAAGTCGCCGCACTGGACCGGCGCCGGCTCCTCGCCCCGCACCTACGGCCACTTCGGGCAGTCCGGAACGTTCCTGTGGGTGGACCCGGATGCCGGGGCCGCCTGTGTGGCGCTGACCGGCCGGGCCTTCGGGCCGTGGGCGATCGAGGTCTGGCCGCAGCTGACCGACGCGGTGCTGAACGAGCTGGCGCGGCCGGCCTGACACCGCGGGCCGGCGGCCGGGCGCGTCCCGTAGGAGCACGAAGCGGAATCGCGCCCGCCGCCCGCTCACCCGTACACCGGCTCCGGCCCCATCTCCCACATCAGGCACTCCGCCGCCGCCAGCGCGGTCAGCTCCAGGCCCGTCCCGTCGGTGATCCGCGCCGCACCGCCCGCCTCCAGGCGCTCCTCGCCGATCGTGACCGCGCCCCGCACGACGTGGACGTACACCCGCTCCGCGTCCGGGACGGCGGTGCGCTCGCCGTCGGTGAGGCGGCGCACGTGCAGCAGGGCGCCGGCCCGCGGGACCGCGTACGGTGTGCCGTCGGCGATGCCGCGGACGACCTCGTACGCCGGCTCCCCGCCGAATTCGCGGGGCGCCAGCCACATCTGGACGAAGCGCAGCGGCGCCCCGCCCCCATTGCGTTCGACGTGCCGTACCCCGCCGGCGGAGCTGAGCCGCTGAAGATCGCCGGGACGTACGGTGGTCTCGTGACCGGCCGAGTCGCGGTGGGTCAGCTCACCCTCGACCACCCAGGTCACGATCTCGGTGTCGCGGTGCGGATGCTCGTCGAAGCCGGCACCGGCCGCCAGCCGCTCCTCATTGCAGGCGATGAGCGCCCCGAAGCGCAGATTGTCCGGGTCGAAATGGGGCCCGAAGGAGAATGCGTGCAGTGACTCGATCCCTGCGTCCGGATCGCCGCCCCGATAGCGTTCCTCGCCCCTGCGCACCTGAATCATGGGCCCACGGTAGCCCCGCCCCCTCACCTCCCCGCCCCGATAGTGCAGGCTTGTCCCGTGTCTGAACCCGCATCGCGCGACGCGCACCCGCACTCCGCGACCCTCCGGCGCCTGGAGAATTCCTCCGGGACGCTGGCGGCCGCGGCCATCGCCCGCATGGACGCCACGCTGCCGTGGTACCGCGCGATGCCCCCGGAGAACCGCTCCTGGATCGGCCTGGTCGCCCAGGCCGGTATCGCCGCGTTCACCGAGTGGTTCCGGCATCCGGAGACCCCGCAGGCGATCAGCACCGACGTCTTCGGCACCGCCCCGCGCGAGCTGACCCGGGCGATCACGCTGCGCCAGACCGTGGAGATGGTCCGCACGACCATCGAGGTCATGGAGGCGGCGATCGACGATGTCGCGGCCCCCGGTGACGAGTCCGTGCTGCGCGAGGCGCTCCTGGTCTACGCCCGGGAGATCGCCTTCGCCACCGCCCAGGTGTACGCCCAGGCCGCCGAGGCCCGCGGCGCCTGGGACGCCCGCCTGGAGTCGCTGGTGGTCAACGCGGTGCTCTCAGGGGAGGCCGACGAGGGCGCGGTCTCCCGGGCGGCGGCACTGGGCTGGAACTCCCCCGAGCACGTGTGCGTGGTGCTGGGCACCGCCCCGGACGGCGACAGCGAGCTGACCGTGGAGGCGATCCGAAGGGCCGCCCGGCACGCCAAGCTGCAGGTGCTGACCGGGGTGCTGGGCTCGCGCCTGGTGGTGATCGCGGGCGGTTCGGACAATCCGCTCAAGGCGGCGAAGGCGCTGATCGGCCCGTACGCCGCCGGTCCCGTGGTGGCCGGCCCGGTGGTCTCCGACCTGCTGGCCGCGACCCGTTCCGCGCAGGCCGCGGCGGCCGGTCTGCGGGCGTGCGCGGCCTGGCCGGACGCCCCCCGTCCGGTACTTGCGGACGATCTGCTTCCGGAACGCGCGATGGCCTCGGACCCGGTCGCGCGGGAGCAGTTGGTGGAGGAGATCTACAGACCGCTGGAGGAAGCCGGGTCGGCGCTCCTGGAGACGCTGAGCGTCTATCTTGAGCAGGCGAGCAGTCTGGAGGGCGCCGCCCGGATGCTGTTCGTCCACCCCAACACCGTGCGCTATCGGCTGCGACGTGTGACGGACGTCACCGGGTGGTCACCCTCTGATGTGCGCTCGGCCTTCACCCTCCGTATCGCGTTGATTCTGGGGCGTCTGGCTGACGGTGAGGCGCAACTCTAGACTTTTGTCGGAGACCAACAATTCCCCCGATGGTTCTTCGTCCTTGTCCCCACGGGCGGGCGGAACCACCCACAAGAGAGAGTGTGAGGGTGCTCGTACTCGTCGCTCCCGGCCAAGGCGCCCAGACGCCCGGCTTCCTGACCCCCTGGCTCGACCTCCCCGGTGTCGAAGACCGGCTCCGTGAGTGGTCGGCCGCCATCGACCTCGACCTGGTCCACTACGGCACGAAGGCGGACGAAGAGGAAATCCGCGACACCGCGGTGGCGCAGCCGCTGCTGGTGGCGTCCGCCCTGATCTCCGCCCGTCAGCTGTTCGCGACGGATGACGACTTCTCCTCGAAGGTCGGCGCCGCGGCCGGCCACAGCGTCGGTGAGCTCGCCGCCGCCGCGCTGACCGGCACGCTCTCCGACGAGGCCGCGATGGGGCTGGTACGCCGCCGCGGCCTGGCGATGGCCGAGGCCGCCGCCGTCACCGAAACCGGTATGGCCGCCCTCCTGGGTGGCGACGAGGCCGTCGTGCTGCCCCATCTGGAGCGGCTGGGCCTGACCCCGGCGAACGTCAACGGCGCCGGACAGATCGTCGCAGCCGGCACCGCCGAGCAGATCGCCGCGCTGGTCGAGAACAAGCCGGAGGGCACTCGCCGGGTCGTACCGCTGAAGGTGGCCGGCGCGTTCCATACTCACCACATGGCACCCGCCGTCTCCGCGCTGGAATCCGCGACCGCTTCGCTGTCGGCCGCCGATCCGCACACCCGTTACGTCTCCAACAAGGACGGACAGCTGGTCTCCTCCGGTCAGGAACTCGTGCAGCGGCTGGTCGGCCAGGTGGCCAACCCCGTGCGCTGGGACCTGTGCATGGAGACCTTCAAGGCGCTCGGCGTCACCGCGCTCATCGAGGCCGCCCCCGGCGGCACGCTCACCGGCCTGGCCAAGCGCGCCCTGCCCGGCGTGCGGACCCTCGCCCTCAAGTCGCCCGACGACCTCGACGCGGCCCGCACGCTGATCGCCGAGGCGTCCGCCGCCACCGCTGCTGGCTCGGCACCGGCCGAATAGGAGTCCGAAGCGCATGACCTCGAAGATCAAGCCCTCGAAGGGCGCTCCGTACGCGCGGATCATGGGCGTCGGCGGCTACCGGCCGACCCGTGTCGTGCCCAACGAGGAGATCCTCAAGCACATCGACTCGTCCGACGAGTGGATCCGCTCGCGGTCCGGCATCGCGACCCGCCACTGGGCGGGCCCCGAGGAGACCGTGGCGCAGATGTCGGTCGAGGCGTCCGGCAAGGCCATCGCCGACGCCGGGATCACGCCCGAGCAGATCGGCGCCGTGATCGTCTCCACCGTCTCGCACTTCAAGCAGACCCCGGCGATCGCGACCGAGATCGCGCACCGCATCGGCGCCGGCAAGCCGGCCGCCTTCGACATCTCGGCGGGCTGCGCGGGCTTCGGCTACGGACTCACCCTCGCCAAGGGCCTGGTGACGGAGGGTTCGGCGGAGTACGTTCTGGTCATCGGCGTCGAGCGGCTGTCGGACCTGACCGACCTGGAGGACCGTGCGACGGCCTTCCTGTTCGGTGACGGCGCCGGCGCAGTGGTCGTCGGCCCGGCCAACGAGCCGGAGATCGGCCCGACGGTCTGGGGCTCGGAGGGCGACAAGGCCGACACGATCAAGCAGACCCTCGGCTGGGACGTCTACCGTTCCACGCCGTTCCCCGGAGGCGACGGGCCCGAGGCGCGCCCCGCCCTGGAGGAGATCCGGTACCCCGCCATCACCCAGGAGGGCCAGTCGGTCTTCCGGTGGGCGGTGTTCGAGATGGCGAAGGTCGCCCAGCAGGCGCTGGACGCGGCCGGAGTCAGCCCGGACGACCTGGACGTCTTCATCCCGCACCAGGCCAACATGCGGATCATCGACTCGATGGTGAAGACTCTGAAGCTGCCGGAGAGCGTGACGGTCGCCCGCGACGTGGAGACCACCGGCAACACCTCGGCCGCCTCCATTCCGCTCGCCATGGAGCGGCTGTTGGCGACCGGGCAGGCCAAGAGCGGCGACACCGCGCTGGTCATCGGCTTCGGGGCGGGTCTCGTGTACGCCGCGACGGTCGTTACCCTCCCCTAGGCAAGATCTGCGCAGCACCGTCCGTCTCCGGACGTGCCGGTCGCCGCACGGATCTTCACCGCAAGTAACGCAGTTTCCCCTTAAAATGACCGAAGGAGCGCCATCATGGCCGCCACTCAGGAAGAGATCGTTGCCGGTCTCGCCGAGATCGTGAACGAGATCGCCGGGATCCCCACCGAGGACGTCCAGGTGGACAAGTCCTTCACCGACGACCTGGACGTTGACTCGCTGTCCATGGTCGAGGTCGTCGTCGCCGCCGAAGAGCGCTTCGACGTGAAGATCCCGGACGACGACGTCAAGAACCTCAAGACCGTCGGCGACGCGACCGACTACATCCTCAAGCACCAGAGCTGATCCAGCTCCCGCGCATGTCGCCACCCCGCGGTGGCGCCGTCGATTCAGACCCCTCTACCCGTGGAGTAAGAATTCCCGTGAACGCGACCAATCGCACCGTGGTCGTCACCGGTATCGGCGCAACCACACCGCTGGGTGGCGACAGCGCTTCCACCTGGGAGGCCCTGCTCGCCGGACGCTCCGGTGTCAGCACCCTCGACCAGGACTGGGCCGCCGACCTGCCTGTCAAGATCGCCGCTCAGGCGGCCGTCGACCCGGGGGAGGTCCTTCCCCGGGCGCAGGCGCGCAAGCTGGACCGTTCGGCGCAGTTCGCGCTGATCGCCGCCCGCGAGGCCTGGGCGGACGCCGGTTTCACCGCCAAGGCCGGTGAGCCGGACGCCGGCGCCGGCGCGGCCGGCTCGGTGAACCCGGACCGGCTCGGCACCGTCATCGCCTCCGGCATCGGTGGCGTGACCACCCTGCTCGGCCAGTACGACATCCTGCGGGAGAAGGGCGTCCGCCGTGTCTCCCCGCACACGGTGCCGATGCTGATGCCCAACGGCCCGTCCGCCAACGTCGGCCTGGACGTGAACGCCCGCGCGGGTGTGCACACCCCGGTCAGCGCCTGTGCGTCCGGTTCGGAGGCGATCGGCTACGCCATCGAGATGATCCGTTCGGGCCGCGCCGACATCGTCGTCGCGGGCGGTACGGAGGCGGCCATCCACCCGCTGCCGATCGCCGCGTTCGGCAACATGATGGCGATGTCGAAGAACAACGAGGACCCGCAGGGCGCCTCCCGCCCGTTCGACGTCGCCCGCAACGGCTTCGTCCTCGGTGAGGGCGCCGGGGTGATCGTCCTGGAATCCGCCGAGCACGCCGCCAAGCGTGGCGCCAAGGTCTACGCCGAGGCCGTCGGCCAGGGCGTCTCCGCGGACAGCCACGACATCGTGCAGCCCGAGCCGTCCGGCAACGGCATCGCGCACGCCCTGCAGAACCTCCTCGACGGCAGCGACCTCGACCCGGCCGAGATCGTGCACGTCAACGCGCACGCCACGTCCACGCCGCAGGGCGACCTGGCCGAACTGAAGGCGCTGCGCAAGGTCTTCGGCGACGACACCGACCACATGGCGGTCTCCGCCACCAAGTCGATGACCGGTCACCTCCTGGGCGGCGCGGGCGGCGTCGAGACGGTCGCCGCCATCCTGGCGCTGTACCACCGGGTGGCGCCGCCGACCATCAACATCGACGAGCTCGACCCGGAGGCCGACGCGGACATCGTCCGCGGCGAGGCCCGCAAGCTGCCGGCCGAGGGCCGGATCGCGGCGCTGAACGACTCGTTCGGCTTCGGCGGCCACAACGTCGTGCTCGCCTTCCGCACGGTCTGAGGCACACCAGCAGACGCACAGGCAGGGCCCGCCCGGTGACACCCCACCGGGCGGGCCCTTCGCCTTCCGGCCCGGCGCTCCGATCCGCCCTCAGCCGCGCCCCATCGCCCTCAGCAGCTCTCAGCCGCCCTCAGCCGCCCTCAATCGTCGAAACTGGCGAAGTACGCCGCGGCGCCGTCCTCGTCCCCGTGGCCCTGCGCCTCGGCCCGGCGGAAGCGCTCGGCGGCCGCCTCGGCCAGATCCACCCGTACGGCGGACCGACGGGCGGCCTCGGTGATCAGCCGGGTGTCCTTTCGGGCGGCGGAGACCGTGAAGCTCGCGGGGTACTCACCGGACAGGATGAGCTCGGACTTCATCCGCAGATACGGCACGTCGAGCGGCCCGCCGGCGACCGCCGCGAGCACCTCCCGGGGGTCCACGCCCAGCCCCTTGGCCAGCGCCATGGTCTCCCCCGTGCCGGTGATGAGGGTCATCACCCAGTTGTTGACGACCAGTTTGAGCCGGCTGGCGGCCCCGCGCGCGCCGTCCTCGCCCACCCACTGGGTGCGGCTCCCGACGATCCCGAAGACCCGCTCGGCGCGCTCCCGCACGTCCGGCGCGCCGGCCGCCAGAATCGTCAACTCCCCTTTCTCGGCCGGTGCCTTGGTGCCCAATACGGGGGCGTCGACGAACCGCAGCCCGTGGTCGTCGGCGAACCGGGCGAGCGGGGTGAGCGCTTCGTCGCCCACCGTGCTCATCTGGAGCCAGACGGCGCCGACGGGCAGCGCCGGGGCGGCCCGCCGCACCGCGTCGAGGACGGCGTCCCCGTCGAGCAGCATGGTGAGCACCACATCGGCGCCGTCCACCGCCTCGGCGGGCGTGTCGGCGATCCGCACCCCGTCGGCCGCCAGCGGCTCGGCCCTGGCCCGGGTGCGGTTCCAGGCGCGGACGTCCAGTCCGGCCCGGGCGAGGTTGCGGGCCATCGCCGCGCCCATGATTCCGGTGCCCAGGACGGCTACTGACAGGGTGTCGGGAGAATCGTTGTCGGCCATGAGGGCACGCTAGGTCTTCGAGCGCGCTCCAAGGCAACCATGGCGGTGTGTCGCCCCTCGGGCGCCGCCGCGGCAGTGTCGGACGACCCGGCAGAGACAGCGCGCCTGGCTCCTCACACGACTTGACGCAACCAGCACACGGGCGCGTCGCCCCTCACACGACTTGGTGCAGCCAGCGCACAGGCGCGTCACCCCTCACACGACTTGGTGCAGCCAGCGCACAGGCGCGTCACCCCTCATACGACTTGGTGCAGCCAGCGCACAGGAGCGCCCTCACCGGCGTACCGGAACGGCTCCAGTTCGTCGTCCCAGGGCTTGCCGAGGAGCTTGGCGACCTCGGCGGCCAGCTCCGTCTCGCCGCGCGCGGAGCGGGCGACGGCGGCGCGCAGCCGGTCCTCGGGGATCAGGATGTCGCCGTGGATGCCGGTGACGGCGTGGAAGATGCCCAGGTCGGGGGTGGAGCTGTAGCGCTCGCCCTCGGCGGTGGCGCAGGGTTCCGCGGTCACCTCGAAGCGCAGCAGGTGCCAGCCGCGCAGCGCGGAGGCAAGCTTGGAGGCCGTCCCGGCCTCGCCCTGCCAGGAGAATTCGGCTCTCCAGGTGCCCGGCGACGCCGGCTGCCGGATCCAGTCGAGGTTGACGCGCACTCCGAGGACGCCCGCCACGGCCCATTCGACGTGCGGGCACAGCGCGCGCGGAGCGGAGTGGACGTACAGAACTCCACGTGTCGTCACCGGGACCTCCAGTGCGGTTCGAGGTTCGCCTTCCCCAGCGGCCTCGTGCCCGTTCCGGTTGCGGCCGGGACAGTTGTCATTCTGCCCCAGTGATCACTTCGGCACCAGCATGCGAGGTGACCTACAGTAAACACCATTAGGCGGAATTTGCCGCAAAAGGGACAGGAAATGACGTGATGTAATTTGTCTGTGCCGACCGCACGTGCCACTTTGGGTCACCGCCCGGCAGGCACGGGGCAAAGCTACCGCGCGGTGCCGGACGAGGGGGTGACGTACCGTCGGTACCCGAAGAGATATCACTCGCACGCCGGAGGGGACAGGGGATGACCCAGATCGATCGGCCCTTTCGCCCCCGTCGCCACGGTCGTCGCGTACTCCGCACACGCACCGTCACCGCCGTCTCCGCCCTGCTGCTCGCCCTCGCCTCCTGTAGTGACGGCGGCAGCGCGGGCCCGCACTCCAGCCCATCGGCCGGACGGCAGGCGAAACCGGCGCCCGCCTGGCGCACCCACCCCGGCTCGATCGCGGCGCTCGGCGACTCGATCACCGTCGGCTTCAACGCCTGCACCATCCTCTCCGAGTGCCCCGAGGTGTCCTGGGCCACCGGTACCGACCCCAAAGTCGACAGCCTCGCCAGACGCCTGGTGAAACGTCCCGCCACCCACAGCTGGAACTTCGCCCGGGCCGGCGCCCTGATCAACGACCTGCCCGGCCAGGTAGCCGCCGCGGCCGTACGGAAGCCCGAACTGGTCACGATCCTGATCGGCGCCAACGACGCCTGCCGCCCCGATGTGGGGGCGATGACCCCCACGACCACCTTCCGCGCCGACTTCACGCGCTCCCTGAAGACGCTGCGCCGCTCCCTGCCGCACACCCAGGTCTACGTGGCCGCGGTACCCGACCTGATGCGGCTGTGGTCCGAAGGGCGCAAGAACCCGCTCGGCAAGGAGGTCTGGAAGTTCGGCATCTGCGGCTCGATGCTTCGCGCCCCGGACGACCTGACCAAGCCCGCCCAGGACCGGCGGCTGAAGGTGCGCGAGCGGGTCATGGCGTACAACTCGGCGCTGGCCGAGGTCTGCGGCAAGGACCCGCTGTGCCGCTTCGACCCCGCCGTCTTCGACTACCGCTTCACCGGCCGCCAGTTGAGCACCTGGGACTGGTTCCACCCGGGCACCGGCGGCCAGAAGGAACTGGCGGAACTGGCCTTCCGGACGATCACGCGTCGGCAGGGGTAGCGGCCCCTCCCCCGGGACGCGCGGCACGCAGACGCGCCCTTCCGCCGGACGCGGCTCGCGGCCAGGCATAGGCTCATGCCCATGAAAACGCAGGTCAGCAGGGAACTCTTCGGCACGCTGGACGACGGAACCCGCGTCGACCGCTGGACCCTGGAGGCGGGTACCGGCCCGGACGCCCTACGGGTCCGGGTCCTCACATACGGCGGCATCATCCAGACCATCGAGGCCCCCGACCGGGACGGCAGGTCCGGCCAGCTGGCGCTCGGCTTCCGCGACCTGGCCTCCTACGTGGTCCACGGCGGCTCCCACTTCGGCGCGTTGGTCGGCCGCTACGCCAACAGGATCGCCGGGGCAGCCTTTCCCCTCGACGGCAGGACGAACCCGCTGACGGCGAACGACGGGCGCAACTGCCTTCACGGCGGCTCGCGCAACTTCTCCCGGGTGGTGTGGGACGCCCGCCCGATCGAGAACGGAGTGGAACTGCACCGGGTCAGCCCCGACGGCGAGGAGGGCTTCCCCGGCAACCTGGATGTCCGGGTGACGTACACCCTCTCCCCCGGCCCGCGCGGCGGCACCCTGCACCTCTCCTACGACGCGCACACCGACGCCCCCACCGTCGTGAACCTCACCAACCACACCTACCTCCACCTGGGCGGCGACGGCAGCGGCAGCGCCACCAGGCACGAACTGCGGCTCGCCGCGAGCCGCTACACGCCCGTCGACGACACCGGCATCCCGCTCCCCGGCGCGCCGGCCGAGGTCGACGGGACCCGCTTCGACTTCCGGACCACCCGCGCGGTGGGCGGCCGGTACGACCACAACTTCGTGCTGGACGGCGGCGTGACCACGGCCCCGCGCCCGGTCGCGGAGCTGTACGACCCGGCCTCCGGCCGCACGCTGGAGCTGGCCACGACGGAACCCGGCCTGCAGCTCTACACCGCCGACCACCTCGACGGCTCCCTGACCGGCTTCTCCGGCCTGCCCTACGGCCCGGCGGCCGGCCTCGCCCTCGAAACCCAGCACTTCCCGGACTCCCCCCACCGCCCGGACTACCCCAGCACCGCCCTGCGCCCGGGCGAGGTCTACCACTCGGAGACCGTGTACCGCTTCTCGGTACACCCACGGGAGACGGGCGGCACAGCGTGAGCCGGGGCCCCTTGGGGGCTGGGGGCCAGGGGCTGGGGACCTTTGCGGCTAGGGGGCTGGGGGCTGGCGCCCTTGTGGCTAGGCGGCTAAGGCTGGGGGCTGGGGGCCATGAGGCTCCCCAGGAAGGTCAGCCCCTGGGGGTGAGGTGCCGGGGGTGGGATGAGAGGTGAGGGGGGCTCCCCTAGGGGACTCTCATACCGTGCGGTGATGCCAAAGGTCATACCCTGCGGTGACGCTTCCCGATTCGCGATACCCGAAGATGATCAGTATCCGTCCCATCGGGGGCCGGAACCGCTTCGGTCCCCTTCCTTTCGCCTCGGGAGAAGTATCGTCATGGCCCGCCTCCGCGCTTCTCATCTCGTCCTGTCCTGTGCGGCATTGACCGCGCTGGTGGCCGGCTGCTCGCTCTCCGGTTTCGGTCCGACGAAAGAGGCGAAGCGCACGTACACCGTGGACGGAAAGATCTCTGCTCTCTCGGCGACGACCCACGGCGGCGACATCGAGGTGGTACCGGTCGCGGCCGGCGGCTCGGTGAAGGTCACGGAGAAGTACCGCTACAACGACCGCAAGCCGACCCCGTCGCACAGCGTCAAGAACGGCCGGCTGACGCTGAAGGCCGAGGACTGCGGCATGGGCCGCAAGTGCGAGGTGGACTTCCGGGTGCTGCTGCCGCGCGATGCCTCCGTCAATCTGCACACCAGCGGCGGGGACGTCATCGTCCGCGGCACCTCGGGCGCCATCGACGCGGAGACCAGCGGCGGAGACGTCACCATCACGGATTCCACGGCCCGCAGAGCCCAGGCCAGAACGAGCGGTGGAGACGTCGAACTGACGCTGACCACGATGCCCGACGACGTCTCGGCCCGCACCAGCGGAGGCAACGTCACCGTCCGCCTCCCGAAGGGAAGCTACGCGGTCAACGCCACAACCTCCGGCGGCACCAGCAAGGTCTCCGTGCCGACGGACCCGAAGTCCCCGCACAAGGTAACGGCCCACACCAGCGGGGGTGATGTGGCGGTGCAGACCTCTTAAGACGGTTGCCGGTTCGTCGTGGGCCACTCGTCATCGCCCGCTCGCCGTCGCCGAGTGCGCGGGATGCCGGTGGGGGCGAAACGACGGAAGTGTGAGGGGGAGGGAGGGGGGAGGGAGGGGGAGGGGGCCCGGTCCCAAGGAACACGGGTCAAGGTGGCGGCGACCGGCCTGGTCATCAGGCGGCGACCGGACCTGGCCATCAGGCGGCGGCTGGCCGTGCCTGGCCGTCAGGCGGGCGGTGGTCGGCCTCCACTGCTGTCAGGCGGTGAGGAGTGGGCTGTCAGGCGGCGGTGACCTCGGCTGTGAGGCGGCGGTCGGTGAGGCTGTGTGCGGCCTCGACGGTGTAGACACCCTTGATCCGGAGCCAGTCGCCTGTCTCCTCGTCCCAGATTGCGAAGGCACGGTCCGGCAGCGGGATCTCGGCCTCGGCGCTCTCGCCTGGGCCGGCCTCGACGACGGCGAAGCCAACCAGCCAGCGGATCGGTCGTTCGGGGGCCTCTGTGGTGACGTCGGCAGTCGCCCCCGTCGGGGCGGCCGGGGCGGACTCGGTGCCGTACGGGGCGGGCGTGTTGGCGCCCCGGGCAGGCGGGGTGTTGTTCGGGCTGCTGGGGGTGCGGGTGGGGGTCAGGTAGATCTGGACGGTCTCGCGGCCGGGGCGGGTGCCGGTGTTGCGGAGGCGTACGCGTACGGAGTCCGGGGTGGGGTCCAGGGACTCGTACTGCCAGTCGGTGTAGCCGAGGCCGTGGCCGAAGGGGTAGGCGGGGGTGGGTAGTGAGGTGGACCGCTGCCAGGCGCGGTAGCCGATGAACAGTCCTTCGGCATAGGAGAGTTCGCCGTTGATGGGCGTGACGGTGGTGACCGGGGCGTCGTCGAGGCGGGCCGGCCAGGTGGTGGGGAGCCGGCCGCCGGGTTCGTGGATCCCGAGCAGGACGTCGGCCAGTGCGGCACCGGCCTCCTGTCCCGGGAACCAGCTCAACAGGATCGCGGCGACCTGATCGCGCCAGGGAAGTTCCACCGGAGAGCCGGAGTTGACCACGACTACGGTGCGCGGGTTGACCGCGGCGACGCGGGTGACCAGCTCGTCCTGGCGGCCGGGCAACCGTAGATCGCCGCGGTCGAAGCCCTCGGACTCGACCTCTTCGGTCGTGGCGACCACCAGGACCGCGACATCGGCGGCGGCCGCCGCGCGGACCGCTTCCTCGATCTCGGCGTCCGGGTCGAGCTGCGGCGCGCTGTGGCCGAGGGTGAAATTCAGTGCGTCCAGGCCCTCCCCCAGCCCGAGGCTGCGCGGTACGAAGCGGAGGGTGACGTCGACCCGTTGCCCCGCCGCCAGTTCCGTCGTCACGGTCTGCTCGGCGGGCTTCATGTACGCCTCGAAGGGGTCGCTTCCCTCGGGTGCGACGGTGTCGTCGAAGAGGACCGTGTCGTCCACGGTCAGCCGGAGGGCGCCGGTGCCGGCGACGGCGAAGGTGTGGGTGCCGCTGAGCTGAGGGATGTAACTGCCGGCCAGTTCGACGGCGTTGAGGTTGTGCCGGGTGACGCCGGCAGGGAAGCGGCCCATCACCTGCACTTTGCCGTCGAACTGCGGCGTTTCTGCCAGCAGGTTGCCGTGCCCGTCGAGGTAGCGGGCGCGCAGGGCGAACCCGTCGCGGGCGTGCGGGATCCGGGTGCGCGGGTCGGCGCCGACGGCGAAGGTGACGTCGACGTCGTCGGGCAAGGCCGCGCGCAGTCCTTCCAGCGGGGAGACGATGCGGTCGGGGAAGACGGTCGCGGATCCGCCGCCGAGCACCCGGGCGTCGCGCGCGGTGGCGCCGATGACGGCGAGGGAGCGGATCGCCGTCGCATCGAGGGGCAGCAACGGGCGTGCGCTGCCCATTGGTTGGGTGGCCACCTTTTGGTGGGCTACCGGTTTGTCCTTACGGGCTACCGGTTCGTCGGCCACCGGATCGTCGACCACCGACTCATGCGCTACCGGTTCGTCGACCACCAACTCATGGGCTACCGGTTCACCCGCTACCGACTCGTCAGACATCGATGCGTCGGCCGTCGCCCCACCCCCCATCGACCTGCCCTCCATCGGCTCACCCGCCACCGGCTCGTTGCGGAGCAGGACGAATGAGCGGCGGGCGATTTCGCGGGCCAGCGCGGGGCCGTCGATTTCCTGGGGTACGTCGGCCGGGGCGACGGCGGCGGGTACGTCGGCGAGGCATCCCGTCCGGGCGGCGAGCAGGAGCACGCGGCGAACCGCGTCATCCACCTCGTTTTCGTCCACCTCACCAGCTCGGACGGCCCCGGCGAGCGGGGCGCCGTAGACGGTGCGCGGGCCGGGCATCGCCACATCCAGGCCGCCGCGGAGCGCGCGGACCGTGTCGCGGGCGGCCGTCCAGTCGGAGACGTTGCAGCCGTCGAAGCCCCATTCGCCGCGCAGGACCTCCTGGACGAGATAGCGGTGTTCGGTCATCGTCGAGCCGTTGACCTGGTTGTACGCGGTCATGATGCCCCAGGGGCGAGCCTGGGTGACGATGTGCTCAAACGGCGCGAGGTACAGCTCGCGCAGCGGGCGGGGCGCGATGCGGTTGTCGACGGTGAGCCGGTCGGTCTCGGCGTCGTTGCCGACGAAGTGCTTGACCGTAGTTGCGACGCCGCCTTCCTGCACGCCACGTACGTATCCGACGCCGATCTCGCCGGTGAGGAACGGGTCTTCCGAATAGCACTCGAAGTGGCGGCCGCCCAATGGGGAGCGGTGCAGATTGACGGTGGGCGCCAGGAGGACATGCACGCCCTTGCGGCGGGCCTCCTGGGAGAGGAGGTGCCCGGCGCGCCGGGCGAGTTCGGGGTCCCAGGTGGCGGCCAGCGCGGTGGGGCTGGGCAGGGCGACCGAGGGGTCCTCGGCACTCCATTCCTGGCCGCGTACGCCGATCGGGCCGTCCGACATCACCAGCGACCGGAGGCCGATCTCGGGGATGGCGGGGAGGGTCCACATGTCCTGGCCGGACAGCAGCCGAACCTTGGTGTCCAGGTCCAGCGCGGCAAGCGCTCGTTCGACGGCCTCGGCATGTTCGTCGGCCGTGTCGCGGGACGGGCGGTGTGACTGGGCGTCGGTCATACGGCTCTCCGGTCTCGCTGTGGGGCCTGTTGGGATGGTTGGGGCTGTGGGGACTGTTGGGATAGTTGGGGCTGTGGACCTGTGGGACCTGTGGGACTTGTGGGACTTGTGGGACCTGTTGGCCTGTTGGGTCGGTGGGGCCCGGCGGGGGTGGCCGCGGGCGTCACGCGGATCCCCTGGCCGGATTGTGATCCGCTGACCTCCTGAACGGTAGGCATTGTGATCCGTCCGTTATCTTCCCGTACGAGTTCTCCACGCCGGGGTTACGCTCGGCCCGTGACTGCACGAGATCGGGGCGCCTCCCGCGACGGCCGCACGGTGCCGCGGCGGGGCGGTGGCGGACGGGAGGCCCAGCGCGCGGAGCGGCGGGAGGCCATCTTGGAGGCCGCCGTGGAGCTCATCGCCGAGCGGGGCTACCGCCGCACCTCGCTGGCCGCCGTCGCCGAGCGCGCAGGGCTGACCCAGCAGGGCTTGCTGCACCACTTCCCCACCAAGGAGCTGCTGCTGGTCGGTGTGCTGGAGGCGCGCGACCGTTGGGATCTGGCCTCGTCCGCGGCGGCGTCCAGGACCTGGCGGACCGACACCCTCGCCCAGCTCGTGGACTACAACGCCACCCGCCCCGGCATCGTCCAGACCTACACCGTCCTGTCCGCCGACAGCGTCACCGAGGGCCACCCCGCCCGCGCCTTCTTCGAGTCCCGCTTCCAGGCCGTACGGGCGGCGATGGCTGCGGCGCTAAGGGCCGAGTTCGGGGAACGGCTGCCCGGTGGCCTGACGCCGGAGCGCGCGGCTCCGCTGCTGGTCGCGGTGATGGACGGGCTCCAGTTGCAGTGGCTGCTGGACCCGGAGAACGTCGATATGCCTGCGGCGTTCCGGGACTTTGTGAGGTTGCTCGGGGGCGGGGAGGACGACAACCGGGGCTCCGGAACGCCTGCCGGAGGGGTGTGAGGCAGGGCCTACTGGAAGGGGCGGGAGACAGGGCTATCGGAGGGGTGTGAGGCAGGAGGTCGTCATCCCGTCCGGGCTGTACTTGGCGCGTCGGCCGGGTAGTCCCCGTCGGCACCGTCGGCATACTGCTCGCCCGCGGGCGCGGAGGATGCCGGGGGCAGCTCTGGCATCCCCGGCAGCCCCGACGCCCGGACAGCCCGGACAGCCCGGACAGCCCGGACAGCCCGGACAGCCCGGACAGCCCGGACAGCCCCGACAATACCGGTCGCGAAGTGTCAGGTGCGGGCTGCAACCGGACCGAACCCGAACACGAACCGTGCGGGAAGCGCTATCCGTACCCGGGCAGGGCCAGGTATCCGCCCTCTACCGTCGCGCCCGCGCCCCCGCTTTACTCACCCCATGAGATCCCCATTTGCCCCCTCGTGCCCGCGCCGCGTCGGGCGCTCAACTGCTCGGCTGGGCACGCTCGGTGTCGCCCTGCTGGCCGCCGCTGTGCCGCTGTCCCTTCCGGCCTCGTCGGCCGCGGCAACCACGACGTCCGTTACGACCGCCCATACCTCTGCGGCTGCGGCTACGGCTGCGGCTACGACGATGGACCTCTCCGTGGAGGAGGACCGGCTGTCGCAACCCGCTCCTCAGGAGATCCTGCGGCGCAGTGGATTTGTCGTGTGGCCGCGGGAGTTCGCGCGCGGGCTGGCGCGGATGCGCACATACCCGCAGGCCAGACGGTATGTGGAGGCTGAAGGTCGGGCGTTGTGGCGGCGAGCCGTGGACCGGGTGCAGGGGCGCGGGCCCGTGGGCGGTGATCTCAGCCGGGACGACGACCGCCCGCTGTATTGGGCACGGTTAGGAATGTCGAAAGAACTGCGGCAATGGCAGCCCGGCTTCGGGCTGTCGCCCACCCAACGGGAGGCGTTGCTGCACTCGTTGGAACGTGGTTCGCGGGGCCAGGACTCGATCGAGCTGCCCGCGGGGAAGCACCTGCTGCGGATCGTGGTGACCGGGTTCGACCCGTTCCAACTGGATGACGATCCACGGCGGAGCAACCCGTCGGGAGCGGCGGCGCTCGCGCTGGACGGGACGACGATACGGACCGCGTCCGGTGAGTCGGCGCGGATCGAGGCCGCAGTCTTCCCCGTACGGTGGGCCGATTTCGCGCGGGGGACCGTGGAACGCACGCTGGCACCGTATGTGCGGCGCGGGCCGCGGCAGGTGGATCTGTTCACGACGATCAGCCAGGGCCGACCGGGACGGTTCGACGTGGAGCGCACCAACGGCGCCTGGCGGGGCGGCTATCCCGACAATGTGCAGGAGTCGCGTACCGAGACCGTCCCTATTCCGCCCGGGGTGCCCACCGTGACGCCGCAGCCGCAGTGGACGACCACCAGCCTGCCGTACGCGCGGATCGTGGCCGCCGGCACCGGGCCGTACCCGGTGGTCGATCACACCGCCGTGACGGAGATCCCCGCGGGCGGCACGACGCCTGTCGTGCGGCCGGACGGGCCGACTCCGGGGTCGACCGCCCGGGCCGGAGGCGGTGGGGACTATCTGTCCAATGAGATCGCTTATCGGGCGACGCTGCTCCGGGATGCGGTCGGACGTCCGACGCTGCCGGGCGGGCATCTGCACACTCCCGTCCTGGAGTTCGGGCCCGGGAACACGGATCCGGCGGACGGGCAGGTCACCGACCCGGTCCTGGTGCAGAACCGGATGGCGATCACCCGGCAGGTGCGGGAGATCGTGACGGTGGCGGCCGACTCGGCGGGCGGCACTGCGGCCGGTGCCTCGTAGCGGAGGGAGGGTACGAGACCTCGGGACGGTGGGAGTCGTGCGGGGCCTGGTGGCGGAAGGAGTCGTGCGGGACCTCCTGGCGGAAGGAGCCGTGCGGGACCTCCTGGCGGAAGGAGCCGTGCGGGATCTCGCGGCGGAAGGAGTCGTGCGGGGCCTGGTGACGGAAGGAGGATGCGCGCAGGAGGGTTGAGCGAGCTGGGCGTACAGCCGGAATGCCACCGGACAGGCCCGCGAAAAGTTATCCACAGGCCCGCACGCGTCGATGCCGCGGCGGGCATCATGGGGGAATGATCACCGCAGCCGCACAATTCGCCGCCGTGCCAGGGGATATCGAGGCCAACGCCGCGCGGATGGCCACGCTCATCGGCGAGGCCGCCGGCCGTGGCGCCGGCCTGGTGGTTTTCTCCGAACTCGCCCTGACGCACTACGACCTGCGGCTCATAGCGGCCGATCCGGACCGGCTCACGGTCGCTCCCGACGATGACCGGCTGACGCCGGTCCGGGAGGCCTGCCGGGCAAACGGGGTGGCGGCGGTGGTGAACGCTGCGGGCCGGTCCGTCGAGCCCGGCGGCCGGCCGACGATCTCCTCGTTCGTCTACGGGCCGGACGGCGCCCTGTTGACCCGTTACGACAAGGTCCATGTTTCCGAGGACGAGAGCAAGGTTTTCGCGCCGGGCAGCGCGGAGGGCCGGTTCTTCCTGGGCGGGATCCGGTTCGCGCTGGCCACGTGCTTCGACAGCAGCTTCCCCGAGGTGCCGGCGCGGGCCGCGGCGGACGGTTGCCGGGTGTATCTCTCCAGCGCCTTCCACGATTCGGCGGAGCGGTTGGCACGGTACGGCGAGATAGCGCGGGAGCACGGACTCCTCGTCCTGCTCGCCAATGGGATGGAGGTCGGCAGTCCTGGGCCGGCCTGCGGACTGAGCGGGATCTGGCTGCCGTCGGGTGAGCGGGTGGCGGCGGCCGCCGAGTGGACCGCGCCGGTGCGGGGCGGCGGTGCGGAGCTGGTGCTGAGCGACGTCCGTGACCTGATCACGCTGAGGTCGGACCCGGCGGTGGCGGCCATACCGGTCAAGGAGTGCGGTGAGCCGCTAGTGGACGTGCGGACCGCGGCGCCCGACCTGCTGGTGGCCGCGGACCATCGCGACGGACGGGGTGCGTTCGCGCACCTGCGGGAGGGGGTGTTGCAGCGGCTGCTGGACGCACAGCGGGCGCTGCCGGCCGGACTGCGGCTGCAGTTCGTCGAGGGGTACCGCCCGCCGGGACTCCAGCGGCGCTACTTCGAGCAGTACGCGGACGAGCTGCGCGCCGCGCACCCGGACTGGGACGGGGCCCTGGTCCATCAGGCCGCCAGCCGGTATGTGTCCCCGTCGGAGATAGCACCGCACAGCGCGGGTGGCGCGGTGGACCTGACGCTCGTCACCGCGGAGGGCGAAGAGGTCGACATGGGGACGCCGATCGACGCCTCCCCGGAGGAGAGCGACGGTGCCTGCTACACGGCCGCGCCGGGGCTGTCATCCGCGGCCCGCGAGCACCGCCGCATATTGAGCGCCGCGCTCACAGCCGCCGGGCTGGTCAACTACCCGACGGAGTGGTGGCACTGGTCCTACGGCGACCGCTACTGGGCAGTGGCGACCGGCGCGGACCATGCACTGTACGGACCGAAGGAGCTGGAGAGGGAGAGGGATAAGGAGATGGGGGCGGGTACGGGCACGGGGGCGGAGAGCGGGGCGAGGACGGAGATGGGGGCGGGATGAGGAGGCAGACGCAGATGGGGATGGCGGTGGACGGATAGCGGTGGACGGATAGCGGGGCCCCGGCCGGCGCCGCTGCGAGGGCGGTGACGCGGCCGGGGGGCGCGGCGGGGCACCGCCCCGTACACGCCGCTGCTTACCTGCCGTCACCCGCGTCCTGAGTGGATTCCGGCACCAGGGCTTCCAGCTCGGCGCGGGTGGGGTACGAGGGCTGGGCGCCCGGCTTGGTGACGGCTGCGGCTCCGACCCGTACGGCGAAGCGGGCGGCCTCGGGGAGGGCGTCGCCGCGGGCCAGGCGGGTGGCCAGCGCGCCGGTGAAGGCGTCGCCGGCGCCGGTGGTGTCCACGGCCTTGACGCGTACGCCGGGTACTTCCGTGGTCCCCGAGGCGTCCAGGACCAGCGCGCCGGCGCCGCCGAGGGTGACGACGACGGAGCGGGCGCCCTGGTCGCGCAGTGCTCGTGCCCACTCGGCGGGCGTGCCGTCCGCGAGGCCGGACAGCTGGCGGGCCTCGTGCTCGTTGACCACCAACGGGTCGGCCACCGCGAGGAGTTCGGAGGGCAGTGCCGTCTCGGGCGCCGGGGAGGGGTTGAGGACGACCCGGGTGCCGGCCTGTTCGGCGGTGGCTGCGGCGGCCCGTACGGACTCCATGGGGATCTCCAGCTGGAGGGAGAGCACCGCGGAGGCGGCGATGGTGTCCTTCGCCGCGGCCACGTCCTGCGGGGTGAGGGCGGCGTTGGCGCCCGGGGAGACGACGATGCTGTTGTCGCCGTCCGGGTCGACGATGATCATCGCGGTGCCGGTGCGGGCCGTCTCGTCCACGATGACCGGCGAGACGTCGGTGCCCGCCTCGCGCTGGGCGTGCAGCAGTAGTTCGCCGTAGGCGTCGCCGCCGACCCGGGCCAGCAGCGCGGTGCGCCCGCCGATCCGGGCCGCGGCGGCCGCCTGGTTGGCGCCCTTGCCGCCGGCCGATTCGACCAGGTCCGTGCCGGGCACGGTCTCCCCCGCGCCGGGCCGCCGCTCGACCCGTACCGTCAGATCCGCGTTGGCCGAGCCGACCACCAGGACGTCATACATGCGCCGTTCTCCCGTTTCCGAGCGTCGCCCGGTCCCGCCGATGGCTGCCCATGCGCCGCTCTCCTTCTCTTCTCGTGTGTGGTGCGTTGCTTGTGGTGGGTTGGTTGTGGTGCGTTGCGCGTTGCTTGTTGGGTGTTGCGTTGGTGGGTGCGTGTTGCGTTGGTTGGTGTGCGTTGGTTTGTGTGCGTTAGTTGGTGTGCGCTGGTTGCTGCGTGTTAGTCGTCTTGTTGCTGTCGTGCGTGTTGTTGCTGTTCACGTGTTGTCGCGGTCGTGCCTGCCGTCGTTGTCGTGCCTGCCGTTGTTGTCATGACTGCTGTGGCTGTTCGTGTGTTGTTGCTGTTGGGTCTGTCGTTGTTGTCGTGTGTGTTGAGTGAGCCCGGACCATGCGGCGGCGGCCCACGTGCCAGGCCGCCGCTGTGCCTCATCCGGCGTCGAACGTGGCCGCGTTCTTGCGGGTCACCAGGACCACCGGCACCTTGACCGACTGCGGCAGCTTCTCACCGTGGGCGGCCTTCAGGGCCCAGTCCACGGCTTGTTTGCCGAGGAGTTCCGGCTGCTGGGCGAGGGTGGCGGTCAGGGTGCCGTTGCGGACGCCCGTGATGCCGTCGGGGGTGCCGTCGAACGCCACCACCTTGACGTCCTTGCCCGACCGGCCGCCCAGCGCCTTGGCAGCGCCGAGCGCCATCTCGTCGTTGGCGGCGAAGACCCCGGTGATGTCGCGGTGGGCCTGGAGCATGTTGGTCATCACGTCCATGCCCTTGGCACGGTCGAAGTCGGCGGGCTGGCGGGCGACGACCTGGATGCCGGGGTACGTCCTGAGGCCCTCCTCGAAGCCCCGGCCGCGTTCGCGGGCCGCGGAGGTACCAGGCTGTCCTTCGAGGAACGCCACCTTGCCCTTGCCGCCGAGCGATTCGGCCAGCGTCTTCGCGGCGAGCCGGCCGCCGGCGACGTTGTCGGAGGCGATGGTCGAGCCGACCGTGCCGCCGTTGACGCCGCGGTCGAGGGAGATGACCGGTACCTTCGCCCGGTTGGCGACGCCGACGGCCGGGACGGCGGCGTCGGAGTCGACCGGGTTGATGATGGCGGCCTTGACGTTCTGGCTGGTGAACGTCTCCATCTGGTTGATCTGCTGGGTGGGGTCGTTCTGGGCGTCGGTGATGTTGATGTGCAGACCGCGGGCTTCGGCCTCGGCCTGGGCGCCCTTCTTGATGCCGACGAAGAACGGGTTGTTCATCGTGGACAGGGCGAGCCCCAGGTCGGTGTTGCCGCCGCGGTCGCAGCCGGTGAGGGTGAGTGCGAGGGCGGCCGTGACGGTCGTGGCCACCGCCCTCGCGAGCGTCCCGCTTCGAGCCCCCTCGCGGACGTTCCTCCCGGCATCGCTACGAGCACCCCCTCGGGCGTCCCTGTGGACATCGGCATCGCTGCGGGGATCGTTACCGGCTTCGCTGCGGGGATCGTTACTGGCATCGCTGCGGAGCCCCGCGTGGGGCGCCCGCGCCCGCGTCCGCGTCCCCGCGCGGGCCCCCGTCCCCTTCCCCGCCCCCGCGCTCATCGCGTGCTCCGGCGGCGCAGGGTGTCCAGGAGGACCGCGAGGGCGATGACCAGACCGGTGGCCACCTGCTGCCAGAAGGCCGAGACGCTCAGCAGGTTGAGGCCGTTGCGCAGCACGGCCAGGATCAGGGCGCCGATGAGGGTGCCGGACGCCTTGCCCGATCCGCCGGAGAGGCTGGCCCCGCCGATCACCACGGCCGCGATCGCGTCCAGTTCGTAGCCGGTGGCCGCCTGGGGCTGGGCGGAGGTGAGGCGGGCCGCGAGCACGATGCCGGCGACCGCCGCGAACAGCCCGGACAGCGCGTAGATGACGAGCTTGCGGCGCTTGACGTGGATGCCGGAGAGGCGGGCCGCTTCCTCGTTGCCGCCGATCGCGAACATCGCGCGTCCGGCGTACGTACGGGCCAGGATCAGTGCGGCGACCAGTCCCATGGCGATCATGACGAGCACCGGCACCGGCAACCAGCCACCGAGGGTGTCACCGAGCCTGCTGACCGAGGCCGGGAAGGGAATCGGCGAGCCGCCGGAGATGACCAGGGCCAGCCCGCGGCCCACGGACAGCATCGCCAACGTCGCGATGAACGCGGGCAGTTTGCCGTACGCGACCAGTGCGCCGGAGAGCAGTCCGGATCCCGCGCCGACCGCGAGGCCGAGGAGTACGGCGATCCCGACGGGCAGGCCCTGGCCGGTGGCGGCCCAGGCGACGACGGTGGCGGCGAGCGCGGCGACCGAGCCGACGGACAGGTCGATGCCGGCCGAGACGATCACGAACGTGACGCCGAAGGCGAGGATCGCGGTGACCGATGCCTGGACGCCGACGTTGAGGAGGTTCTGACCGTTGAGGAAGTCCTTGGACAGCGCGGCCATCACCACGACCAGGGCTGCCAGACCGCCGAGCGGGCCGTTTTTGAGGACCGTCCGGGAGAACCACGCCGCGGGCCGGGCGCCGCCCGAACCGCGGTCCGGTGCCCGTCCCACCGCCTCGGCGGCGGCTCCCGTCTTCAGCTCAGCGGACATCGGAGCCCTCCATCGCGCTCGTGTTGGGGTGGTTGCGGCGGCCGGTCACGGAGTCGGCGCCGCGGCTGGTGACGGACTCGGCGCCGCGGCCGGTATCGGGGTCGGCGCTGCGGCCGGTATCGGAGTCGGTGCCGTGGCCCGTGTCCTCGCCGGTACGAGCATCCAGGCACTGGCCCATGTCCTCGCCGGTACGAGCATCCGGGAACTGGCCCGTGCTGTACGGGGGCCGGAGGGCCAGCTCCATCACGGCGTCCTGGGTGGCCTCTTCGGCGGTGAGTTCGCCGGCCAGCCGGCCCTGGGACATCACCAGCACCCGGTCACTCATGCCGAGCACCTCCGGCAGATCGCTGGAGATCATCAGAACCGCCCGGCCGGACGCCGTCAGTTCGTTGATGAGCTGGTAGATCTCGACCTTGGCGCCGACGTCGATACCCCGCGTGGGCTCGTCGAGGATCAGCAGCCGGGTGTCCGCGAGCAGCCACTTGCCGATGACGATCTTCTGCTGGTTGCCGCCGGAGAGCGTCCGGGCGGGCTGCGCCAGGCCGCTCATCCGGACCTTCAACTGCTCGGCCACGGTGGCCGCCCGGCGTCGCTGCGCGCCGCGGTCCACCAGCCCGCCGCGGGTGTCGCGGGCGAGCCGGGCAAGGGTGAGGTTGTCCTGGAGGGACGCGTCCAGGACCAGGCCCTGGCCCTTGCGGTCCTCCGGTACGAGACCGAGTCCGGCGCGCATCGCGGCACGGACGTCGCCGCGGGCCAGCCGCTCGCCGTCGATCTCGACCGTGCCGGCGTCGTACGGGTCCACCCCGAAGACCGCCCGGGCCACCTCGGTGCGGCCCGCGCCGACCAGTCCGGCCAGGCCCACGACCTCACCGGCCCGCACCTCGAAGTCGATGTCCTGGAAGGCCGGTCCGGTCCCGCGGCCGTGGCGGGTCAGGCCGCGGACCCGCAGTAGCGGCGCGCCGGGCCGGCCGGGGCGCTGCCGCGGGTACTGCTCGGCGATGTCCCGGCCCACCATGAGGCGGATCAGCTCGTCCTCCTCGGTGGAGGCCGGCACCTGGGCGACGGAGCGGCCGTCGCGCAGCACGGTGACGCGGTCGCCGAGCGCGCCGATCTCCTCCAGGTGGTGGGTGATGAAGAGGATGCCGACGCCGGCGTCGCGCAGTTCGCGGACGATTCCGAAGAGGGTCTGGACCTCCTCGGAGGTGAGCACCGCGGTCGGCTCGTCCATGATCAGCACCCGGGCGTCGAGGCTGAGCGCCTTGGCGATCTCGACCATCTGGAGTCGGGCGATGCCCAGTTCGGCGACCGGGGTGTCCGGGGAGACGTCCAGCCGTACGCGCCGCAGCAGTTCGGCGGCGCGGGCCCGCATCGTCTTCTTGTCGATGAGGCCGAGGACGGTGCGCGGCTGGCGGCCGAGGAAGAGGTTCTCGGCGACGGTCAGGCCGGGGACGAGGGTGAACTCCTGGTAGATGGTGGCGATACCGAGCCGCTCGGCGTCCTGTGCGGAACGGATGGTCACCTCGCGCAGAGCGCCACGGCCGGGCCTGGCGGTGAGCGCGGTGTGGGTCCTTTCCCGCCCGGCATCGGTCCCGTCCCGCACGGTGTGGGTCCTTTCCTGCCCGGCATCGGTCCCGTCCGGCTCAGCATCGGTCCCGTCCGGCCCGGCGGCAGAACCGCCCCGCCCGGTGGCAGAACCAGCCCGCCCGGCGACGGGCCCGTCCCGCCCGGCATCGGTCCCGTCCCGCACGGTGTCGGCGAGGATGCGGCCCTGGTCGGGGCGGTGGGCGCCGGAGAGCATCTTGATGAGTGTGCTCTTGCCCGCGCCGTTCTCGCCGAGGAGGACATGCACCTCGCCGCGACGCAGGCTCAGATCCACGCCGTCCAACGCACGGACCCCGGGGAAGGACTTGGTCACCCCCTCCACGCGCAGCAGTTCGCGGCCGTCCGGCATGTCGTCGTCCGGTGCCCGGTCCGGCAGGTCGACCGGTACGGCATCCGGTACGCCGTCCGGAACGTCGTCGTTGACGCCGGTCATGCGCTGCCCCTCTCATCCTCGTGTGGCTGCTCGCTCGTGTGGCTACTCGCTGCTGTGGCTGCTCGCTCGTGTGGCCACGGGCGGCTCGCTAATACGGCTGGCGGTGCGGTGGTGCCGTGGCTCGGGTGGGTGATGGGTGATGACTGGTGGGTGATGACTGGTGGGTGGTGGTGGTCCTCGGAGGTGAAGTGCGGGGCGGAGAACGATGTCCCGGGGGTGGGGGACGAAGTGGGAGCGGTGGAGCGTACGTGTGCGCGCCCGGTTCAGCCGGCCGTCGGTTCGCCGCAGGAGCGGCGGGGCACGAGCCGGGCCGGGAGTAGCACCGATTCGGCGGGGCGGTCCTCGATCCGGGCCAGCAGGGTGCGGACGGCGGCCCGGCCCAGTTCGCGGGTGGGCTGGGCGATGGCGGTCAGCGGCGGATCGGTGTGGGCGAACCAGGGCACGTCGTCGTAGACCACCAGGGCCATGTCGTCGGGGACCCGCAGTCCGCGGGCGCGGAGTTCGTCCAGCGCGCCGAGCGCCATCAGGTTGTCGGTGGCCAGTACCGCGTCCGGCGGCTCGGGGAGGTCGAGGAAACCGCGCATCACCTGGCGACCGCCGGTGGGCTGGAGGTCGGGGGTGGCGCCGACCCGTTCGTCGGGCAGCGGGATGCCGTGGTCGGCCAGCGCGGTACGGAAGAGGGCAAGGCGCTCGTCGCCGGTGGGGGTGCCGGCCGGGGCGACGATGATCGCGGGGCGGCGGCGGCCGAGGGCGGCGAGGTGGCCGGTGAGTTCGGTGAGCGCGGCGCGGCCGTCGGCGCGTACGCAGGGGGCGTCGATGCCGGGGACGCTGCGGTCCAGCAGGACCAGCGGGGTGCCGGAGGCGACGACCTCGCGGAGCATCGCCGAGCCGGTACCGGCCGAGCTGACCAGCAGGCCGTCGATCCGGCGGTCGAGCAGGGTGCGGATGTAGTCGTCCTGCTGCTCGGGGCGTTCGCCGGCGTTGCCGATGACCAGGCTGTAGCCGAGGCTGCGGGCCGCGTCCTCGACGGCGTCGGCCAGCTCGGTGAAGAACGGGTTGGTCAGATCGCTGATGATCAGGCCGAGCGCGCCGGTCCGGGCGGTGCGCAGGGCACGGGCCACGTTGTTGGGGCGGTAGCCCAGTTCGCGTACGGCGGCGAGCACCCGGTCGCGGGTCTCGGCGACCGGACTGTGTCCGTTGAGGACCCGGGAGACCGTGGCGACGGAGACACCTGCCCGCTCTGCCACGTCCTTGATGTTCGCCATGGCTCCGTTGCCGCCCCGTTCGCGTGTAATCGTTTTCATGAGGATGTCGTGAGGGCTACGAAATCGATTACACGGCGAATGCGTCAAGGTGCGGGGTGGGTGGCCTGCGTCACATGAGGGGGGGGGCGACGTGTGAGCTCGCCGTACGGGACGGCATACCGGGCCGGCGCCGCCGGGGCCACACCGGGCCCGCATACAGACGACAAGGGCCACACCACACCGCACCCGCACCCGCACCCGCACCACAGACACACCGCACAGACGGCAAGGGCCGCACCCCGGGTCATTCCGGGATGCGGCCCCTGGCACGTACGCGGAGACGCCGTGACGAGAGATGCCGTGACCAGAGGTGTCGTGACGAGAGATGCCGTGACGACAGGCACCGTGACGAGAGACGTCGCGACAACAGGCGCCGTGACGACAGGCATCGTGACAACAGGCGTCGTGCCGGGCGACGCGGCCGCCGCGGGAGACGTCGTTGCGGCGGTCGGTCAGACGGGGCGTCCGTCAGGCGACGGTCAGCTTGACGTCGATGTTGCCGCGGGTGGCGTGGGAGTACGGGCACACCTGGTGCGCCTTCTCCACGAGGTCCTTGGCGGTGGCGGCGTCGACCGTGGGGATCGAGGCGACGATCTCGACGGTGAGGCCGAAGGCGCCGTCCGAGGTCTTGCCGATGCCGACCTTGGCGGTCACCCGGGAGCCGGAGACATCGGCGTTCTCCCGGCGGGCGACGACGCTGAGCGCGCCCTGGAAGCAGGCGCTGTAACCGGCCGCGAACAGCTGCTCCGGGTTGGTGCCGGCGCCGCTGCCGCCCTGCTCCTTGGGCGGGTTGACGACCACGTCGAGCTTGCCGTCGTCGCTGGCGACGCGGCCGTCACGGCCGTTCTCAGCGGTGGCGACGGCGGTGTAGACGACGTCGACGGTCTGGATGGACATACGAGATCCTCCTGTGGTTCGCCGCGACTCGCGCCCACGGATCGCGACGGCTTGCCGCCGAGCCTAACGGGCCCGCGTAAGACCACGGCGAGGAGGGCTCGCCCGCCACCAAGACCACGGCGAGGAGGGCTCGCCCGCCACCGGTCGCCCTCGGCGATCGCTCAGTCCTCCGTCAGGCTCACGATCATCTTTCCGGTGTTCTCGCCGCGCAGCATCCCCAGGAAGGCGTCCACGCCGTGCTCGATGCCGGCGACCTTGGTCTCGCTGTACTTCAGCTCACCGGAGCGGATCCAGGCGGAGACCTCCTCGACGAACTGCGGCTGCAGCGCGGAGTGGTCGCTGACCAGCAGGCCCTGGAGGCGCAGCCGCTTGCCGATGACCATGGCGAGGTTGCGCGGTGCGGGGCTCGGCTCGGTGGCGTTGTACATCGAGATCATGCCGCAGATGGCCACCCGGCCGTGGACGTTGAGGGCGCTGATGGCCGCTTCGAGGTGGTCGCCGCCGACGTTGTCGAAGTAGACGTCGATGCCCTCCGGCGCGGCCTCCTTCAGCTGCTGGGTGACGTCGCCGTTCTTGTAGTTGAAGGCGGCGTCGAAGCCGTACTCCTCGACCAGGAGCTTGACCTTCTCGTCGGAGCCGGCCGAGCCGATGACCCGGGAGGCGCCCTTGAGCTTGGCGATCTGGCCGACCTCGCTGCCCACCGCACCGGCCGCACCGGACACGAAGACGGCGTCGCCCTCCTTGAAGGAGGCGACCTTCAACAGGCCCGCGTACGCGGTCAGACCGGGCATGCCCAGGACGCCGAGATAGGCGGTGAGCGGGGCCAGCGACGGGTCGACCTTGGCGGTCCGCTTGGCGTCCACGACGGCGTACTCGCGCCAGCCGAGGCCGTGCAGGACGTGGTCGCCGACGGCGAGGGAGCCGTCACGGGAGGCGATGACCTCGCCGACCGCGCCGCCGTCCATCGGCTCGTCGAGCTGGAAGGGCGGGACGTAGGACTTCACGTCGTTCATCCGGCCGCGCATGTACGGGTCGACGGAGAAGTGCTGGTTGCGGACGAGGACCTGGCCCTCGCCGAGCTCGGGCACCGCGGCCTCGCGCAGCGCGAAGTCCTCCGGGGTGGGCCAGCCGTGCGGGCGGGCGACGAGGTGCCATTCGCGGCCGGTCGTGGGCAGTGCGGACATGAGAGCCATCCTCCTAATGCTTCAGGTACTGAAACAATAGTGAGCTCGATATTTCATGCTGTCAAGTAATCGGCTATCCTGGTCGGTATGACACCGCGCCCAGACTCCTTGACCGTCGAGGTCGTCGATCTCATCGGCACCGTCGTCGCCCGTTACCACGAGGAGTACGAGCAGGCCGCGTCCGAGCACTCCCTCACCGGCACGCAGGCGCGGGTCCTGAGCCTGCTCGCGGTCGGCCCGCAGCCCATGCGTAAGATCGCCAACTGCCTGAAGTGCGAGCCGTCGAACGTCACCGGCATCGTGGACCGCCTGGAGTCCCGCGGCCTGGTCGAGCGCCGCCCCGACCCGGACGACCGCCGCGTCAAGCTCGCCGCCGCGACGGCCGAAGGGGCGCGGACGGCCGAGGCGCTGCGGACGTCGCTGCACTTCGCCCGCGAGCCGCTCGGCAAGCTGACGATCGCCGAGCGCACACTGCTGAAGGAACTGCTGCAGCGGATGCTGGGCGGCACACCCGAGTAGGCGGGGCGGCCCGGCACCGCATCCGGTGGCGCCCCTTCCGCCCCGCAAGTGGCCCACGATCATGTCGGTCAGGTGGACCGGGCGGCCGGGCCGGTGGCGGCTTAGGGTCGTCGTATGACACAGCCGAGCGACACCCGCCACTCCGTCGACTTCTACTTCGACCCCATCTGCCCGTTCGCCTGGATCTCCTCCCGCTGGATCCTGGAGGTCGAGCAGCACCGCGAGTTGGACCTGCGGTTCCGTGTGATGAGCCTGTCCGTGCTCAACGAGGGCCGCACGGACCTCCCGGAGAAGTACCGCGAGCTGCTGGACTCCGGGTGGGGCCCGGTGCGGGTGTGCATCGCGGCGGCCCAGGAGCACGGCGAGGGCGTGCTGCGCGACCTCTACACCGCGCTGGGCACCCGTATCCACAACAACGGCCGCGAGGACACCGCGGCCGTCATCGAGGAGGCGCTCGCCGAGGTCGGACTCCCGGCCGGACTGGCCCGTGCCGCCGAGAGCGAGGCGTACGACGACGCGCTGCGCAAGAGCCACCACGAGGGCATGGACCCGGTCGGCGAGGACGTCGGGACGCCCACGATCCACATCGACGGGGTGGCGTTCTTCGGGCCGGTCCTGATGGCGATCCCGCGCGGCGAGGACGCGGTGCGGGTCTTCGACGGCGCCCGCCTCCTCGCCGGTTACGACAAGTTCTTCGAGCTCAAGCGGACCCGCACCGGCGAGTTCGACTTCAGCTGACGGTTCCCGAGGGGGCCGGGGCCGCGGCCGGGTCCGTATCCGCCGGAGCCGGAGCCGGCGCGGGGCGTACCCCGCGCAGCAGGGCCACGGCCAGTACGGCGGCGCAGAGCATCACACCCGCGGCGCTCAGCACCGCGGTCTGCAGGCCGTCGGTGAAGGCCGCGCGGGCCGCGGTCAGCACCGCCCGGCCGGCCTGCGCCGGGAGGTGTGCGGCCACCGCGGCGGCGCCGGCCAGCGTCTCCCGTGCGGCGTCGGCCGCACCCTGGGGGAGGCCGGCCGGCAGGGCGTCGTCCATGTGGCCGCGGTAGACGGCGCTGCCGATGCTGCCCAGGATCGCCATGCCCAGTGCGCCGCCCAGTTCCGTGCCGGACTCCAGCACGGCCGAGGCGGAGCCCGCGCGCTCGGGGGGCGCCGCGCCGAGCGCGAGTTCGTTGCCGAGCGATGCCACCATCACCAGGCCCGAGGCGTAGACCGACGAGGCGACCAGGACGTACCAGAGCGCCGAGCCCGGCTCCACCCAGGAGAGCCAGACGAAGCCGCCGGCCGCGAGGACGAATCCGAGGGCGATGACGTGCGCCCGGTCCATCCGCTGGGCGAGGGCGGTGGCCACCGCGGTCATACCGCCCACGGCGAGGGTCGGCAGCATGTTCCACAGGGCGGCCTCCAGCGGGCTCATGCCCCGTACGGTCTGCAGGTACTGGGTGAAGAAGACCGCGCAGCCGACGATCGCGAACATCGCCAGCAGGTTCATCAGCACCGAGACGCTGAACCCGCGGTGCCGGAAGAGTTCCAGGTCGAGCATGGGGTGGCGGGCGGTGCGCTGGCGGACGACGAAGCCCGCGGCGGCCAGCAGGCCGACGGCGAGGGCGAGGACGGGCAGGGTGGAGACGCCGTTGCGGGCCATCTCCTTGATGCCGTAGACGATCGGCAGCATGGCGAGCAGGGAGAGCAGCGAGCCGAGCAGGTCGAAGCGGCCGGTCGCCGGGTTCCTGAACTCCGGGAGCAGCAACGGCCCGCAGACCAGCAGCAGCACCATCGCCGGGGTGTTGACCAGGAACACCGAGCCCCACCAGAAGTGCTCCAGCAGCAGCCCGCTGAGCACCGGCCCGACCGCGATCCCGCCCATGGTCGCGGCCGACCAGACGGCGATGGCCTTGCCGCGCTGCTTGGCGTCGTGGAAGAGGTTGCGGATCAGCGCCAGGGTGGAGGGCATCAGGGTCGCGCCGCCGATGCCGAGCAACGCCCGTGCCGCGATGAGCATTTCGGCGCTGCTCGCATAGGCGGCGAGCCCGGAGGCGAGGGCGAAGAGCAGGGCGCCGAACAGCAGCAGCCGGCGGCGGCCGATGCGGTCGCCCAGCGCGCCCATGGTGATGAGCAGGCCGGCCAGGACGAATCCGTAGACGTCCAGGATCCACAGCTGCTGGACGCTGCTGGGTTCCAGCTGCGCGGTCAGGAACGGCACCGCGAAGTAGAGGACCGAGACGTCCATGGAGACCAGGAGGCAGGGCAGCAGGAGGACGGCGAGGGCGAGCCATTCCCGGCGGCCGGCCCGCGGTGCGGGAGCCGGGGCACTGGGTGTGTACGAGGCAAACGTCATACGTGACACGGTAAGCAGGTCCAGCTTACGGTGCAAACGTTAAGCACAGCAGGGGAATTGGGGCTGCATTACACTAGTGCACCTCCCTAGTGCGCAAGGGCGAAGCGCCGCAGCTGGGAGCGGGTGGTACGCCGCGCTGCTACTGTCGGCGCCAGCACAAAGCCCCCTGGTGCACTAGTACGGAACTGATACGGCCCTGACACGGCACCGATCGGCACTACTACGGAGGAGGCCGTCCCGTGGCGCAGCGCAGCGCACCGCCCTACCGCCGGATCGTCGAGGAGATCCGGCGCCGCATCGACGCCGGTGAACTCGCGCCCGGCGACCGGGTGCCGTCGACCCGGCGGATCACCCAGGAGTGGGGGGTGGCGATGGCCACCGCCACGAAGGTGCTGACGACGCTGCGCCAGGAGGGGGTGGTACGGGCGGTGCCGGGCGTGGGCACGGTCGTGGCCGAGCCGCAGTCCCCGCCGCAGCCGCAGCGGGCGGCGCGCGGTCCGGCCCCGCGGGACCGGCGGACGCGCGAGTCGGACGGCGGACTGACCCAGGAGCGGATCGTCCGTGCCGGGATCAAGGTCGCCGACGCCGAGGGGCTGCGCGCGCTGTCGATGCGCCGGGTCGCCGCCGAGTTCGGGGTGTCCTCGATGGCGCTCTACCGCCATGTGGCCGCCAAGGACGAGCTGGAACTGCTGATGGCGGACGCCGCGTTCGCGGAGGTGGAACTGCCCGATCCGGCACCGGACGGCTGGCGCGAGCGGATGGAGGCCGGGGCGCGGCTGCAGTGGGCGCTCTACCGCCGGCACCCGTGGCTGGCGAAATACCTGTCGGTGACCCGTCCGCGGCCGATGCCGCGGGCGATGGCGTTGATCGAGTGGACGGTGGGGCGGGTCGAGGGGATGCCCCCGGTGGCGCTGCTCCACATGGCCGTGACGCTGCTGGGTTTCGTGATGTTCACCGCCGCCGGTTTCGAGGACGAACTGGAGGCCCAGCAGGAGACCGGGATGGACCAGGACCAGTGGATGACCGCGATGGAGCCGGAGTTCGAGGGCATCCTCACGTCCGGTGCGTACCCGATGTACGCGGCGATGTCCGGCTCCCCGGAGGATTCCTTCACCATGGAGACGCTGTTCGAGTTCGGTCTGGCCCGCCTCCTGGACGGGATGGCGGTGATGGTCGAGGGCCGGGAGAGCACCGCCTAGATGTATCGGCCTAGACCGGCCGGGTCCGCCGCGAGCCGGGCGGCCGGCGGGCGAGGTCAGTGGAGTTCGCCGCGCAGCCGTCTGGCCCGTAAGACCAGTTCCAGTTCGAAGCGGCGGTCCGGGTCGTCCATCTCCGGGCCCCATAACTCCCGTATCTGGCGCAGCCGGTAGCGGACGGTCTGGGGGTGGACGCCGAGCCGGGCGGCGATCTCCGGGGCGCCGCCGCGGGTTTCCAGCCAGGCGAGCAGGGTCTCCGCGAGCCGCCGCCCGTGGGTCGGGCCGCAGTCGTCCAGGGGGGCGAGGCGGCGGCGGGTGAGGTCGTCGATCAGTTCCTCGGGCGGCAGCAGGACCAGTGCCTCGGTGTGTTCGGTGCACTGCAGCAGTTCGCCGGCCGGCAGCAGCCCGCGCTCGATCAGGTCGGCCGCGGCCCCGGCCCAGCGCAGTGATTTCGCGGCGGCCGTCAGGGGGACGACTGGGCCGAGCGCACCCGACCAGCCGGCCGCGGCCCGGCCCAGCAGCTCGCGCCGGCCCGGGGCGTCCGGTTCCGGCACCACCATCCGCGGCCGTTCGCACTCCATGTCCAGCAGGACGTCCGGGGCGACGGCGGGGGCCACCGCCGCCCGGTCCGGGCGCAGCAGCACGGCGACCGCGACGCGGTCGGGCAGCGGCCAGCCGATCCGGGCGGCGCGTTCGGCGAGCGCCGCCGGCACCCCGCCGGCCGCTCCGGCCGCCCCGGGACCGGCCGTTCCGGTTCCGCTGCCGCCACGTCGCGTACGGGTGGCCGCGAGGGCGAAGAGCTGCTCCATCAGGCGGCGTTGCTGCCGCAGCCGCTCCCCGGCCTGGCGGGCGGCGGCCTCGGCGTAGCCGCGGACGGATTCGGCGACCAGCCCGTCGAGGTACTCGAAGCCGGACTCGGCGAGCTCGTACATCGCCGGGGCGGGGATGGCGACCTGCTGGCCGATCTCGGCGAGCCGCCGCCAGGCCAGCCGTACGCCGAGCCGGTAGATGGCCTGCAATGCGTCCAGACTGCGGCCCTGGAGGCCCTCGCCGCGGCCGAACTCCTGGAAGACCCGCGGGTGGACGTGCGGCCGGTCCAGCCCGGTGGTCAGGTGCGTGACGAAGTGCTCCAGCGACTGGCGGATGCCGACCAGCGCCCGCGGCTCGCCGAACTCGTCCGGAACCAGCGGGAGTTGGGGAAACTCGCGACGGATCTCGCGGAGGATGTCGTGGGCCAGGGTGGGCACCTCCGCCAGTGCCAGGGTGGCGAACTGCCGCACCTGGTAGGGCGGGACGTCCCGCCAGGCCGAGCGGACGGCGGTCACCATGCCGAGGACCTCCTCCGTACGCCGCGGCCGTCCGCGCTGCGCATACCGCCCGCCTACCCGCCGGCCCCGTCGAAGGTCACCAGCGGCACATTGGGCTGTTCGGGAGGGGCGTCGAGCGCCGCGACGATGCCGAGGGCGGCGCCGACGGCCAGGGCGGCGGCGGTCAGCGCGGTCAGTGCGGCGGCGAGCATCCGGTGCATGGCGCGGCGAGCCCTTCGTCGGGACCGGAGACCTCACCGGTCTCCGTCGGGTCGGTACGGCACTACGGCGCGGCCCCGGGGCGTACGGATGCGGGGGCCGGTTCGTGTCGCGTCCCACAGCGCGGCACCACTCGGTCGTGGTGACTGCCGAGTGTGGAAGGGCATTGACGGTCTGTCAAGAGTTCCCCTACGTTCCCGGCCCATGGGCGCCCGGCCCGTCCGGCGCCGTTCCCCGGACGGCCGCCCGCCCCTCCGCACGTGCACCAGAGCGTGATCCCCCACCGCTTCCAGGAGTGCCCGTATGCCTTCCCCCACCTCGGTTTCCGGTCCGCCGCCCGCCCCCGCCACCACAGTCATCGGCGCCCGGACCGCCGCCCCGACGTCCCTGGCGCTGCTCGGCCTCGGCGTCTTCCTGCTCGTCCTCGCGCCCCTGCTGACCTGGTACGTCGCGCCGCGCGCCAAGGTCACCCCGGTCGACGTCGAGGTCACCACCGTCTTCACCGGCACCGGCAGCTACTTCGACACCGACGCCCTGCGCACCAGGGACCGGCAGCGGATCACCCTCACCCGGCACGTACTGGGCGATGTCACGGCGAGCGAGAAGAGCGGGCGGGCCGTGTGGGACGTCTCCACCACGGTCGACACCCCGAAGACGCTGGCGTGGAAGGACCCGCGCCGGGCGTTCCAGTGGACCACCGAGCGCTGGGTCACCGACCGGCGCAGCAATGCCCCGGTGCACTGCTGCGGCGAGGCCCCGACCCGCTTCGACGGCGATGCCTACCTGAAGTTCCCCTTCGACCTGCGGCGGACCGGATACCGCTGGTGGGACAACACCCTGGGAGCCGCCGTCCCGCTCCGCTTCGCCGGCGCGCAGCGGGCCGGGGGACTCGTGCTCTACCGCTTCACCGGGACCGTCCCGGCCACCAGGACCGGCAGCCGGCAGGTCCCCGGGCGGCTGGTCGGCCGGCCGCGGCAGGGCCAGATCCAGGCCGAGGAGTGGTACGCCAACTCCGGTATCGAGCTGGTCGCCGAGCAGCGCACCGGCCGGATCGTGGATGCGGTGGTCTCGCCGGTCAAGACGCTGCGGGCGCCCGGCGGCCGGCACGACGCGGTGACGCTGCTGCGCGGCGAACGGCTGCGGTTCACCCCGGCGACGCGGCGGGCGCAGTTGCGGCTGGCGGAGGCGGACAGCGGCAAGCTGGCGCTGGTCGGCGAGACCCTGCCGGTGGGCGCCGCGGTGGCGGGCGGGCTGCTGACGGCGGCCGGGGTGATCTGGGTGGCGCGGGGGCGGCGGCGCACGGAGGGGACGTGACGAGCCGGGGCGGCGCACCGGCACCCGAGGCCGGACGGCGCCGCCCGGAGCGACAGCCCTTGAGTGAAGTGATGAACCGTCAGTTCAAAGACGCCGGGATTTTGTCACCCCGGTGAGTAGCCCCGCCCGGGGGCCCGGACCAAAACTATCCACCCCATGGCGCGCAGCACGGCCCGCACGACTCAGCACGCAGTACGTCCCCCCACCACCGGTACCGCACCCTGAGACGAGTTGGATCCGCCCATGCCCCCATACGTACGGCCCGCTCCCCACGCCCGCCTCGCCCCGCCGCCCGCCCCGTCCGCGGCCGCCGGTCCCCCCGCCGGCGGCCCGCCCCCGCTCCCCCGCCGGATCGTCTTCCTCGCCCGCCGCGACCTGGGCAATCCGGCGGCCGGCGGCTCCGAGCTGCTGGTGGACCGGATCGCCGAGGGCCTGAGCGCGCACGGCCACCAGGTCACCCTGGTGTGCGGCGGGCCCCCCGGCGAGCGGGATTACCGGGTGGTGTCCGCGGGCGGCGACGCCGGCCACTTCCTGCGCGCACCGCGCCACCTTCAGCGCCGGGTCGGTGGCTGCGACCTGCTGGTCGAGGTCTGCAACGGCATGCCGTACCTCGCCCCGCTGTGGCACCGCGGACCGACGCTGTGCCTGGTCAACCACGTCCACACGGATCTGTGGCGGCTGCGCTACCCGGGGCCGGCCGCCCGGCTGGGCCGCCGAATGGAGCACTGGGCGCTGGCCGGAGCGCACCGCCGCAACCTGATGGTCGCGGTGTCCGGCTCGACCGCGGCCGCGCTGCACGACCTCGGCGTGGCCCCGGAGCGCATCCGGCTGGTGCACAACGGCGTGGAGGAACCGGGGCCCCTGGTCCCGAAGGCGCCCGAACCGCTGTTCCTGGCCATGGGCCGGCTCGTCGAATACAAGCGGATCGATCTGCTGCTGCGGCTGTGGGAGCGGGTCCGGCCGGTGACCGGAGGCCGGCTGGTGATCGTCGGCGACGGGCCGGAACGCGCCCGGCTGACCGCACTGGCCGGGCCCGGCGTCACCTTCACCGGCCGGATCTCCGAACGGCGCAAACACGAACTGCTCTGCTCCGCCTGGCTGTTGCTGCACCCCTCGCTGGTCGAGGGGTGGGGCCTGGTGGTCATGGAGGCGGCCGCCCGGCGCACCCCGGCGCTCGGCTTCGACATCCCCGGACTGCGGGATTCCGTCCAGGACGGTGTCACGGGTGTGCTCGCCCGCGGGGAGAGCGCCTTCGCCGCGCACTGGTGCGCCCTCGGACTGGGCGAGCGGCGCCGTACCGCGCTGGGGCTGGCCGCGGAGGCGCGCGCGGCCCGCTTCCGGTGGGGCCACACCGTCCGCAGCTTCCGTGCGGTCGCCGCGGAGGCCTTCCGCCTCGCCTCCCCCGGGCGGTGAGGCCCGAAGTGCGCGACCCTTCACTGCGCCGGTCCTGGGCCCTGTTCCGGGCCTTCCTGCGGGAGCAGGACGATCCGGAGCACTGCTACCGGCTGCTCGCCCGCGACGCCGCCGACCAGGTCGCACGCCATCTGCCGCTGAAGGGCGCGGTGGTCGCCGACGTCGGCGGCGGCTGCGGCCACTTCACCGAGGAGTTCCGGCGGCGCGGCGCCCACGGCTACCTCTTCGAGCCCGATCCGGCCGAACTGACCGCCCGCGGACGGCGGCCCGAGGGCGCGGTGATCGCCGACGGCTACCTGCTGCCGCTCGCCGACGGCGCCGTCGACGTCTGCTTCTCCTCGAACGTCCTGGAGCACGTCGCCGACCCGCAGACCTTCCTCAGCGAACTGATCCGGGTCACCCGCCCCGGTGGGCTCGTCTACGTCGCGTTCACCAACTGGCTCTCCCCCTGGGGCGGTCACGAGACCGCACCCTGGCACTACCTCGGCGCCGAGCGGGCCCGCAGCCGCTACCGGCGGCGCACCGGCGGACCGGCCAAACACACCCTGGGCGTCAACCTGTTCGCGGTGCACGTCGGCCGCACCCTGCGCCAGGTCCGGGCCCGGGACGACATCGCGGTCGTCACCGCACGCTCCCGCTACGCGCCGTTCCTCGCCGAGGCCATTCCCCGCCTCCCGGGCATCCGGGAGGTCGCCACCTGGAACCTCCTCCTCATCCTGCGGCGGTTGCCATGACCCAGACCCTCAGGTCCTCCCCGTCCCCGGGGTCGCCCGACGCCGGCGGCCGGACCGCGCCCGTCCCGGCCCCGGCGCCCGGGCGGCCGCGGTCCCGGCGCTGGCTGCTCGTCTTCTGGGCGCTCACCCTGGCCGGCTTCCTCGCGCCCGCACCCGGCAGGATGACGTTCGAGACGAAGCTGGGGGTCACCACCGACCCCTGGCGGTTCCTCGGTGACCTCGGGCAGTTGTGGCACGACCGGGCCGGCTTCGGCGGCCTCGCCGACCAGTACATCGGCTACGCCTTCCCGGCCCTCCCGTACTACGGCCTGACCCACCTCGCCCACCTGCCGGTGTGGCTGGCCGAACGGCTGTGGATGTCCCTGATCGTCACGGCCGCGTTCTGGGGCGCCCTCCGGCTGGCCGAACGGCTGCGGTGCGGCTCCCCGGCCTCCCGCCTGCTGTCCGCCGCCTGTTACGCGCTGTGGCCCACGTTCACCCTCGTCATCGGCTCCACCTCCGCCGCCGCGCTGCCCGGGGCGGTGCTGCCGTGGGTCCTGCTGCCGCTGACGAACACGCAGGCCGGCGCGCGGATCGCGGCCGCCCGTTCGGCGCTGCTGATCCCGTTCATGGGCGGCGTCAACGCGGCCTCCACGCTGGCCTCGCTGCTGCCCGCCGGGCTGTACCTGCTCTCCCGCACCGGGCCGCGCCGGACCCGGCTGCTCGCCTGGTGGCTGCCCGGCGTCGTACTGGCCACCGCCTGGTGGGTGGTGCCGCTGCTCCTGCTGGGCCTCCACGGCGAGAACTTCATGCCGTTCATCGAGCAGGCCGACACCACCACCGGCACCATGTCCGCCACCGAACTGCTGCGCGGCGCCGGCAACTGGGTCGGCTATCTGAACTTCGGCGAACCGTGGTTGCCGGCCGGCTGGACGCTGACCGCCCGGCCGTACGCGGTGCTCGGCTCGGCGGTGGCCGCGGCGCTCGGCCTGGCCGGCCTGGCCCGCCGCGATCTGCCGGAGCGGCGCTGGCTGCTGCTGACCGTGCTGTCCGTCGCGCTGATCGCGCTGGCCGGATACGGCGGCGCGCTCGGCGGGCCGCTGCACGGGCCGTGGCAGGACTGGCTGAACGGCTGGCTGCGCCCGTTCCGCAACATCTACAAGTTCACCCCCGGCCTGGCGCTCGCGCTCACCCTGGGCCTGGCGCATCTGCTCGCGGCCGCCGGCGGACGGCACGCCATTCGCCTGGCCCCCGCCCGCCACCGGCTGCCGCTGCTGACCGCGGTCCTGGTCCTGCCCGCGCTCGCCCTGCCGTTCCTCACCGGCACCGTCCTCCAGCCAGGCGCCTTCTGGAAGTTGCCCGCCTACTGGGCGCAGACCGCGCGGTGGCTGGAAGCGCACTCCCCGCACAGCCGCGCCCTGGTGGTCCCCGCCACCGCGCACGGCATCTACACCTGGGGCTCCCCCATCGACGAACCCCTCGACGTCCTGGCCCGCTCACCCTGGGCGCAAAGGGACTTCGTCCCGTTCGGCACCCCCGGCGCCCGGCGCGCCCTGGACGCCGTCGAACAGGCCCTGCTCACCGGCGCCGAGGTCCCCGGCCTGCGCGACTACCTGCACCGCGCCGGACTGCACGACATCGTCGTCCGCAACGACCTCGACCCGGACCAGATCGGCTACGTTCCGCCGCAGACCGTCGCCCGCACCCTGGAGGCGTCCGGCTACCGCAGGGCGGCCGCCTTCGGCCCGCTGACCACCGGCGGCCGGATCCCCGCCGAGACCCCGCTCCAGGTCCAGGGCCTCTATCCGCGCCGGCGCGCCGTGGAGATCTACCGGCCGGCGAACACCCCCGCCCCCGGACCGGTCACCGCCCGGGCCGTCGCGGACACCGCCCGGCTCAGCGGCGGCCCGGAGGCCCTCCTCCAGCTGTCCGCCGACCCCGCACTGCGCCGCCGGCCCACCGTGCTCACCGGCGACAACCACCCCGGCCTCGGCACCCCGCCGCTGCAACTGACCGCCGACGGACTGCGCCGCGCCGACACCCGCTTCGGACTCGTCAACAGCAACACGTCCTACACGTACACCGCCTCCGAGACCAACCACCCCGACAGCGTGCAGGACCCCGGCCGGCCGCCCCGGCAGATCCTGCCGACCTCCGGCACCGGCCACCAGACCACCGCGGTGCTCCGCGGCGCCGCCTCGGTCACCGCCTCCACCAGCGGCAACTGGCTGTTCCACCTGCCGCAGTACGACCCGGTCAACGCCTTCGACGGCAACCCCGACACCGCCTGGGCGGAGGGCAGCGCCGGCGACCCGGTCGGCCAATGGATCAAGATCAGTTTCACGCGGCCCACCGCCGTTCCGGCCACGCTGGCCCTCACGCCCCTCCCCGGGGACGGCCTGCGCGCCGCCCCCACCTCCGTACGGATCGAGACCGACCGCGGCAGCACGGCCGGCCCGCTCCGACCCGACGGGACGAAACAGCAGGTCAAGGCCCCGGCAGGGCCGGCGAAATGGCTGAAGGTGACGATCCTCGGCTCACAGACACCGCGCGCCGGGCTCTCCGGTGCCGGCTTCGCCGAGATCGGTGTGCCGGGCGTCCAGGTGACCCGGCTGCTGCAACTCCCCACCGACGCCCGGGGATCCGACGCCCCCGCCGAGACCATCTCGCTGCACCGCGGCAGCGACCCGGGCGGCCTGTCACCGGTCTCCGCCGAGGTCGGGCTGCACCGCCAGTTCCGCACCGGCGCGCCCGCGCCCTACGCGGTCTCCGGCACCGCACTGCCCGTGCCCGGCCCCGAACTCGACCGGCTGCTGGACCGCATCGCACCGGAGCAGAAGGACCGGATCACCGCCACCGCCGACTCCACCAGCTTCGGCTTCGGCCGGTCGCTCAGCCCCCGCAACCTCGTCGACGGCGACCTGACCACCGCATGGATCGCCGGCGACAAACCGACCCTGCACCTGCGCTGGCCGGGGAAGAAGAAGATCGACCGGATCGTGCTGGCCGCGGCCGGCGGCATCTCCACCAGGCCGGAACAGATCCTGATCAACTCCCCGCACGGGGCGGCCACCGCGGGCGTCGACGAGAACGGCCTGGCCCGCTTCGACCCGATCACCACCGACCGCCTCGACCTCACCATCAGCAAGGTGAAGGAGCTGACGCTCCACAACCCGGTCGCCGGGCAGGCCCTGCAACTCCCGGTCGGTCTCAGCGAGGTCTACCTCCCGGCGCTGGACGCCTACCGCACCCCACCCCCGCCGGCCGACGCCCGCTTCTCGGTCGGCTGCGGCCAGGGCCCGATGCTCGCCGTCGACGGCGTACTGCACGCGACCAAGGCCTCCGGCCACGTCCGCGACCTGACCGAACGGCGGCCCGTCGCGGTGCAGTTGTGCGCGGGCGAGGCACGCGACGGCCGCCTGGAACTGGCCGCGGGCCGCCACCGGGTCGAGGCCGGGGACCGGGGACCGCTGGCACTTACGGACGTGACGTTGGGGAGGGGTGAGGTCCCCGGCACCGGTGTGGCCGGACGGGACCGCACCGTCACCGCGCGGGACTGGTCGGGGGACCGGCGCACCGTCCGCATCGGTCCGGGCCAGGCCGTCTACCTGCAGATGTACGAGAACGCCAACGACGGCTGGCAGGCCACCCTCAACGGCCACCGGCTCACCCCGCTACGGGTGGACGGCTGGCAGCAGGGCTTCCTCATACCGGCGGGCGCGGGCGGCACGGTCGAGCTCACCTACGCACCCGCCGGCCTCTACGACGCGGGACTGATCGGCGGCGCGGCGGCCGTCGCACTGCTGGCCGTCTGCGCGCTGGTGCGCCGCAATGCGTCACAGCCCGGGCAGCCCGCCGAACCCGCTCCGCCCGCGCCCTCGTGGGTGCTCGGGGTCGTGGCACTGACCGGCGTGCTGGCGCTGGCGGCCGGTCCGTACGCCGCGATCGTGCCGGTCCTCGCGCTGGCGGCCCGCTTCCGGCCCGCCCTGCTCGGGCCGCTCGCGCTGATGGCGATGACGGGCGCCGGAGTCATCGCGGCGGTGGGCGCGGGTGAGCCGGTCGCCACCGGCCGGGGCGCCTTCAGCGGCGCCGCCCAGGCCCTGGCGCTGCTGGCGCTGGCGGCGGCGGTAGTGACGCTGCCGCCGCCGAGCCGGCCGGCGGCGGCGTTCCGGTCGTTGCCGTCGGGGTTGTTGCCGTCCGGGGCGTCGCGGTCGGGGTCGTCGCGGTCGGGGTCGTCGCGGTCGGGGTCGTTGCCATTCAGGTCGTTGCCCTCCAGGTCGTCCCCGTCGTCCCCGTCGTCCCCGTCGTCCCGCACGTACCGTCCGGCATCCGACGGCCAGGCATCCGACGGCCAGGCATCCGAGAGCCAGGCGTCCGACGGCCAGGCATCCGATGAGGGGGAGGGTTCTGCCCGATGACCGCACTGCATCCGACGGCCGGGGCCCCGGCACCGCAGGGGGGTCCCGACGGCCCCAGCGACACCGGTGCCACCCATATCGCTGATGTCACCCATACCGCTGATGTCACCGATATCGCTGCTGTCGCCGATGACGACGATGTCGCCGCCGGCCGTCAACCTGCCCTCGGCCGGGTACCGTTCCCCGCCGTCGACGAGATCGCCCGGCACTGCCTGGCGGACGACGAACCGGAGACCGTGCACATCGAGGTGCATCTGCCCGGCCGGGTGGCTGCGGCCCGGCTCCGCACGGCCTTCCACCAGGCACTCACCCTGCATCCCCGCATCCTGATGCGGCAGGCGCCGACGCGCTGGTGGCACCGCTCCTACGTCTGGCACCTCACCGATGGCCCCGACCGGGACCCGGTGGTCGTCCCGCCGCCCGGTCCCGATGCCCTCCTACGGGCGAGGGAACGGGCCCTGACCGATTGCCCGCCACTCGACTGCTCACCACCCGTACGCCTGGAGATCCTCGGGCCCGCTGATCGGGACGGCGGCAGCATCCTGCTGCTCACCCTCAACCACACCGCCCTGGACGGCCCCGCCTGCCTCCGCGTACTGGCCACTACGGCGGAGCTCTACGCGGAAGCCGGAGCGGGGGCAGGGACGGCTGCTGTCCGCGGCCCGGTAGCCGGGCACGGCACGGTCGTCCCTGCGGGCGGGCCCGATGCAGCGCAGCCGCGCAGGCGGGAAGACGGCCGGCCGGGCGGTGCCACGACAGGCGGGCAGGAAGGCAGCCGGCCGGGCGGTGCCACGGCCCGCTTCGCCCGCCCGGCCCGTATCGCCGCCGATCACCGGAGCAGCGGCGGGGACGAGGGGGCTGGTCCCGACCAGGGCAACGGCATGCTGCTGACCGAACTGCCGGTTCCGGCCCGGCCGCCACGGACCGGCGGCCGGGCACCGTACACCGTCAACGACCAACTCCTCGTCGCCACCTGCCTGATGGTGGCGCGCTGGAACCGACTGCACGGCGCCCGTCCGGCACCCGTCGTCGTCACCATGCCGATGGACGACCGACCGCGCGGCGCCGAGATGCCCATCGGCAACGGCACCCGGCTGGTCCCGGTCCGTTTCGGCCCCGAGGAACGCCGGGAGGCGGCACTGCTCACCGCCGGGCCCCCGGACCCGGACGCGGTGGCCCGGCTGCTGCGGCGGACGGCCGAACGCACCCGTGCCCTCAAAGCGGCGCCACCCGGCCCCCCGCTCGGCCTCGCCGGGACCGTACTGACCGCACCGGTGCTGCCCGTGGGCGTACGCGGCGCCGTCACGCGTGCACTACGCCGCACCGCCGCGCCCTGGACCACCACCACCCTGCTCTCCAACATCGGGCGGCTGCCCTACCCGTTGGACTTCGGCGACGCCGGCCGGCCGACCGCGGTGTGGTTCTCCGCCCCGGCCCGGATGCCGCGCGGACTCACCGTCACCACTGTCTCGGTCGGCGGCCGCATCCAGCTCGCCCTCCGCTGGTCCCGTGCACTGCTCGACGAGGCCGCCGGCGCCCGCCTCGCCACCCTCTTCCGTACCTCCCTCGCCGCAACGGCCTGGCCGGGGGCCACGGCGGTCCTCGGGCCCCCTCCCCCTCCCCCAAGCCCACCCACCCCGCCACCACCACCGCCCAGTTCACCCCCACCCACCGCACCCACCCCACCAACCTCGCCCCCGCCCACCTCGCCCCCGCCCGCACCCCCGGCCGAGGGTGGCACCCGATGAGCCCGGTGAGCCCGGACAGCCCAGTGAGCCCAGAGAGGCCGGACAGCCCAGTGAGCCCAGAGAGGCCAGTGAGCCCAGAAAGGCCAGTGAGCCCGGAGAGCCCGGAGAGGCCCGTCACCCCGGAAAGGCTCACGCCCCCGGACCGGCCCATGCCCCCGGACCGGCCCATCCCCCCGGTCGGCGAGCTGCGGGACTTCTACGAAGATCCCGCCGTGCCGGTGGCGTCCGGGGCCGGGCGCAGCCGGCGGCAGGCGCGGCTGCTGGCGCGCGCCCTGGGGCCCGTACGGGCCGGGGCGCCGGGTGCCACCGTGCTGGACATCGGCTGCGGCGACGGCACCGCGGCCGCCACCGCGGCGGAGGTCCTGGCCGGTCACCGTCTCATCGGCGTCGACTGGTCCCAGGACGCGCTGCGCCGCGCCCAGGCCCGTATTCCGTCTGTCGTACGCGGCGAACTCACCGACGGGGGGCTGCCGTTCGCGACCGGCTCCGCCGACGCCGTCCTCTTCAGCGAGGTCGTCGAGCACCTCGTCGACCCCGATGCGGCGCTGGACGAGCTGCACCGGGTGCTGCGCCCCGGCGGTCATCTGATGCTCTCCACCCCCAATCTCGCCGCCTGGTACAACCGCGGGCTCCTGCTCGCCGGGGTCCAGCCCGTGTTCTCCGAGGTGAGCATGCGCCGGATCCACGGCCGGCCCGGCACCCAGGTCGTCGGCCATCTGCGCCTCTACACCGCCCGCGCCCTGCGCGGCTTCCTGGCCGCGTCCGGCTTCGAGGTCGTACGGATCGCGGGTGCGCCGTACCACGACGTACCGCGACCGCTGCGCCCCCTCGACCGGGCCGCATGTCACCTCCCGTCGCTGGCCTCCGTCCTGCTCGCCCATGCCCGCCGGAGAAGGGAGTAGCGCGATGCCGTGGTGGGGCGTGGCGTCCGCGCTGCTCGCCAACGTCCTGTACAGCACCGGTTTCGTACTGGAGAAACGGGCGTTGGCGGCGCTGCCCGCACTGAGCACCCGGCAGCCCGCCCGGGTCGTCGGTCACCTCCTGTCCAGTCCGCTGTGGCTGGGCGGTTCGCTGGCGCTGGCCGCCGGGTTCGCCGCCCAGCTGGCCGTCTACCGCACCCTGCCGCTCGCCGCCGCGCAGGGCATCTTCGTCTCGGGTCTGGTGCTGTTGCTGCTCCTCTCCTCGGTCGTGCTGGGTGAGCGGACCAGCGGCCGGGAGCGGCAGAGCATCGTGGCGATCCTCGTCGCGCTGGTCCTGGTCGTCGCCTCCCTCCGCGGCGAGGACGCACGGGCCGTCGCCCGCACCGCCCCGCCCGCGACACTGCTGGTCATCGCCGTACCGTCGCTGGCCGCCGGACTGCTGCTCTACCGCTCGGCGGAACGGCGGGCCCGCCGCCGCCACCGCCTGCCGACCGCCGGCGTGCCTTACGGGGTGGCCGTCGGCCTGCTCTACGGCGTCAGCTCACTGGCCATCAAGGGCGTCTCCGGCCTGCTCACCACGCATGATGTCCCGGCCGCCGCCGGGCAGTTGTTCCGTTCGCCGTATCCCTACCTCCTGCTCTTCACCGGCGCCGCCGGACTGGTGCTGTCGCAGACCGCGCTGCAGCGCTGCCGGGCCTCGGTGATCGTCCCCGTATGCACCACCGTCACCTGTGTCTTCACCGTCGTCTGCGGCACCGTCGCCTTCGGCGAGCCGCTGCCCGCCGATCCGCTACGGCTGGCGCTGCGGCTGGGCGGCACCGCCGTGGCCGTGACCGTCCTGCTCGCACTCCCCCGTCATGACACGCCCCCGGCTCCCGAGCCCCGAGGCCGCCGCACCGACGACCCCGCCCCCGAGCCCCCGTACCGACGCGCCCCCGAGCCCCGAGCCCCGCGTTCGGCCCCGCGCCAACCTCCCTCAATCCCGACGGAGTTGAGTCATGAAGCCCGATGACCCGCTGCTCAAGATCCTCGTCTGCCCCCTCGACAAGGGGCCGCTCTCCCTCCTCGCCTCCGAGGACGTCCTCTACAACCCCCGGCTGCGCCGCCGCTATCCGATCCTCGACGGCATCCCCCAGCTCCTCCCCTCCTCCGGCGAACAGGTCACCGAAGCCGAACACACCCGTCTGCTGCGCCGCCTCACGGACCAGGAGCCGCTGCCGTGACGCTGGCCGCGCGGCTGGCGCCCCGGCTGCCGGCCCGGCTGGTGTCGGCGCTGGCCGCCGGGCTCTATCCACGCTTCGAGCCGGAGCTGCGGCGCCTCGGCGACTTCTGCCCGCCGGGTGGCACGGCCGTCGACATCGGTGGGTGGTACGGCCCCTGGACCCGGCGGCTGGCCCGGCGCGCTGACCGGGTCATCGCCTTCGAGCCGGTGCCCCATCTGGCCCGTCTGCTCGCCGCCGTGACACCTCTTCATGTCGAGGTGCTCTCCGCCGCGGCGACCGACCACGCCGGCCGCGCCACCCTCTGGCTTCCCCCGGACGGCCGCGGTGACCGGGGGGTCTCCTCGCTCGTCCGCCGTGAACTGCACACGGCCGCCCTCGACGTGCCCTGTCTGCCGCTGGACGCGCTCGGTCTGACGTCCGTCACGCTCATCAAGATCGATGTGGACGGTGCCGAGCTGCGGGTGCTGCGCGGCGCCGTGCGGACCATCGAACGGGAACTCCCGGCGCTGTTCGTGGAGTTGGAGGCCCGCATCCAGCCGCTCCGGCCCGTGCTGGACTGGACGGCGGCGCGCGGCTATCGCGGCTGGGTCCTGCCGCACGACCACTGGCTGCCACTGGCCGACTTCGATCTGTCCGCCCATCAGTCCCGCACCTCCCACGTCGCCGAACACGGCCTGCTGAGGCGCTCCCTCGCCCCGCACCGCCGCTACGTCAATTCCGTGCTGTTCCTTCCGGACGGCGAGCGCCCCGGACCTCCCGCGGCCCCCGTCGTCCACGACCATGTCCATCATGAACCCCACCACTGACAATGACCCGCCCGCCTGCCCCGGCACCCCCTCCGACCTGCCCGGACCGCTCGCGTTCCAGCTCGTGCTGCTGCGTCGGATGGCCGACCACCACCCCGGCCTGGTCGAGGACGCGCTGCGGGAGCTGGGGGCGTCACGGGCGCAGATGCGGGAGGCCAACCGCCGCTGGCAGGCGCGGATGCACGCCCCGCGGGCGGGCGGTGTCCAGCCGTACCGGGCGCTGCTGGGCACGCCCGAGTCCGTCACCCCCCGCCGCATCGGGGATCTGACCTGCGAGGCGCTGCTCTGGCCGGTCCCGCTCTGGCCCGCTCTGCGGTTCGAGGTGCTCACCGCCGCCCGGGGCACCGTCTGGAACGCCTGGCTCGTCCGCGCGCCCGGTGCCGCCGGCCCCGAGTTGCGCACCACGGAGGACCTGGCTCCGTGGTCGTGCACGGTGGATGAGGTGGCCCGCGCGTTCCCTCCGGCCCGCCCGATGGAGGGCAGCGCCCCGACCCGCTGGCGCCTGGCCTGCAAGGCTCCCGGGCCCGACGGCGCACCCCAGGATCTCGTCGCCGAATTCACCTGGGGGCTGTATCAGCGGCGGGTCGACTGAGCGGCCCCGGCACCCGTCCGCGGTCACCCGTTCGCCCCGTTGCGCGCCCGCCCGTCCCCCGACCGGACGCTCTCGGCGGGCGGAGTTGCGCGGGCGCTCGGAGGATGGCGCACGAGCGGTCCGTGTGATCGGGCCGTCCCAGCGGTCCGGCGTACGGGCCGTACGAGCGCTCCGTCCATACCGGCCCATCGGGGAGGAACCGCCCATGACCATCAGCCTCGCCCAACTGCGGCGCTGCTCGGCCGCCATCGACCTCGGTGCGGCCCGGACCAGGGTGTATGTGAAGAACCAGGGGCTGGTGGTCGATGAACCGACCGTCGCCGCCATCAACACCCGCACGGGTGCGCTGCTGGCCGTCGGCGCCCAGGCGGAGGTGATGGACGGCCGCACCCCGGACTACATCCGGGTGGTGCGCCCGGTGTCCGGCGGCACCGTCGTCGACATCGACATGGCCCAGCGGCTGTTGCGCACCCTGGTCGGCGACAAGTTGCGCAAGTCCTGGCGCCGCCGCCCGACGATGCGGGCCGCGGTCTGCCTGCCGTACGGGAGCGAGCCGCTGGCGCAGCGGGCCGCGGTCGAGACGCTCACCGGGCTGGGCGCGCGCCGGGTGGAACTGGTCGACACCCTGGTGGCCGCCGCCGTCGGTTGCGGGCTGCCGGTGGAGCAGCCCGAGGCGACCATGATCGTGGTGTGCGGTGCGGGGACGACGCAGGTCGCGGTGCTCTCGCTCGGGTCGATCGTGGCCGCGGAGACCGTGCCGGTGGGCGGCAACGCCATCGACCACGCGGTGGTGCAGCATCTGCGGCTGCACCACGAACTGATGCTGGCGGGCCAGGCCCTGCGCCCGCTGCAGACGATCCTCTCCGGTGGCGACGGGCTCACCCCCGGCTCCACCGAGGTGCACGGCCGGGATGTGGTCAGCGGCATGGCCCGGTCGGTGCACGTCGACACCGAGCGGGTACGGGACGCCATCACCACCCCGCTGACCGCGATCCTCGACGGGATCAGCGCGGTACTACGGCGCTGCCCGCCCGACCTGGTCGCCGACCTCGGCGAGCGCGGCATCATGCTCGCCGGCGGCAGTGCACTGATCCCCGGCCTGGAGCCGATGATCCATCAGGCCACCTCGATGCCGGTGCACACCGCGGACCGTCCCGCCACCTGCGCGGTGTTGGGGCTCGGCGCGATGATCGAGGGCAAGGTGCAGCCGCTGCACCTGGACCCGATGGCACCGTAGGGGGATGTACCTGGATCCGAGGGCACCGTAGGGGATGTACCTGGATCCGACCGGCACCGTAGGGGGCGGGGCGGGGCGCAGGGGCGCGCCAGCATCACGGGCTACGCGTTACGGGTCACGGGTCGCTGGTTACGGGCTACGGGTCACGGGCTACGGGCTACGTGTCACGGATTACGTGTCACGGATTACGAGAGTTCCACGCCACCACGGCCGGGCGGTCGTGCTCCGTCCCCAGGACACCGACCGCACCCGTCTCGAACGTGAACAGTCCGCCCGCGGCGGCCGGCAGCCCGAGCCGGCGGGCGGTCAGCACCCGTAGGAAGTGCGCGTGCGCCACCAGCACCACATCGCCGCGGCCGGCCCGCAACTCCGTGTCGATCCGGGCCAGCACCCGGTCGGCGCGCGCCCCGACCTGCGCGGGCGACTCGCCGGGGTGGCCGTCGGGGCCGGGGACGACGCCGTCGGAGAAGAGGTACCAGCCGGGCCGGCTGCGGTGGATGTCGGCGGTGGCGACGCCCTCGTAGCCGCCGTAGTCCCATTCCCGCAGGTCCGGGTCGATGTGCGGCTGCGCGAGGCCCGCCAGCTCGGCGGTGCGCAGTGCCCGCACCATCGGACTGGCGTGGACCTGCGCGATCTTCCGGCCCGACAGCAGCGGGCGCAGCGCGCGGGCCTGCTCCTCGCCGACGGCGGTCAGCGGCACATCGGTCCAACTGGTGTGCCGGCCGTCCCGGCTCCACTCGGTTTCGCCGTGCCGGACCAGAAGTAGCTCGCTCACGAGCCCCGAGCCTACTGGCCCGTTCCGCCCTGCGCCTGCTCGCTCTTCTGGGCCTCGGCGACCGACGCCCGGACCTCGTCCATGTCCAGCGCCCGGGCCTGGCCGATCACGTCCTCCAGGGCCGCCTCGGGCAGCGCACCCGGCTGGGCGAAGACCGCGATGTTGTCCCGGACGATCATCACCGTCGGGATGGACTGGATCTGGAAGGCCTGCGCGAGCTCGGGCTGGGCCTCCGTGTCGACCTTGGCGAAGACCAGGTCGTCGTGCTTCTCCGAGGAGCGCTCGAAGACCGGGCCGAACTGCTTGCAGGGGCCGCACCACTCGGCCCAGAAGTCGATCAGCACGAAATCGCTCCCGGAGACGATCTCGTCGAAGTTTTCCTTGGTGAGCTCAACGGTGCTCATGTATGTCCCTGCTTCTGTCGAGGATGTGCTGCTGTTGGCACGGTCTCCGGCTGCGGGAACGGGTTCGCCCCGCGGCGTATTCCTTGCGCCACGACGCATCCGTACGCCGGACCGCCCCGCTCCCCTGCCCACCGAGAGCCTTCCTAGACATCCCGATCCACGTGGGAAGGCACACGCCGGCGGCCGCCCTCCCCCCAACGGGACGGCCTCATATCCAATACGGCGGCGACGGCACGTCCTCCCCGCCGGCCGTGGCCAACCCCGTCCCGGCCGGGCTGCGCCCCGTCAGCCAGCCCAGCAGATCAGCCGATCGGCCCAGCACCGCGCTGCCCGCCAGGTCTTCCAGCTGCCCGTCAGGTCTTCCACCAGCGCGGCGACCGGGCGGCCCGCCCCGGCCTCGGTCTCCGCCGCGCGGGCCGCCATGCTCGGGTACCGCGGAATCGCCTCTCCCGTACGCGCGCCCGTCGCCGCTACCCCCGCTCATGGCCACACGCCTGCCCCAGCCTCCCCCAGCATTCCGTTAAGTGAAAACAGAATGCCGCATCACGAGAGGCGCGAGGAGGGGGCGGGTAGTTCCCGGCCGATGGACCACCGCTCAGCGGTTCACCCCCTCACCGACTGGGCGTCACCCTGGTCCGGCGGCTCACCCACTCTCCTTCGCGTAGTCCTTCGCCATGCCGCCCGCGAAGTCGTAGACCACGACCTGTTCGTCGCCGACCACCCAGGCGTCGTGACCGGCCGGGCAGACGAAGACGTCGCCGGGCCCCACCTCGGTCTCCGCGCCGTCGTTCATCCGCACACGGAGCCGCCCCTGGACCACGAAGCCGTTGTGGTGGACCTCGCAGCTGTCGGTGCCGGCGATCGGGGCCACCGACTCCGTCCAGCGCCAGCCCGGCTCGAACGTGGCCACGGCGAAGTCCAGGCCGGTCAGATGCAGGGCCTCCAGGTGGCCCCGGGGAAAGTCCCGCCGCTCATCGGGCTTGTCGATCGGCTTGACCTCCATCATGAGGACTGCCTCCCTCCACCCCCTGGTCGTTACCGGATTCCCCACCCCTTCCATCGTGCGCCCGCACTCCCCGGGACGAAATGTCGCGGCACAGGCACCGCAGCCCGCAGCCGCCCCGCCCGACGGCTAGCATCCGGAACGATTCGCCCGGAACGCCCCACCCGAACCACCCCGGAACGACCACCGGCCCGCCCGGAACGCCCCACCAGAACCGCCCCGGAGCGCCGCACCGGAACGCCCCGGACCGCCGGGGCCGCCCTCCGCGGGACCGCCGAGAACGGAGCCTCCTCCCGTGCCCCATCTGCGCGTAGGCGTCGCCATCCTCACCATGGGAAACCGCCCCGCCGAACTCCAGGCGTTGCTGGATTCGGTCGCCAAGCAGGACCTCGCGCCGACCCACGTCGTGGTGGTCGGGAACGGCTCACCGCTGCCGCCCCTGCCGCACGGCGCCGTGGGCATCGAGCTGAGCGAGAACCTCGGCGTCGCCGGCGGCAGAAACGTCGCCCTGGACGAACTGCGCAAGCTCGGGGACGTCGACCTGGTGGTCGATCTCGACGACGACGGCCTGCTGATCAGCCCGGACGTCTTCCGCCGGCTCGCGGAACTGCACACCGCCGACCCCCGGTTGGGCATCGTCAGCTTCCGCATCGCCGACGAACGGGGCCGTACGCAGCGCCGGCACATCCCCCGCCTACGGGTCGGCGACCCCGCGCGCGGCGGCCTGGTCACCACCTTCCTCGGCGGCGGCCACTCCCTCTCCCTGCGCATGCTGGACCGCATCGGCGGCTGGCCGGACGACTTCTTCTACGCGCACGAGGAGACCGACCTCGCCTGGCGGGCCCTGGACGACGGCTGGCACATCCGCTACGCCCCGGAGATCGTGCTGCAGCACCCGTACACCTCCCCCACCCGGCACGCGGTCTACCACCGCATGGTCGCCCGCAACCGCGTCTGGCTGGCCAAACGCCACCTCCCGGCGCTGCTGGTGCCGGCCTACCTCGGCGTATGGGCCGCACTGACGGCCGTCCGCAGCCGCTCGGTGGCGGGTCTACGGGCCTGGGCCGCCGGCTTCACCGAAGGCGTCCGCACCCCCTGCGGCCCGCGCCGCCCGATGCGCTGGCGCACGGTCTGGCGCATGACCCGCCTCGGCCGCCCCCCGATCATCTGAGGCCCGCGCCGCGGCCATCAGGGCGACCGCCCGGCCTCGCCCCCCCGCTCGGCGGCCCGACCACCCACCGCCGAAGCCGCCGACACACCACGCCGTAGCCACGAGTCGCCGGCAACGAAAAGGGCCCTCACCTGCACTGTGAGGGCCCTTCCTGCCGTGCGCCGCCCGGAGCGATCACTCCTGCTCCAACAGGCTGTGGTGGGGCGGGTGGGACTCGAACCCACGGCCGACGGATTATGAGTCCTTTTCGGATCTTCCGATCTCTCACCGATCTTGCCTTGGGCTTCCCATATCCCCAGGCAGGAGCCCCACTGGCTGCCGTCCGGCTCCGCCGGCTTCCTGATCCTTGCGGGTCCTTCCGTCCACTGCGTGTCCACTACGAGTCCACCGGTGCCCGTTCCCATCCCCCGCATTGACGGCACGGCGAGCCGTGCTCGCAGGCCGAGGCATTCGAGGGGGGAAGGAGGTTGAACGCCGACGCAGCGGAGTGCCTTACCGGAGACCGACGCCTGCACGCTCCGTCGACCGGTCCTGCGCGGAGCACCCGTGCACGCGACGCACCCATCTCGGTGGCTCAGCGGCTTCCCGACCGGACTACGGCCGTGCCCGCAGGGGCGAAGGTGGGGAGCGCCCCTGCGGCCGGGAGCAGGTATCGCCGGCGTCTTACCGCGCATCTCACCGCGCGAGGTCGGCCAGCAGATCGTCGAGCAGAACCTCTTCCTCGATGCGCACGCCGAATTCGGTGAGAGCCGGGCGCAGGTCCGGGTCCCACGCCGCGGTGGCGGGTGTGCCGGTCAGCGGTGGGGCCAGGGGGACGGTGGCAGTCGCGGCTCGGTAGTCGGCGGCCGTGTAGCGCCAGGGCCGCCACGGCACGCGGTGCAGCAGCGCGGTGGCGATGCGCAGGCCGCCCCAGTCGAAGTCGCCGTGGTAGCGCAGGGCTGTGCCGTGGTTGTGCAGGTGGCGCAGCAGGGTGAGGGCGGCGGCCGAGGGCTGGCCCTGGAGACAGACCAGGGGCGGGCAGGAGGCACCCAGGGTGTCGGCCGCGGTGGCCAGGACGGCCGGATTCTCGCAGACGTGCACCGGGTCGGGTGCCGTGCGGGGCGGGGTGCGCGTGAGCTGACGCAGGGTCAGCACAGCGGGTTCGCCCGCCTCCGCGGCCCAGTCGAGGGCGGGAGTGCCGCGCAGCCCGAGGGTGAGAACGGTGGAGGAGAGGGCGTCCTTGAGGAGCCCGGCCGAGGCCCAGGCCTCGCGGCGCCACTCGGCTCCGCCGCCGTCGGGGAAGCCGGTCATGGCCCGGGCGCCGGACAGGACGAGGGTGGCGAGCGGCGTGCCGTCGTCCAGGGCGTGGGCGTCGCCGAGGGCGGTGGCGGCGAAGGCGGAGAGGGAGATGGCTGGATCGGCGGGCAGCCGACGCAGCGCCTCGGCGGTGTCGCCGAGCAGTCTTTTCGCCGCGTGCGGGGTGCGGGCGAGCCGGCGTACGAGGCCGTCGCAGCGCAACCGGTCGGCCCAGTCGGCGAGGTCGGGTCTGCTGGTGCGGATCAGGGCGTCGAGCGGGACGTACGCCTCCCGCCAGGCCTTCTCCTCCTGCTCCCGTACGTCCGTGAGCCGGGTGACGGGGCCGGTGAGGGCGGTGACGGCGGCGGCCAGGCCGTCGGGACTGGCGCCGGAGCGCCGCAGCACGGCGTCCACCGCGTCGAGGCGCAGGCTCAGCGAACGACCGGCGCCGGGGGCACGGCCCAGCAGGCGTTCGGCCGCGGCGCGCTGCGCGGCGGTGGGGGCGGCCAGGGTGACCAGGCCGGTGAGGGGTTCGTCCCGTGCCATGCGGCGGCGTACCCGGTCGACCAGCCAGGCGAGGTCGGAGCCGCCGAGCAGGCGGGCCAGGCGTTCGCGGTCGACGGGCGCGGTGGGCGGCTGTGGCGTGCCCATGCCGGGCGTCACCTCCTCGTTCACCTCCAAAGTGCGTCCTGGCTCTCGGCAGCGGGCGCGACGGCCTGCTCGGGGAGGGACACGAGCCCGTGGTCCGGCTCTGTGCCCCGCACACGCTCGGCGCCGTCCCATTCCCAGCGGGTCACCAGGACCGCCGGGATCTCGTCGACGCGGGACAGCTGGGCGATGGCGATGCCGGGGACCTGCGGGTAGCAGGCCCATTCGCGTTCGCTGGTCATGACGACGTCCAGGTCGAAGGCGTGCAGCAGGCCCAGGCACTTGGCGCGGGAGTCGTCGTCGACACCGGCGAAGGCCTCGTCCAGGGTGACCAGGCGCGGGGCGTGGGGGGCGGCTGTGGCGTAGTGCGAGGAGGCCGCCGCGAACAGCGGCACGCTCACGGCGAGGACGCGTTCGCCGCCGGAGGCGGGGCCGGTGGCCGGGACCCACTTGCCGTGCTGATGGCGTTCGATGCCGAACTCGTGCCAGCCGCGGTGGTCGAGGGCTGCGGTGAGCACCTCCAGCCAGCTGCCCGCGGTGTCGTCGGCCTGCCTGCGGGCGATCTCGGCCTGCAGGAACTCACCGACCGCGGCCCGGTCCTCGATCGTCCAGGCGTCGGCGGACTGGCGCAGTCGCTCGCGGACCTGGGCAAGCCCGGCAGGGGCCTTGCGCGAGGGGCGCCAGACGAGGCGCAGCCTCATGCCCGTGGAGGTGGGCCGTTCCTGGAGTTCGGCGTTCATGGCCCGTACCTGCCGCTCGGCGGCGCCGATCAGCTCCTGCAGGGTGCCGGCGACCTCGGTGAGCAGGTGGGTTTCGAGGATCTCGCGTTCGTGAGCGGACAGGATGCGGGTCAGCTCGGCAACCTCCGCGGCGAGGGCCACGACGAGCTCGGGGACGGCCCGCTCACGGCCCTGGTAAACGATCTCGACGACCATGCCGTCCTCGACCATCCGGGCGGAGGCGCCGTGTCCTCCCCGGGAGAGGGCGTCCTGGAGCTTCTTGTACTCCTCGCTGAGCCGCTTCTGGACGCGCTCCCAGGCGCCGTCGGAGTCGTCGGTGCCGGACAGTTCCGCCTCGATGGAACGGGCGAGGGCGACGGCCGGAGTGGCGGCCCACGGCCCGGCGCCGAGCGGGGGTACGGCGGCCTCGGGCAGGGCGACGGACAGCAGGCCGGTGGCCGCGAACCGCTGGAGGGCGGCGATGGCCTCGGCGCGGGCCGCGGTCGCCTCGCGGACGTCCACCTCAAGGCGTTCGATGTGCCCCTGGGCGAGATGGGCGCGCCGGTCGGCGGCGGTGTGCGCCTCGCGGGCCCGCCGGTGGTCGCTCTCGCACGCGGCCAGCGCGTCGGTGGTCTCGACGAGGCGTCGCTGAAGCTCCGCGACGGCGGCGCCCACGGTCGAGCGCAGGGTGGTGTGGCGTTCATCCGCGGCGGCGGCGAGTCGGGCGGACTCCTCGGCGCGCAGGGTCAGTTCGGCCACCCGGGTGCCGGCCCGCTCGGCCTCGGCGCGCTCGTCGGCCAGGGCGCGCGCCGCGTCGGCACGCTCCCGCAGAGCGGGCCACAGGGCGGCGAGGACGGCGGTGTAGTCGGCCAGGGCCTGGCGGACGGTGGCCAGGCCCGCCCGGTCCGCGGGCAGGTTCATCGCAGCGGCGGTCTCGGCGAGTTCGGTGGCGGCCTCGGCCTCGCGCCGGGCCGCCTCCTCCTGTTCGGCCGCGCGTTCGTCGCGGCGAGCACGGGCCCGGTGCGCGGCGTCCGCGGCGGCACCGGTGAGGGCGTGCGCATGACGCAGGGCGGCGTCGTCGGGGACGGTGGCCAACTCGGCGTCGAGGATGTCGCGGCGCCGGTCGACGGCGGTACGCTCGGCGGCGAGCTGGGCCATCTCGTCCGACAGGGCGCCGAGTTCGGTGCGCAGGGCGGCGATCCGGGCCCGGCGCGCCTCCTCGCGGGCGCCCTCGCCGACGTACACGGCCGCCGGTTTCGACCAGCTGCCGGTCAGCGCCCCGACGCGGAAACGGCCGTCGGCCACCACCCAGGTGTCTCCCCCACTCTCGACTTCGCTCGAGCGGGGGGACCCCCATCCGGAGCCGAGGCCCACGGCCGCCAGCAGCCGGGCGACGGTCTCCTCGCCGGCCTCGAGGGCCCGTGCGTCACCGTGGTCGACGGCGGGCCGCAGCACGTCGGCGAGTGTCGGTCCGTTCAGGGGGGCACCCGGCGACAGCAGGACGTCGTGCCCGTCCGCGTGTACGGCAGTGCCGTCGGGGCGTACCCAGGCGTCCAGGAGGCCGGAGGCCTCCAACGCTGCCTCCAGACCCGCGCGTTCGTCGGCTCCGACATGGTCGCGGAAGTCCACCAGCCGCCACAGCGGTGCGCCGGGCGCCTGCTCGCGGACGCCGGGCGTACGGGTGTGGGGTACCGTCGGTCCGCGCTGGCCGCCTGCCTCCAGCTCGGCCAGCTCCCGCTCGGCCTCGGCGTGCCGGGCCCGGAGCGCGGCGAGTTCCTGTCCGAGGACGGCCGTACGGTCGGCCAGGCGCGCCGCCCGCTCGCGGTGTACCTCACCCGCCCGTTCCCGCGCCGGATACGGGCCCTGGCAGTGGGTGACCCAGTCCTGCACGGCATCCAGCAGTCCGGCCGGGTCGGCGACGGCCAGTTCCTGGCAGGCGTCCAGGTGCGTGCGGACGCGGTCGACGAGGCACCGGCCCGCCTCGGCGGCCCGCTCCTCGGCCTCGGCCTGCCGCCGCACGGTGTGGCCGAGCTCGGTCTCGGCGTCGTCCAGGCGGCGGGCGGCGGCGCGCCGCTCGGCGGCGGCCTCGTCGGCGCTCGCCGCCAACTCCTCCATATGCCCGATGGTGCGGCGCCTGCGGGCCACCGCCTCCTCGGCTGTACGCCGCAGCTCGCTCTCCGGCACGTCGCCGGTGCGCAGCTCGCCGTCGAGACGGGCCGCCCCTGCCGCTTCCCGCTCGCGGGTGAGCGTGTCCTTGACCTGCTCCTCGGCCGCGTCGAGGCGTCGCCGGGCCACCTCGAGGCGGCCGAGTGCCCGGGTGTGGGCCTGGGTCGCCTCGTCCCGGTCGGCCTGGGCACGGGCCAGCTCGCCGACGGTGCGGCGCGCGTCGGCCGCCGCCTGCTCCAGCTCCCGGGCACTGCGCATCTCGGGGCCCTCGCGCAGTGCCGCCTCCTGCGCCCTCAGACGGGTGGCGGTCTGCTCCATCTGAGCGATCCGCTCGGCGGCCTCCGCCCGGTCGCGCTCGGCCTCCTCCTGCTCTGCGCGGGCCTGCGCCAGGTCGCGGTGGAGCTGCTCGTAGCGTGCGTGCTCGCTGCGGGGCAGCCGGGCCCGGCGCCTCGTCGCGACGCGGGCGTAGCGGCGGTAGTGGTCCAGGAACGCGGAGGCGGCCCGCTCGGCCTCGGCGGCGGCTCGCAGTTCCTCCTTCTCTTCGTCCAGGGACCGGAACGCCTCGGCCACGTCCGCGACCACCGCCTGGTCCATCGGCGGCAGCGCCTCGGTCAGCGCCCGGGACAGCGCGGCCTCGTTGGGCCGTTTCGACAGCTGCGGCTGGCGCAGCTGGATGAGCAGGTCGACGAGTGCGGCGTAGCGCCGCTCGCCGAGGCCGAACAAAGCCTCGTCCACCGCCCTGCGGTACCCCGTGGCCGTGTCGTACACCATGCCGCGCCCGGCGATGGCCTCCGCGAGCCGGTCCCGCGACAGCGCGGTGCCGGTAGCGTCCAGCAGGCTCAGCTCCTCGCCGACGCGCTGGTCGGTGACTGCGTACCAGTGGCGGGCGATGCCGCGGCCCGCCACCGCCTTCAGCCCGCAGGCGAGGGTGCGGAAGCGGGCATGTCCGGTGTCCTCCTCGACGCGGCCGAACTCGATCCAGGTGTAGCCGAGCCGCTCGGGGTGCGGATGTTCCCCGCCGAGCAGCAGGTTCCACTCCATCCGCTTGCCCGGGTCGGCGTCGGGCTCCACGCGGCGCGCGGACAGGTCGCCGTCGAGGAGGAAGGGAAGGGTGAGGGCGAGGACCTTGGACTTTCCGGTGCCGTTGTTGCCGCGCAGCAGCAGCCGCCCGTCGCGGAACCAGAACTCCTCGGCGTCGTAGTAGAAGAGGTCGACCAGGCCGATGCGCAGCGGTCGCCAGCGGCCGGGGGCGGGCTGGGGCAGAGCGGTCACGGCTGCGGTGCCTTTCTCTGGGAGACACGGGAGGTACGGGGGGTACTGCGGCCCGGCTCCACCACGACGGTGTCGCCGACCGCGTACCGGGCGAGCGCGGGCAGCGGAGCGACGCCGGTGGGGGTGCGGGTCACCAGGGCGAGCGCGGTCAGCTTGGCCAGCGCCTGCTCGACCAGCTCCCCTTCCGCGCCGGGCTGCTTGGCGCTCTTGGACCAGAACCCGCCGTGTTCGGCGGCGAGTTCCCGCACCCGGTGTTCGAGCTCTTCGCGGCTCACCTCGCCGCCCGCCGCCGCGAGGTGCTCGGCGAGCAGCAGGGTGACGTGCCCGTGAGTGCCCTGTTCGGGCATCCTTACGTCGGTGAGGTCGTCCTGGGGGTCGACCATGGCGATGCCCTCGGCCCGCACCTCCGCCACCAGGCCGGTCAGTTCGCCGACGCGTGCGGTGAGGAAGGCCCGCTGGCGGGTCAGGTAGGCGAGTTCCTCGTCGGTCAGCTCGTCGTAGTACAGCACCGGGTCGTCGAGGAGGCGGCGGGTGAGCTTCTGGCGGATCGCGCGGAACCGCAGCTCTTCGCTGTCCAGGGCGCTCTCCGCGGTGAGCCGGGCCAGCCGCTCCTCGAAACCGTCGGCGGTGATCGTCGACGGGCCGTGGCGGGCGGCGAGCAGTCCGGCGAGGACACGGCGCTGGACGTCGTAGAGCACGTCGCCCGTCCCGCTGACGTAGGCGTCCTCGTCCCCGGCGACCCGCCGCAGCACACCGTGGCGCAGCAGCAGCCGTACGACGGCGGCGAGGTCCAGGCGCTCGTCGCGCCGCTCCAGCGTGAACTCGATCCCGGCGGCGGCCAGGTGCGGGTCGGCGGCGTCGAGAACCACTTGTTCGGCGAGGCGGCCGAGCGCGATCTGCGCCTCCCCGCGCTCCAGTGCGGCGAGCGCCAGACACAGCAGCACATAGCGTCGGCGGGTGAACGGGGCACCGGCGCGGGACGCCTCCCGCGCCGGATGGGTCGGATCGGCGGGGGTGCCGGGCGTCTTTCGCAGCCGGGCGGCCTCCGCGTCCACCCGCAGCGACCAGCCGGTGTTGCGGTCGAACCAGTCGCGCAGTTCGGCGGTGTACTGGCGCACGAGGCGATAGGCGTCGGCGTCCGGGCCGTGCGCGAGCAGCAGCGGCTCCTTCAGCAGGGCGCGGGCGGCCTTGTGGAGCTCGGCGGTGCGCCGGCTGTCCAGGACCTCGCCCAGGAGGGTGGTCATCGCGCCTCCCGTGCGGGGGTGCCGGTGGTGAGGTCGGTGATCTCGACGAGGTGGTCGGGGCCGCGGAACACGCCACCCGGGTTGCGGATCTCGGCCGTCGTACCGTCGGTCAGCGCGGTCAGCAGGATCTCCATCGTGCCGTCGTTGCTGGTGGCGGCGGTCGTCGTCATGCCGGGCCGCCAGGTGGCCAGGGCGTCGCCGAGCAGGCGCAGGAGCAGGCCGAAGGCCACCGGGTCGAGCTCTCCCAGTGCGGACAGCCGGGTGGTGCCGTCCGTCGCCAGCCGGGCGCGGGCGGCGGTGATCTCCTCCGCCTGCTTGGCGGCGATCTCGGCGAGCTGCCGCCGCGGTTCAGATCGGTCCTGCACCTTGCGGGGCTTGCCACGCCGCTCATAGCTGCCGGTGCGGCGCAGCTGCGGGCTCATCCGCAGGGGCTCGGCCTCGGCCCACGGGGTGGACGCGGCCACCGGGTGGGCGGTGCGCTCGGCGAGCGTGTCGGCGTCGACGGTGAGATGCCGGGCGGGATACAGGCCGAAGGCGGCGCGCCACAGCCGGTGCCGCGCCGCGTCGTCGGGGGCCTCGGCGAACCAGCGGGCCAACGTGCGGAAGTCCGCCGACCGGTCCGAACGCCCGGCCCGCCGCTCATTCAACTGCCGTACGACGGCGAGGAGTTGCGGGATCGCCCCGAGGGCGCGTCCGCGCAGCAGCCGGGCTTGGGACTCGCGGCCGTCCGCCGACACGAACCAGGCGGCAAGGCCCGCCCACTTCGCCGCCCATCGTGCGTACGCCCGCGCCTCGGCGCTCTCGGCCTCGTCCGGGGCGGCGTCGGCCGCCTCCCGCGCCGCCGCCAGCCGCAGCAGGGCGCCGACCCGTCCCTGCTCATCCAGTTCCCCGATGAGCAGGGCGATCCGCCCGCCGAGAGTGATCAGATCCTGGATGAACCGCTCCAGGTACTGGATCAGCCGGTCCTTGTAGGCGAGGAAGACCTCCACCTCGACGCCGTGCAGGTCGATGGTGCGCTGCAGCGATCCCATGAACGCCCGCGCGTTCTCGGCCAGCGCCTCGAACCGGCCGGTCAGCGTGGACAGCGCCAGGTGTGCCTTGGCCGCGTCCGGCTGCCCCTCCCCCCTCTCGGCAGCGATCACCAGCAGGGCCCGCAGTTGCGTGACGATGTCGTGCAGCGCCACCGCCTGCAGCGCGCCGCGCCGTCCCAGCGCCTCGTCGTACGCGGACAGCGCCTGCTCGGCGGCCTCGCCGGCCTGTGTGAGCTGGTAGATGAACCGCTTGCGGTAGAAGTCCTCGACCGCCGTGACTCGCGAGGTGTCCGGGTCCGCGCGCAGATTGCCCCACTCGACGAGGCTGTCCAGCGCCTTGACCACGGCGTCCAGGGCTGCGGGCCGCCGCTGAGGGGGCAGCGCCGCCTGCACGTCCTCGGGCCGCAGATGCACCGCGAACCGCTCCTTGGCCGCCAGGAACGCCCCCATCACGTCGCGGTAGAGGGCGCTGTTGGGCGCGGTGAGGTGCGCGAAAGGAGCGTACGAGGCATGGCCGGAGGGGTCGGCACGCCCGGAGGATTCCGCGGACTCGGTGCGATCGGGCTCGACAGGCTGCGATGTCATCGTCTCGGCATTGTTCCCGACGCACACCGCACCACGGCAATCATGGCCCAAGCTCCACATTGAGGTACCAGGTGTGATCAGGCTCGCGCGTCCCGCTGTTCCACTTCCTTGAGCACCGCGGCCACGGCGGCGAAGTCGTTGTCCACGTGGAGCACGGTGTGGCCGTGGTGGACCGCTGTCGCGCAGACCAGAAGGTCGACAGCACCCGCAGAGCGATGCTGGCCGCGCTGAGTGAGCTTGTACTGGGCGGTGTCCACCCAGCGCCAGGCGTTCTTCGGCACCGGGGAGAGCCCGCACAACGCGTCCAACTCCTCGGCGAGTTCATCCCGGTGCACTGGCCCCGTGGCCGAGTACAAGAACTCGGTACGGGTGGGCTCGCAGATGTGGAACACCCCGGCGGCGATATGCCCCTCCCAGGGACGCAGGGCCCCGGGAGTGCGGAAGAGGTGCCACAGGGCCGAGGTGTCGAGAAGATAGGTGATCACTCGAAGGCCGCCCGACGGGCATGCTTACGGGCCTCGTGCGCGGCCGCCGCGGCGTCGAACTCGCCTCGCTCACCGCGTGCGGCCAGCTTCTCCGCCGCCTCCAGTCGCCTGATCCGGGCTACGTAGTCCCTCAGGGCCGCATTGACCGTCTCCTTCTTCGTGGACGCCCCCATCAGGCGCATCGCCTCGGCCAGCGCCTCGTCATCAAGATCGATCTGGGTCACGGACATACGGCCACCCCAACGCCGAGAGGACATGATGTACATAACTAACATACATCACCAACATGCGATGCGTCGCGCCCTGATGTGCCACGGCGACCCGTTCGCGCCCGTACCCCGGGCCCGATCCGCCATGCTGGGGGCGGTATGGCCATGCACCCCATGGGTCGGTCACCACGAGCCTGCACGTTCCCAAGGCAAGGTTGCCCTGATCAGTGACATCCGACGCTTCGCCCCCGGCCGCATGGCTGCACCGCCTCGATGCCGTACACCTGGCGCAGGTGCTGGAGGCACGCCCGGACGCCGCGTCCCCACCGGAGCCCCGCTCGATGAGTGACCTGGCCAATCGTCTGCAGCGCCCGGGCTCAGTGGCCGTGGCGCTCCCCCGGATCCCGCTGCCCGCGCTGCAGGCGGCCGAGGCGCTCGCCGCGCTGGGGACACCGGCTCGGCGCGACGCCCTTGCGGATCTGCTGGGCGCAACGGAGGGTGAGGCCGCTCAAGGTCTGGAAGCGGCACTTCACTTGCTCGCCACGCATGCGCTGGTCTGGCCGGACAGCGGGGACACGCTGCATATGGCCGCGCCGCTGCGGGGGGCGTGGAGCGCACCGCTCGGACTCGACGTCCCTCTGGCGGGGCTGCTCAAGGACGCGACGTCCGACGACCTGCGCCGCGTGCTCGTGGCACTGGGCGTGCGGCCACCCACGACCAAGCCACAGCGCCTCGCGGCTCTCCTGGAACACCACGGCGACCCTCAGCGCCTGGCCGACGTGATCGGACGGGCCCCGGCGGACACCCGGAAACTGCTTCAGCGCCGCGCGGACCCCGAGTACCGACCGCAGCCCTCCATCGTCTTCGGAACCCCGGAACCCGCTCCAGAGCCGGGTGCGCGCTGGGCACTGGAGCGCGGACTGCTGGTCCGGAGACGTTATGGCCACGGCCCGGTCCGGATGCCCGCCGAGGTGGCGCGCGCCCTGCGCGGACCCGGCTGGCACGCTCCCTTCGCCCCCGTGCCGCCCACCCCGCCCCTGACACCCGTCCCGCCTGCGAAGGTTGACGCGGAGGCGTCCGCCGCGGCCACCGTGTTCGCCGCCCACGCCGCCTCGGTCCTGTCGGTGTGCGCGACGGACCCGCCCGCCCGGCTCAAGTCCGGTGGAGTCGGAGCGCGCCAGCTGACCCGGGCGGCCAAGGCGGCACGCTGCGAGGAGGCCGTCGTGCGCCTCGCCCTGGAAACCGCGTACGAGGCCGGGCTGTTGGCCCCTGACGGGGACAGGGTCGTAGCCACCGACTCCTATGGGAGCTGGGCGCATCTGGAGCCCGCGGAGCGGCTCCCGGTACTGCTGCACGCCTGGTGGCCCCTCGCCCTCACTCCGTCCCAGGCCCGCGACGAGGACAACAAGGCGCTGCCCGCCCTGGCCGGGGCGCCGCCCTGCACCGGCTGTCTCCAGGCCCGGCAGGGGCTGCTCAGCGCCGCCTCCCGGCTCCCCGCCGGACAGGGTGCGAAGAACCCGGCGGACCTGGGCCCCCTGACCCACTGGTCACGTCCGCTCGCCGAGCTGCTGCCGCAGGATGCGACACCGTTCGCCACCGTGATCCGGGAGGCGGAGCTGCTCGGCGTCCTCGCCCGCGGTGCCCTGTCCCCCCTTGGCGCCGCTCTGCTGACCGGCGACGCCAAGGAACTGGCCGCCGCCTGCCTCCGCCTGCTTCCCGCGGCCACCGCGACGGCCCGGTTCGGCGCCGACCTGACCGCCGTCGTCACCGGTGCTCCCACCGCGCGCCTGGTCACACTGCTGGACTCGGTCGCCGACCGGGAGACCAGCGGCACGGCCTCGGTATGGCCGGCCCTGATGCCGTAGAAGGACAGCGCCCGTAGCTCGCCGTGCGCAGGACGGGGGTCAAGACGTGACGCCCCGCATTGCGGTGCTCGCTGCGATGTTCGAGGCCGCGCCGTGGAATCGAGACGGCGAAGCGGGTACACGTGCCCCCGCTCCGACCAGCTCCGTGCCCTCGTGTCCACTGCACGTCCACTCGATCTTGTTCCACGGTGCCGTGACACGACCCCCGGCACACGGAGCCGCTTGCATCGCTGCACGTCAGGAGGTTGTACGGAGTCGACCGAGTACAGCGCAAGGGCCTCCGTCAACGCCTGTGAGCAGCGGATTCTCTCCGTTGGGCCAGAGTTCGAGACCCAACTTGACCGAAGAGACGTTTCCGCAGGTCAGAACGTTTCTCTGACCTGCTCTCGGTGGGGCGGGTGGGACTCGAACCCACGGCCGACGGATTATGAGTCCGCTGCTCTAACCGGCTGAGCTACCGCCCCTCACGGCGCGTCGCGCACATTTGTGCGCGCCGTCTGCCGCAGCATAGCCGCTCATACGATCTGCTGCCCGTGAGGGCTGCCGTTCCGCGACCTTGCATGCCCAAGAGGACTTCGATCACCGGGGTTTGGTTCCGTGGCGCACGAAAAAGGGCCCCTTCCGGGACCCTTCCTCGCTCTGCTCCCCCGACTGGACTCGAACCAGTAACCCTCCGGTTAACAGCCGAATGCTCTGCCAATTGAGCTACAGGGGATTGAGCTCCCCCGACTGGACTCGAACCAGTAACCTGCCGGTTAACAGCCGGCTGCTCTGCCAATTGAGCTACAGGGGATTGCTTCGTGTGCCTCGAATGCATCGCTGTCCGGGTCTCCGGACGGCGGGCGCTCGCTGCGACACATACATTAGCGCAAGCAGGGGGGTGCTCCGCCAATCGGTATCGCCTCAGGTCACCTCGGGTGATCTGCGGCCCCGGAGGGTAGGCGCGCGGCAGAGCCCGGCGATCCGGTGCGTACGGGCACCGGAGGGGACCGAACACAGGGAAAGGTGGAGCAATGCGCTACCGGCTCACTTTCATCGCGGGACTGGCCACGGGGTACGTGCTCGGTGCACGGGCCGGCCGGGAACGGTACGAGCAGCTCCGCAAGACCGCCCAGCGGGTCACGCAGAACCCGGCGGTCCGCAACAGCGCCGAGTCGGTCGCACTGACCGGTCGGGACGCCGCGGCCAAGGCGTTCGGGAAGGTCTCGGCCAAGGTGGAGGACCGGCTCCCGGCGTCCGTGAGCGACCGGGTGCGTTCCCTGCGGGAGCAGCGTTCCGCCGACGAGGACGAGTGGGGCACCAGCAACACCTGAGCGGCGGCCCCGACGGCCCGGACCCGACGGCCCCGTGGCGGACGGCGGGCGGCGGCCGCTGGGGCAAACCCTGACTCTTTCCCTATGCATCCCATGGGGCATCATCTGGGGCCATGGGGATAGTCGCCGGATTGGACAGTTCGTCCGAGAGCACACGGATCGTCGTCTGCGACGCCGACACGGGCGCCGTCATCAGGCAGGGGTACGCCCCGCACCCGGTCGAGAAGGGGCCGGACGCCGACCCTCAGGCGTGGCTGATGTCACTCGGGGAGGCCGCGGGCAACGGGCTGCTGGAAGGCGTACAGGCCATCGGGGTCACGGCGCAGCAGCACGGGCTGCTGCCGCTGGACGCCGAGGGCAATCTCGTCCGTCCTGCGCTGGTCGGCAATGACAAGCGGGCCCAGAGCGCCGCGGCGGACCTGCTGGACTCGCTGGGCGGCCGCACCGCCTGGGCGCAGGCCGTCGGGGCGGTGCCGCAGGCCGCGCACCCGGTGACCAAGCTGCGCTGGCTGGCACGTACGGAGCCGGAGCACGCGGCCCGGGTGGCGGAGGTCATGCAGCCGCACGACTGGCTGGTGTGGCAGCTGCTGGGGCGGCCGGCGCGGCGGACCACGGACCGGGGCGCGGCCTCGGGCACGGGCTTCTGGTCGGCGGCGACCGCCTCGTACCGGCCGGAATTGGTCGAGCTGGCACTGGGCCATCAGGTGCGGCTTCCGGAGGTGCTGGGTCCGTCCGGGACCGCCGGTTTCACCCCGGAGGGGCTGCTGATCTCGGCCGGTACGGGCGAGACCATGGCGGCCGCCTTCGGGCTGGGCGTCGGCGAGGGGGACGCCGTGATGTCGCTGGGCGCCTCGGGGTCGGTGTTCGGGATCCATCACGAAGCGGTGGTCGACCCGAGCGGCACGATCACCTCGTTCGCCGACGCCACCGGGCGGCATCTGCCCGTGGTGCACACCAGCAACGCGGTGCGGGTACTGCGGGGTGCCGCGGAGATGCTGGGGACGGACCTCCAGGGCCTGTCCGACCTGGCGCTGAAGTCGTCGCCCGGTGCGTACGGCATGGTGCTGCTGCCCTATCTGGAGGGCGAGCGGACGCCTCATCTGCCGCACACCGCCGGGTCGTTGCACGGGATGCGGCGCGAGTCGATGAAGCCGGAGCATCTGGCGCGGGCCGCCGTCGAGGGCATGCTCTGCGGGCTCGCCGACGCGCTGGACGTCCTCCGCGGGCGGGGCGTGGCGGTGCGCCGGGTGTTCCTGCTGGGCGCGGCGGCGGAGCTGGCCGCGGTGCAGACGGTCGCGCCGGCGCTGTTCGGGGTGCAGGTCGTGGTGCCGCAGCCGGCCGAGTACGCGGCGCTGGGCGCGGCGCGGCAGGCGGCCTGGGCGTGGGGGGTGGCGCACGGCACGCTCACGCCGGCCGCCGGGGCACCGGCCGCACCGGGCGGCGGGTCCGCCTGGGTCGATCCGCCGCAGTGGCCGGCCGCCGCAAGCCAGGTCTTCGAGCCGGGCGAGGAGCTGGCGGTCGGCCAGGCCGTGCGTCAGCAGTACGCCGCGGTGCGGGACGAGACCCATCCGGGGGCGTTCCAGCGGGAGGCGTGAGCGGCGCGCGGGCCGTATCGGCGCGCGGGCCGTATCGGCGCGCGGGTCGTATCGGCGCGCGGGTCGTATCGGCGCGCGGGTCGTATCGGCGCGCGGGTCGTATCGGCGCGCGAGCGGCATGGGCACCGCGGCGGTGCCGGTCCGGGCCGTGCACGGTCGCGGTCGCTCCGTCGGGTGTGGCTCAGTCCAGGTAGCCGCGGAGCTGGTCGGCGAAGGCGTGGTCGCGGAGTTTGTTGAGGGTCTTGGACTCGATCTGCCGTATCCGTTCGCGGGTGACGCCGAAGATCCGGCCGATCTCCTCCAACGTGCGGGGGCGGCCGTCGGCCAGGCCGTAGCGGAGCTGGACGACCTTGCGTTCGCGTTCGCCGAGGGTGGACAGCACCGCGTCGAGGTGCTCGCGGAGCAGCAGGAACGCGGCGGATTCGACGGGTGAGGCGGCGTCGCCGTCCTCGATGAGGTCGCCGAGGGCGACGTCCTCCTCCTCGCCGACCGGGGCGTGCAGCGAGACCGGTTCCTGGGCCAGCCGGAGCACCTCGCCGACCCGTTCCTCGGTCAGGCCGAGGTGGGTGGCGACCTCCTCGGGGGTCGGCTCGTAGCCGCGTTCCTGGAGCATCCGGCGCTGGGCCCGCACCACGCGGTTGATCAGCTCGACCACGTGGACCGGGACGCGGATGGTCCTGGCCTGGTCGGCGAGGGCGCGGGACATCGCCTGGCGGATCCACCAGGTGGCGTAGGTGGAGAACTTGTAGCCGCGGGCGTAGTCGAACTTCTCCACGGCGCGGATCAGCCCGAGATTGCCCTCCTGGACGAGGTCGAGCATGGTCAGGCCGCGGCCGACGTAACGCTTGGCGACGGAGACCACCAGGCGCAGGTTGGCCTCGATCAGCCGGCGTTTGGCCATCCGGCCGAGGACCACCAACCTGTCGAGGTCATGGGCGAGTTGGGAGGACAGGTCGGGGGTGCGGGTGAGCTTCTCCTCGGCGAACAGGCCGGCCTCGACGCGACGGGCGAGCTCGACCTCCTCGGCGGCGGTGAGCAGCGGGATCCGGCCGATCTCGCGGAGGTACTGGCGGAAGAGGTCGGAGGAGGGGCCGCTGCTCGTATCGGCGCGGGGCGCCGGGCCGGGCTCGGGCTCCGCTTCCGCTTCCGCTTCCGGCTCCGGCTCCGCTTCCGCCACCGCCTGCGCTTCCGCGTCCGCCTGTACTGCTGCCTCTGCCTGCACTGCTGCGTCCGCGGCCGGCTCGGTGGGGAAGTCCGGCCCGTGCTCCGGGTCGGGGGCGGGCCGGGGGCCGAGGACGTCCGGGGCGAGGGTCAGGAGCATTTCGGCGGTGGGGGGTTCGGCCTGCTGCGGGACGGTGAGGGGCTCGGCGGGCGGTTCGAGCAGCGGCCCGGCGACCGGCTCCGCGGCCGGTGGCGCGACGGGTGGCGGGAGCTGCGGGGCGGCGGCCGGCGCGTCGGCGAGGGTCCGGGTCTGCACGGGGGCGACCTCCAGGGTGATCGCTGCGGTGGCGGCAGAAAGGCCGGGTACGGTTGCGGCCGAGCCGCCGTCCGTCCCGTACGTCAAGAGCGGTTCCGCGGGGGTTTCCGGTGGCGTACGACCGGACCCGCCGCGCTCCGAGGACTCAGGCACCGCTCCTCAGTGTGGAGTACGACACACGCCCGCCACGAGGGGCGTGCGACCACTTTTTGAGTCCGGTCCGTGACCGGACGGCTACGGCGGGGTGTGGGGGGGGCGGGGCGGGGGCCGGGGCCGGTGAGCGGGGGCGAGGCCCGGGGCCGGGGGCCGAAGCCGGGGCCGGGGCCCGGGGCCGGGGCCCGGGGCCGGTGAGCGGGGGCGAGGGAAGGCCGGGACGCGGGGGAAGGCCGGGGGGCGGGGCGGGGTCCCTAGGGGGTAGCCAAATGCCTCCCCTAGGGGTCGCGAAGGCCCCCTGCGGGGCCACAACGCTGCGGAGGGGGTGGGGTATTCCGCGGGGTGGGGTATTCCGGGGATGGTCGCGTTTTACAGCGCCGCGTAGCCGCGTTCGCGGAGGGACTGGCCGTACTGCTGGAGGACCCAGAGTTCGTTCTGGACGGCGGCGAGGTGGTCGGGGTCGGCGCGGGGGCCGAGGCGCTGGAGGGTGCCGCGGATTTCGGCGACGCGTTGGTTGACGGCGGCGAGGCGGACCGCGACCAACTGGACGCCGGCGTAGGCCTCGTCGGGGTCGCGGCGGGTGTGCAGGGGCTCGACGGCGAGTTCGGTGATCATGGCGCGGACGGTGTCGTCGGGGGCGGCCTCGCGTACCCGCGCGATGTAGCCGTTGTCGGCGGCGCCGGCCGTGGCGCCGCCGGCCTCCTCGATGCACTGGCGGACCACGGCGTAGGGCGGCGCGGTGAACTCGTCGGCCCCGTAGGCGTCGAAGGCCGGGGAGACCAGGTCGGGGCGCTGCAGGGCGAGCTTGAGGAGTTCGCGTTCGACGCGGTGGGCGGGGCTGCGGAGGTTGAGGGCCGGGCCGCGCGGGACGGCCGGGTGGGGCGGCTCGGCGGCGGCCGGGGCGGCGCCGGGGCGGGGGCGGCGGCCCTGGTCGGGGCCGGTGCCGTCGCGGCCGCGTTCGCGGGCCCAGCGGGCGAGCTGCGCGACCCGCTTGACCACGAACTGGGTGTCCAGGATGCCGAGCATGCCGGCGAGCTGGACGGCGGATTCGTGCTGGATGGAGCTGTTCTTGATGTGGGCGACGATGGGCGCGGCCTCGTCGAGCGCGGCGGCCCGGCCGACGGCGGTGTCGAGGTTGTGCCGGGAGACGACGTGCCGCAGCGCGAACTCGAAGAGCGGCGTACGGGACTCGACGAGGTCGGCGACGGCCTGGTCGCCCTTGTTGAGCCGCAGGTCGCAGGGGTCCATGCCGCCGGGGGTGATGGCGATGGAGGTCTGGGCGGCGAATTTCTGGTCGTCCTCGAACGCGCGCAGGGCGGCCTTCTGGCCCGCGGCGTCGCCGTCGAAGGTGAAGACGACCTCGGAGCCGGAGTTGTCCATCAGCAGCCGGCGGAGGATCTTGATGTGGCCCTCGCCGAAGGACGTGCCGCAGGTGGCGATGGCGGTCGTGACGCCGGCCAGGTGGCAGGCCATGACGTCGGTGTAGCCCTCGACGACGACCGCGCGGTTGCCCTTGGCGATCTCCTTCTTGGCGAGGTCGATGCCATAGAGGACCTGGGACTTGCGGTAGAGGGGGGTCTCGGGGGTGTTGAGGTACTTGGGGCCGTTGTCGTCGTCGCGGAGCTTGCGGGCGCCGAAGCCGACGACCTCGCCGGCGATGTCGCGGATCGGCCACATCAGGCGGCCGCGGAAGCGGTCGATGGGCTTGCCGCTGCGGCTGTCCTGGGAGAGGCCGGAGACGATCAGCTCCTTGTCGGTGAAGCCGCGGCCGCGCAGGAAGCGGGTGAGGTGGTCCCAGCCGGCGGGGCTGTAACCGACGCCGAAGTGCTGGGCGGCGGCCTGGTCGAAGCCGCGCTCGGCGAGGAACCGGCGGCCGATCTCGGCCTCGGGGCTGTCGAGCTGTTCGACGTAGAACTGGGCGGCGGCCTTGTGGGCCTCCACCAGGCGGGTGCGCTCACCCTGCTGGCGGCCGGGGGTGTAGCCGCCCTCTTCGTAGCGCAGGGTGATGCCGGCCTGGGAGGCAAGGCGCTCGATGGTCTCAGCGAAGGAGAGGTGGTCGATCTTCATGATGAAGTCGACGGTGTCGCCGCCCTCCTGGCAGCCGAAGCAGTGGTACAGGCCCTTGGCGGGGCTGACGTGGAAGGACGGGGACTTCTCGTCGTGGAACGGGCAGAGGCCCTTGAGGTTGCCGCCGCCGGCGTTGCGGAGCTGGAGGTACTCGGACACGACGGCGTCGATCGGGACCGCGTCCCGTACCGCCTTCACATCGTCATCGTTGATCCTGCCTGCCACGCGTGAATTCTACGGCCGGGGTCGGACAGTCCCGGCCGGGTGCGCGTCGGCGCCGGGCGGACCGGGTGTGGGGCGGCGGGCATCGGGCCAGGTCGTCCCGCCGAGTCGGGGCGGGCAGGGGCGCGGGGCAGGCCTCACGCGGCCGCGCCCGCCATGACCGCCAGGAACCGGTCGAGGCCGATGTTGCCGCCGGAGATGATCACGCCGGTGCGGGGCGGGAGCGGGCCGGCCCGGCCGGTGAGGAGGGCGGCCAGGGCGCTGGCGCCGCTGGGCTCGGTGACGATCTTCAGCCGTTCGAAGGCGAACGTCATGGCGGCGCGGATCTCGTCGTCGGTCACCAGGACCACCGAGTCGAGCAGGCGCTGGTTGATCGCGAAGGTCAGGGCGCCCGGGGTGTCGACGGCCTGGCCGTCGGCGATGGTGTGCGGGACGGGGATGGTGACGGGGTGGCCGGCGGCCAGTGAGCGCCGGGTGTCGTCGCCGGCCTCCGGCTCGACGCCGATCATGCGGATGCCGGGGGCGAGCGCGGTGGCGGCGGTGGCCGAGCCGGCCATCAGGCCGCCGCCTCCGACGGGCACCAGGAGCGCGTCGAGCGGGCCGGTCTCCTCCAGCAGTTCCAGGGCGGCGGTGCCCTGGCCGGCGATGATGTGCGGATGCTCGTACGGCGGGATCAGGGCCAGTCCGCGGTCCTCGGCGAGCTGCCGGGCGAGGGCGGCCCGGTCGCCGGTGTAGCGGTCGTAGCGGACGATCTCGGCGCCGTAGCCGGCGGTGGCGTCCGTCTTGGAGCGCGGGGAGTCCTCGGGCATCACGATGACGGCGTGGCTGCCCAGTTCGCGGGCGGCCAGGGCGACGGCCTGGGCGTGGTTGCCGGAGGAGTACGCGACCACTCCCCGGGCGAGCTGTTCGGGGGAGAGCCGGGAGAGGGCGTTGTAGGCGCCGCGGAACTTGAAGGCGCCGATGCGCTGGAAGTTCTCGCACTTGAGGTAGGCCTCGGTGCCGGCCAGCGCGTCCAGGGTGCGGGAGCGCAGGACGGGCGTGCGGTGGGCGACGCCCGCCAGCCGCCGGGCGGCGTCCCGGACGTCGTCGAGGGTGACGGTGTCCGGGGCGCCGGGGCCGGCGGGGCGGGGGCGGCCGCTGGGGCCGCTGGGGCGCTGCGTCATGGGCGCACGCTACGGGAGCAGCGAGGCGAGCGGAACATCCGGATCGGCCAGTGCGGCGGGTTCCAACCGGGCACCGCTGCGGATGAGTTGCTGGATCGTCTCGGCGACGTCCCAGACGTTGACGTTCATGCCCGCCAGCAGCCGGCCGTCGGCGGCGAGCCAGAAGGCGACGAACTCCCGCTTGGCGACGTCGCCGCGGCAGACGACCTGGGCGTACGAGCCGGGCGGCGCGTAGCCGGAGTACTCCATTCCGACGTCGTACTGGTCGGAGAAGAAGTACGGGACGCGGTCGTAGCTGATGTCCTGGCCGAGCATGGCGCGGGCGGCGGCCGGGCCGCCGTTGAGGGCGTTGGCCCAGTGCTCGACGCGGATGCGGGTGTCGAGGAGCGGGTGGTCGGCGGCGGCGACGTCACCGGCGGCGTAGACGTACGGGTCGGAGGTGCGCAGTGCCGCGTCGACGGCGATGCCGCCGCCGGCCTGGGGGTCGGCGAGGTCGAGGCCGGCCTGCTCGGCGAGGGCGGTGCGCGGGGCGGCGCCGATCGCGGCGAGCACGTCGTGGGCGGGGTGTTCCTCGCCGTCGTCGGTGCGGACCGCGAGGACCATGCCGTCCTGGCCGACGATTTCGGTGAGGCGGGCGCCGAAGTGGAAGCGGACGCCGTGTTCGCGGTGCAGGTCGGTGAAGAGGGCACCGAGTTCGGGGCCGAGGATGCCGTGCAGCGCGGTGGGTGCGGGTTCGACGACGGTGACCTCGGCGCCGTAGGAGCGGGCCGCGGCGGCGACCTCCAGGCCGATCCAGCCGGCGCCCGCGATGACCAGTTGGCCGTTCTCGCGGCCGAGGGAGGCGAGGACGCCGCGCAGTCGTTCGGCGTGGGCCAGGCGGCGCAGGTGGTGCACGCCGGCCAGGCCGGTGCCGGGGATGTCCAGGCGGCGCGGTTCGGCGCCGGTGGCCAGCAGCAGCTTGTCGTAGGCGATCAGGGTGCCGTCCCCCAGGCGGACGGTCCGGCCGGCGGGGTCCAGGTGGACGGCGGGCTGGCCCAGGTGGAGCTCGATGTGGGCCTGGGCGTACCAGGCGGGTTCGTGGATGAAGACGCTGTCGCGCTCCTCCTTGCCGAGCAGGTACCCCTTGGAGAGCGGCGGGCGCTCGTACGGGTGGTCGCGCTCGTCACAGATGAGGATCACCCGGCCGGTGAAGCCCTCGGAGCGGAGCGTCTCCGCGGCCTTCGCCCCGGCCAGGCCACCCCCGACGATGACGAACGTCTGGTGTGCGTCGACCACTTGCTTCCTCCTCGTTGCGGTGCCGTACGTCCGCGTCCGCGTCCGTAAACGCCCCCGATGTGCCGCCGGTCTGGTTGTTCCGGTGTGCCTTCCCCCGTGTGCTGACCGGGTGTGCCGGCCCGATGTACTGGCCCGCTGCGCTGTCCCGGTGTGCTTTCCCCCATAGATGTGTGCGGTGTTGGCGGGGTTCTCTGTGTTCGCCGTTCGAAAACGGTCGGGTTCGAGCGTCCCGCACGGAGCGTGAGGGGGGAAGAGGGGCTTCCCCCCTAGGGTCACCCTGGGTTGCCCCGCCTGTTACCGGGGCGTCGGGTGAGACGGGCGTGCAGGGAGCGGGCCGTCGTGTCCGTCAGGGCCGCGATCTGGTCGATGACGACCCGCATCCGCGCGGTGTCGTCGGGGGCCGCCTCGAAGAGCGAACGGAACTGCGGATCAAGGCCGTCGGGGGCGCGGGCGAGCAGCGCCTCGGCGAGTTCGGCGATGACCACGCGCTGGTCGGCGCGCAGCGCCTCCTGGTCCGGGCGCTGCATCACGTACCGGTCGGCGACCGCTTTCAAAACGGCGCATTCCAGCCGGGTTTCGGCCGGAACCACCAGCTCCGCGCCGTAGCGGGTGAGCCGGCCGCTCCCCCACCGGGCCCGCGTCGCGCCCTCCGCGGCGAGGCAGAAACGGCCGATCAGCTGGCTGGTGGCGTCCTTGAGGCGGGCCTGGGCGAGCGCGCTGCCGTCGTAGCCGTGCGGCCACCACTCGTGCTCCAGCAGGCGGTCCAGCGCCGCGGCCAGTTCCTCCGGTCCGGCGCCCGGGGCGTAGCGCTCGGCGGCGACCGCGAAGATCTCGGCGCGTTCGGGGTCGGCGAGCAGGACGTTGGGGTCGAGGTGCCCGGCGTGCAGTCCGTCCTCGACGTCGTGCACCGAATACGCCACGTCGTCGGACCAGTCCATGACCTGCGCCTCGAAGCTGCGTGCCGCGTCGGGCGCGTCCTGCCGGAACCAGGCGAAGACCGGCCGGTCGTCCTCGTAGACCCCGAACTTCGGGGAGTGAGGGTCGGCGGGGTGCGCACCGCGCGGCCAGGGGTACTTGGTGGCGGCGTCGAGCGCGGCGCGGGTGAGGTTGAGGCCGACGCTGAGCACCGAGCCGTCCGGTGCGGGCACGAACCGCTTGGGCTCCAGACGGGCCAGCAGCCGCAGCGACTGGGCGTTGCCCTCGAAGCCGCCGCAGGGCGCGGCGACTTCGTTGAGGGCCTGTTCGCCGTTGTGGCCGAAGGGCGGGTGGCCGAGGTCGTGCGCCAGACAGGCGGTCTCGACCAGGTCGGGGTCGCAGCCGAGGGCGGCGCCCAGTTCCCGGCCGACCTGGGCGCATTCCAGGGAGTGGGTCAGCCGGGTGCGCGGGCTGGCGTCCCAGGCGTGGGTCGACGTGCCGGGGGTGACGACCTGGGTCTTTCCGGCCAGTCGGCGCAGCGCGGCGGAGTGCAGCACCCGGGCGCGGTCGCGCTGGAAGGCGGTGCGTCCCGGGCGTTTGTCGGGCTCGGGGACCCAGCGTTCGGTATCGGCCGCGGTGTAGCCGGTGATGGTCGGTCGTGTGCCCGTCATACAGCGACGGTAGCCGCCCTGGTGCTCTCCGGGCCGGATCCGGTGCGCGTGAGGAGCGCCTGGTCGTAGCGGTGCAGTACGAGGCGGGCCAGCGCGGGGTGGTCCCCCAGGGGCGCGGCGGCGACGCCGGGTGCGGCGGCCGCGCACTGGGTGGCGAAGCGGCCGGGGGCGGTGAAGCAGCTCGCCAGCGCGATCCGCTCGTGGCCGTCGGCGGTCAGTGCCCGGACCGCTTCGGCGACGGTCGGGGCGGCGGCGGACGCGTACGCGGGGACGACGGGGAGGCCGCCGAGGCGGGCGGAGAGGAGCCGGGCGGTGCGCTCGGTGTCCTGGGCGGAGCGGGCGGCGCGGGAGCCGGCGGCGGCCAGGACCACGGCCGTGCTCTCCCGGTCGGCCGCGGCGCCGGCCTCCAGCAGCCGGCCGTGCAGCGCCTCGGCGAGCAGCGGGTGCGGGCCGAGCGGTGCGGCGATCCGGCCGGTCAGGTGGGGTGCGGCCGCCAGGGCGGCGGGCAGGTCGTGGGTGACGTGGTAGCCGTGGCCGAAAAGCAGGGGGACGAGCACGGCGCCGCCGCGCAGCTCGGCGAGGGTGTCGGCGAGCAGCGGGCGGTTGAGCTCGATGTGCGCAAGGCGTACGGGGAGGCCGGGGCGGAGCGCACGGACCCGGTCGAGAAGCGCACGGACGGCCAGCAGGGCACGCGGGTCCCGGCTGCCGTGCGCGACGGCGACGAGGGTGGGCGCGGCCGGGCGCGGGGGCCGGAAGCCGTACGGCCGGACCGTGCGGAGCCGGCTGCTGAGCTGGGCGGTGATCTCGGCGGCGAGGTCTCCCGCACCGAGCGGGGCGGGAGAGGCGGAGGCGGAGGGCTGCGGTATCGGCACCGTCATGGTCCGAGCGTGGCAGCCGGGCGTTGCGTCGCCGTTTCCCCGCTGGGAATTCCGTGTTCCGGAGGGCTGCCGCCGGCGTTACGCCCCGTGTGCGCCGTCCTCCCCGGCGCCCCCTCCGGGCGCGCGGGTTTCCTCGCCCGTCTTGCTGGCGGCCGCCTCGTGGGCGTCGATCTCCTTCAGGTAGCGCTCGCGCGTCGGCTCGTCCAGGAAGGACGCGCGGAAGGAGTTGCGGGCGAGCCTGCGCAGCGTCGCGTCGTCCAGGCCGAGGGCGTCGCGTACGGCGGTGAAGTTGTCGTCCGCGTAGCCGCCGAAGTACGCCGGGTCATCGGAGTTGACGGTCACCAGCAGCCCGGCGGACAGCATCGCGGGCAGCGGGTGGTCGGCGAGGTCGTCGACCACCCGCAGGCGGAGGTTCGACAGCGGGCAGACCGTGAGCGGCACCTGGTCCGCCACCAGGCGGGCGACCAGGTGCTCGTCCTCCATGGAGCGCACCCCGTGGTCGATCCGGTCCACGCCGAGGACGTCCAGGGCCTCCCAGACGTACGCCGGCGGGCCCTCCTCGCCCGCGTGCGCCACGCACTTGAGCCCGGCCTCCCTCGCCAGCGCGAAGACCTCCCGGAACTTCACCGGCGGATGCCCGACCTCGGCCGAGTCCAGCCCGACGGCGGTGATCCGGTGCAGATACGGCCGGGCCGCCTCGAAGGTGGCCAGGGCCGACTCGGCGCTCTGGTCCCGCAGGAAGCACATGATCAGCCGGGTGCTGATGCCGTACGTCTCCTCGGCGGCGTCCAGCGCCCGGGCCAGGCCGTCGATCACCGTGCCGATCGCGACGCCGCGCGCGGTGTGCGCCTGCGGGTCGAAGAAGATCTCGGCGTGCCGTACGCCCTGCTCCTTGGCGCGGGCCAGATAGGCGTGCGCGAGGTCGGCGAAGTCGTCCTCGGTGCGCAGCACGTCCATCAGCGCGTAGTACAGGTCCAGGAAGGACTGCAGGTCCGCGAAGGAGTAGGCGCGGCGCAGCTCGTCCTCGGTGGCGTAGGGCAGCCGCACGCCGTTGCGCCGGGCGAGCGCGAAGGCCAGTCCGGGCTCCAGCGTGCCCTCGATGTGCAGGTGCAGTTCCGCCTTGGGCAGCGGCCCGGGGGCCGGCCGGTCGGTGGAGGGGATCGGGGAGGAAGCCACGCTGGTCAGACCTGTTCTGCGGTAGGTGAAGGGCCCTCGGTACTACGGGAGGGATCTTCTTCCAGATTAGCCGTGGGAGCGCCGGAGCCCACCGGGTGGTGGGGAGCACCGGGACCGACCGGGTGGTGGACGCGCGCCACGCGGGCGGCCAGCCAGTCGCCGCCCGCTATGGGCGTGCCGGTCGCGCGCAGCCGGGCGGCGAGCGGCGCGGCGGCCAGGTAGACCCAGGCCCGTACGGTCCGGCCGTCCGGGCGGGCCGCCTCGGTGACCACCCGCTCGTAGAGGTTCCGCGGGTCGCCGGGGGCGTAGTCCTCCAGCCGGTCCAGCACCGCCCGCACCTCGTCGTAGTCGGCGGCGCGGGGGTGGATCAGCGCGCCGTGCACCACCGCGTCCGGCGGCCCGGGTATCGCGTACGGGTAGCCGGGGCCGTCGTAGAGCAGCGCGCCGGTGAGCCGGGCCGGTTCCTCGTGGGCGGTGCGGCCGCGGAGCGCCCAGGCGTGGTTGGCCTGGCCGGGGAGCAGGGTTCCGTAGACGAAGAAGGGCAGGCGCTCGGGCTCGGTGGTCATGGGGCGCGGTCCTCTCCCGGGGTGGTGCGGTCCTCTCCAGGGCCGTACGGTGTCGGCGGCGGGGCCGTACGGCGGCGGTGGGCGGTATGCCGTGGGCGGTTGGCCGTTGGCGGTTGGCCGTTGTCGGCGAGGTGGCCTGCGGTGGGGCGTCGGCGGTGGGGTGTCGGCCACGATGCCAGGTGGCCCTGCAACCATCATCGGCCGGTGGGCGTCGGTGCCTGCAGACACTGTCGCGATCAGACACGATCGCACGCAATCTGTCGCGAGCAGATGCGATCGCTGGTGATCAGGAACGGGGACGGGGGCGGGCATGCGAGGGCCGGTGGCAGGGCTGATGCGACGCATACGGGGCGGGGTGTCCCGGCTGCGGCTTCCGCGGACCCGGCGCGGGCAGCGCCGCGCCTACCAGGCCGTGGTGGCCGCAACGGTGCTCGCGCTGGCCCCCGCGACCTGGCTCAACGCCACCGCCGGCCCCCGGGTGCGAACCGTCGCCGACGCCCCCGCCGCACCGGTCGCCATCGTCTTCGGCGCGGGACTCTGGGACGGCAAACCGTCCCCGTACCTCGCCCACCGGCTGGACGCGGCCGCCGCGCTCTACCGGCGGGGCACCGTCCGGGCCGTCCTGGTCACCGGCGACAACAGCCGCCACGACTACGACGAACCGGACGCCATGCGCGGCTATCTGCTGCACCACGGCGTCCCGGCCCGGAAGATCGTCAGCGATTACGCGGGCTTCGACACCTGGGACTCCTGCAGCCGGGCCCGCCGGATCTTCGGCGTGGACCGGGCGGTGCTGGTCAGCCAGGGCTTCCACATCCGCCGCGCGCTGGCACTGTGCGCGGCGGCCGGGATCGACTCCTACGGGGTCGGGGTCGCCGCCAAGCGCGATGTGACCTGGGCGTACGGCGGTGTGCGGGAGATCTTCGCGGCGGGGAAGGCGGCGGCGGACGCGCTGCTGCGGCCCGATCCGCAGTTCCTCGGCCCGCGCGAGAAGGGCGTGACGGAGGCACTGCGCTGAAACGTGGCCGAGGCGCTGCGCTGAGACGTGACGGGGGGCGCTGCGCTGAAGCGTGACGGGGGCGCTGCTCGGCGCAGCGCCCCGCCCCGGCTCAGGCCTTGGCCGCGCGGGCGTACAGGCTGAGGATCTTCTCCCCGAAGTAGGGGCTGTAGGAGACCCGGTCGCTGTTCGGACCCTTGGGACCGCCGCCGTTGAGGCCGCCGATCAGGCCGATGACCCGGCCGGTCCCGGTCCGCTCGTCGAAGCCGGCGAGCCACGGGCTGCCCGAGGTGCCGCCGAAGAAACCGCCGCACTCCATGCGGAGTTGGCTGGTGCCGGCCAGCCGGGAGGTCCGGGCGGCGCAGCGCACCGCCCGGTCCTCCGGGTCGTTGCGGACGGCGGGGTAGCCGATGACGGTGACGTCGTTGGCGTAACCGGGCGTCGGGGCCAGGACGTTGCCGCCGGTGACGTCCTCCAGGGCACGGCCGTCCGCGTCCGGCTCCACGGTGGCGAAGGCGAAGTCGAGGTCGGACTTCTCGCCGGTGGTGCCGCGCTCCGGGTAGGCGAAGGACTCGTCGATCGCCCACACCCCGTACGGCTGGGTCTGCGCGCCGGAACGATACTGCGGGACGAACGCGGCACGGTCGCCCGGGTTGCAGTGCCCCGCGGTGAGGATCAGGTTACGGTGCGGGCTGCGCACGACGCTCGCGGTGCAGTGGTGGGCCCGGGCGTCGCCGTCCACCGAGAACAGCACACCGACGGACGGGATGCCGTCGAAGTGCCGGGCGGCGGCGGGGAGTTTGGCCGCGGCAGCGGACGGTGCGGCTCCCGAGGAGGACCCTGCTCCGCCCGCGGCGTCGTGCTCGGCCGGAGCGGCGGCGGCCATCCGCTCGGACGTCCAGTAGGCGGCGGCGTCCCGGCTGGTCCAGGACGCGTCCGGGGCCTGGGTCGGCCGGCCCGGAGCCCGGGTCGGCCGGTCGGGGGCCTGGGCCGGCCGGTCGCCGACGGCGGCGCCGCCCCGGACGCGTTCGGCCGCGTGCCCGGCCGGCGCCGCGGCCAGGCAGACCGCCATTCCCAGGGCCGCCGTCACGGCCCTGCCGCCGCGGGTCAGCAGGGGGGTGCGCAGCGGGCCCGCGGCCCGCACCTTCGCGTGTCGCGCCACGTCAGCTCGTCTCCTCTGCGACCCAGGACAGATAGCCGGCCCCGCCGCGGGTGATCGGGGTGGCGATGATCTCGGGGGTGTCGTAATCGTGCGTCGCCAGGAGGTAGCGCTCCAGCTCCGGGTAGCGCGCCTGCGACGTCTTGAACAAGACTTGCCATTCCCGCGCGGTCTCCACCGCGTCGTTCCAGCGGTAGACCGAGGTCACCGGGGCGCCGACCTGGGCACAGGCGGCGAGCCGGCCCTCGATCGCGCCGCGGGCCAGGCGCTCGGCCGCGGCCTCGCTGTCCATGGTCGTCATGACGGTCAGGAACTCGGTGGATACGGGCGGTTCGCCCGGGCGGGAGGTCGGGTCGGTGGGATCGGCCACGGTGGCGCATCCTTCATGGTGGGGGACATGGTGGGGGCACATGGTGGGCACACGGGTGGGGGACAACGGACGGCTGCCCGCATCGTACGGACCGCATCGTACGGACCGAGATGATCATCCCTCAGCTGACGGGCCGCCCCGCGGGGGCATGCACCCGGACGCACGGGGCCGAATTCCCCGGTTGCATCCGCCGGTACAGCGGCAACGATGGAAGGGGGCCGGCCGCCGGCACGCATGCGAAAGGCGAGCATCATGGACGACCTCGACGTACTCACCCGCCAGCAGCTCGACGACGCCAGGGCCTCCGCACACGGCCGCAGCGCCCATCTCTTCGTCCACGACGGTCCGCTGCGGCAGACCGTGATCGCGCTGATCGCAGGGGCCTCGCTGGACGAGCACCAGGCGCCCCCGGCGGCCAGTCTGCAGGTCCTCAAGGGACGGGTCCGGCTGACCGGGCCGGGCAACGGCACCGAGCTGAAAGCGGGTCAGATCGCCGTGATCCCGCAGGAACGGCACGGCCTGGAGGCCATCGAGGACTCGGCGGTGCTCCTGACCTCCGTCACGGAGTTCAAGGGTGAGGGGATCCGCGATGCGGAGACGGTGGGGACGGCGCGGGGGTAGCACCTTGAACCCTCACAGGCTTCACGTTTTTCTGAATCTTATGTAGCTTGTGGAGTATGACGAGTCCCAGGTCCAGTGACGGCCCCGCCGGGCGCAGCTCCCACCCCGCCGGTCCGGGCGTCAAAGTGCGTCTGACCGGCGCAAAGGAGACCCTGCTCCCCACGCTCCACGCCCGCGCGGTCGACTGCCTCTCCCCCGATCCGATCCTCGGCGACACCATGGCCCTGGACGCCCTCCGCCGGATCGACTCCGACTTCGACGCGATGCGGCTGAGCGCCGGCGACGCCGCCACGGTGGCCCTGCGCGCCCGCCAGTTGGACCGCTGGACGGCAGAGTTCCTGGACCGGCACGACGACGCGGTGGTGGTGCATCTGGGCTGCGGCCTCGACACCCGCGTCCACCGGCTGAACCCGGGCCCCGGAGTGCGCTGGTTCGACGTCGACTTCCCCGAGGTCATCGACCTGCGCCGGGAGCTGTACCCGGAGCCGGCGGCCGACTACACGGCCGTCCCGTCGTCGGTGACCGACCCGGCGTGGATCGCCCAGGTGCCCTCGGACCGGCCGACGATGATCGTTGCCGAGGGGCTGCTGATGTACCTCACCGAGGAGGACGCCACCGCGCTGCTGCGGCGGCTGATCGTCCACGCGCCGCACGGGGCGGCGGCCTTCGACGTCTTCGGCAGCCTCGCCATCCGTACGCAGCGGCTCAGCCGGGTGCTTCGGAAGGCCGGCGCGAAGGTGCACTGGGCCACCGACCGGGCGGGGATCGCCGCGCTGAGCCCCCGGCTGAAGATCGTCGAGGACGTCAGCGCACTGGAGCTCCCGGGGATCGAGAAACTGCCGCCCGCCTACCGGCTGGCCGCCCGGGCCGCGGCCAAGGTGCCCGCGGTCCGGGACACGTGGCGGCTGTACCACTGCCGGTTCTGAGCCGCCCCCGCCCCGCCCGGCGCCGCCCTCGGACCCCCTGGCGCCCTCGGACCCCCTGGCGCCCTTGGACGTCCTGGCGCCCTCGCCCCCCTGGGACGTGCTCGGGCGTTCCGGTCGTCCTCAGACCGCGATCCACTGGTCGTACGCCAGCTTGCACAGCAGCGCGACGACCACGGCCACCAGCACCCCGCGGACGAACCCGGCCCCGCGCTTGAGCGCCATCCGGGCCCCCACCATGCCGCCCACCAGGTTGAACAGCGCCAGCAGCGCGCCGAGTTGCCACAGCACGGTGCCCTGGACGGCGAACATCGTCAGCGCGCCGACGTTGGTGCAGACGTTCACGACCTTCGCCGTGGCGGACGAGGTCACCAGGTCCATGTGCAGCACCGCGGCGAGCGCGATGACCAGGAACGCGCCGGTCCCCGGTCCGATCAGGCCGTCGTAGAAGCCGATGCCCAGACCGGCGACGAGGACCGCGGCGAGCACCCGCCGCCGGGAGACCGGCCCGGACGGCGCGGGGGCGGTCCCGAAGGCCGGTCGGAAGAGGACGAAGAGGAGCACCGCCAGCAGGACCGCCATGATCAGCGGGCGCAGCACCTCGCTGTTGATCCCGGCCGCGAAGAACGCCCCGCCCAGCGACCCGGCCACCGCCGCCAGCCCGATCCGCAGCGCGGTCCGCAGATCGATCGGTGCCTTGCGTACGTAGGTGACCGCGGCCGCCGTGGTGCCCACGATGGCGGTGGACTTGTTGGTGCCGAGGACGTACGCGGCGGGGGTGTGCGGAAGGCCGACCAGCAGTGCCGGGAGCAGCAACAGCCCGCCCCCGCCCACCACGGCGTCGATCCAGCCCGCCGCGAGCGCGGCCAGGCAGAGCAGGGTCAGGGCGAAGAGTGATATGTCAGCGGGCACCGGCTGATCTTAAGAAGCGGGCCGCGGACCGGGCTCCGCAATTACGGGCGCTGTGACGAACGCCGCCGGGGGCCGGGGGGGGGAAGACACGAGGGACGGGGTGGGGGGCGGACGTCCGCCGGGTCAGATGCAGCCGTCCAGGGTCGAGGTACGGCCGTAGGGCAACTCGCGTCCGTCGATCACGACGCCGGACCCCTGCGGCAGCACGGGAGGGACCAGCTCCGGCAGAGCAAGACCGTCCCAGTCGACGCTCACGTGGATGGCCTCGGGTGACTCTGCCGCGACCTCGTACATGTCCTGGGGCAGAACCTCCCAGATCATGTCGTCGTCCATGCCGTCATACCGCCCACCGGGCTCCGGTACGCCGCCGCTCGCCCGCGTGTCCGCCGCGGACCGCATCGCCGTCAGCCCGGGGACCTTCACCGTCACGAACGGGTCCAGCTCCCTCTCCGCCAGGAGCCCCCCGTGCCGGTAGACCCTGATCACGAAGGCATCGCCGGCCGCCCACGAACCCGTACGCACGTAGTAGGCGACCGAGGCATCGAGCTCTTCGAGGGTGCTGCACACCTCAAGGTGCTCCCAACCGCCGCCGCCTTGCCAGAACGATCCCTCGAACACGTAGAAGCTGTACACGTCGTCCCCCGATGCGCCTCGATGTGCGTTGATGTTCTTCGATCTGCGTCGATGTGCGTGGCCGCCCGCCGTGTCGTAGCCCGGTGCCGGCAGCCCTGTCCACACCTACCAGGCGCGTCTCCCCTAGGCTCCGCAATCATGGACGCTGTGACGAACACCGCCGGGACGGGCCGGGGCGCGAAGGGTGGTACGGGCGCACCGATCGACTTCCTGCTCGGCGGTGAACTCCCCGTCCGCCGACTGGGGTTCGGCACCGGCGGGCTCGTCGGCCCGGGCTACTGGGGGCCGCGGCACGCCGACCCGGGGGACGCCGTGTCGCTCCTGCGGCGGGCCGTCGAGCTCGGCGTCACCCTGATCGACACCGCCGACAACTACGGCCCGGACATGGCCGAGGAGCTGGTGGCGCGCGCCCTGCACCCGTACCCCGACGGGCTGGTGATCGCGACGAAGGGCGGGGTGGTCCGCACCGGCCCGGACGTCTGGCACATCGCGGGGCGCCCGGAACAGCTGCGCGCCATGTGCGAGGCGAGCCTGCGCCGGCTGCGCACCGACACCCTCGACCTCTACCAGCTGCACCGGCTGGACCCCGAGGTCCCGATGGCCGACCAGTTGGGCACGCTGTGCGAGCTCCGGCAGGAGGGCAAGATCCGGCACCTCGGCCTGGACTCCGTCAGCGCGACGGAACTGGCGCGGGCTCAGGAACTGGCGCCCATCGCCTCCGTACAGAACCGCTACAACCTGCTGGACCGCGCGGCCGAGGACGTACTGGAGCGGTGCGAGGAGCGGGGCACCGCGTTCCTGCCGTGGTTCCCGCTGGGGCACGGGGCGCTGACCGGTGACGCGGGCGCGGTGCTTGCGGCGCTCGCCGCCCGGCACGGCGCGACCACCGGCCAGATCGCCCTGGCCTGGCTGCTGCACCGCTCCCCCGTCCTGCTCCCCACCCCGGGCACGGGCTCCCCCGCCCACCTGGACGAGAACCTGGCCGCGGCCACCCTCACCCTGACCGACGAGGACCTGGCCCAACTTGCCACGCTGCACTGACGGTTCCCCGCCTTCGTCCCGTAGTGGTCGTCACCTGGGAGGGGCCGCCTGCGGGTCCGGCAGGCTGTGGCCGGCCGGCGCCCGGTCCGGGGCCGGCGGGGCCGCCGGGGAGACGGTCAGGGACAACAGCGTGGCGCTCAGCGCACTCGCCCCGGCCAGACACGCCACCAGCTGACGGCGGGCCCGTACGGTGGCGACGGGAACGGGAACGGAAACAGGCACGGGGGCGGGGCCGGGAACGGCACGGGAGGCGCGGGGCGCACGACGCCTGCGTGGCTTGCGGTGCTTCGCCATGAACGACGGATCCTTCCAACGGCCAAGAGTCAACGGTTCACGGGCCGACGGCCCGAGGGGCTGTGCGGGGCCGGGGGCTCAGAACGTGAAGTGCTCGGAGTGGATACGGGACGCGGGCACACCCGCCCGCTCCAGAGCGGTGATCGCGGCCCGCGCCATACCAGGCGGGCCGCACAGATAGACGTCGTGCTCCGCCAGATCCGGCACGAGGTTGCGCAGCGCGCGCGGGGCCAGCGGATCGAAGGGCCCGTCGGACGGACCGAGCAGATAGTGCAGCGCCGCCCCGCGTGCCGCGGCGATCGCCTCCAGCTCCTCGCGCAGCACCAACTGCGCGGCGCTGCCGGCCCGGTAGAGCAGCGTGAGATCACCGGGCCCGCCCGGCAGGGTCTCGAACAGGGCCCGCATCGGCGTGATGCCGACGCCCCCGGCGAGCAGCAGCACCTTGCGGCGGGTCCGCCGGTGTGCGGTCAGCGCGCCGAACGGCCCGGTGGCCAGCACCCGTACGCCCGGCCGGAGGCGCCGGACCCGCCGGGTGTGGTCACCGCACGCCTTGACCGTGATCCGCAGCGTGTCCTCCCGTACGGGCGCGGAGAGCGAGAACGGCAGCGCCGTCCGCCACAGCCGCCGGTCCAGGAACCGCCAGCGGAAGAACTGCCCCGGCTCGGCCCGCAACGCTTCCAGTCCGCGCCCCCGTATGACGACCGAGACCACCCCCGGCCCCTCGGTCCGCACCTCGGCGACCCGCAGGTCGTGCCGGAGCGCCTGCCGTACGGGGACGACCAGCCGGTACCAGACCAGCAGGGTGCCGACGGTGGTGTGCAGCAGCGTCCACAGCCAGCCGGCGAACGGGCTGCCGGTCAGATCGGGCCCGGACAGCTGGTGGCCGAAGGCGAGCGCGACGGCCACGTACGTCAGCAGATGGACCGCGCGCCAGGTCTCGTGCCGCACCCGGCGGCGGAGCACACCGGCCGAGGTGACCCCGACCCCGGCCAGCAGCCCGGTGCCCACCACCGCGGCGGCGAGCCACGGGTAGCCGAGCAGGCCACCGGTGGCGGCGAGCAGATCCTCCCCGGTATGGGCCGCGTAACCGCACAGCGCGAAGAGGGCGTGGGTGCAACACAGCCCGAGGACGTACCGGCCGCCGAGGGCGTGCCAGCGGGCCAGCCGATCGGCACCCACCCCGTGCTCGACGGCCGGTACGCGCGCCATGAGCAGCAGCATCGCCAGCACGCCGTACGCCGCGAGCAGCCCGCTGAGGTGCGCGAAGGTGGCGAACAGCGCATCGAGCCGCGCCGAGGGCTCCACCTGCACCAGCCAGAGCCCGACGACCACGGCTGCGCCACCCGCCAGCCCGGCGAGCAGCGCCCGGGGCGAGGTGTGCAGCGGGGTCGCCGCCGGTACGGATGCCGGCATGGCTGGCGCGGTGCGCGGCGGTACGGGCGTCGGTACGGGCGTTGGCGCGGGCCGGGGGGTCAGCCGCGCGTAGAGCGGGTGGACGGGGGACGAGTGCGGGGCGCCGTCCCGGGCGCGGGCGTGGGTGCGGGTGCTCACAGCCCGACAAACTACGGCCGTTCGACGCCGCGAAACACCAGGTCAGGCCCCAATTCCGGTTCCTTAAGGCAGCCTTGAGGACAGCCTGACCGCCGGTTAAGAACCAGCCGCTCGCCCCGGCTCTCCGCGATCCGCTGCACGGCGTCGAGCGCCTCGGTGAGCTCCACCGCCAGCAACTGAAGCTCCCCGGTCGTCCAACTCCGCCCGTCGAGCACCCGCCGCGCCTCTTTGCGCAACTCGGCGGTGTAGCAGAGCTGCTCCGCCTCGATGTCGTCCGCGAGGCGGGAGACGAAGCCGGTCCCGTCCCCGAGGACGAGGCAGGGCTTCCCTTCGGGGCTCGTCCAGGGGAGGAGTCGGGGGGTGGGGGTGGACGGGTTGGGTTGCTTGGGGGCGGGGGTTTCGTCCGTCATGGGTGAGCCTCCTGGGATCCGTTGAGGGGTAACCGGATGTAGTCATTCGGTCACGGTGACAACGCTGCGGGCAATAGAATCGGAGTAGTTGAACGGACGGCGTTCAAGGCTGCGACCTGCCATGGAGCCGCCGCATGCCCACATGACGAGAGGCCAACGCGTTGGACGAGACGACCCCCTCCGAGCACTTGAATCCGCTCCAGCGATTCGGGCGTGACGTCAGACAGGTCCGCCTGGCCCGCAAGCTCACGCAGAAGCACCTGGGCAAGGTCACCGGATATTCCGAGGGGTACGTCAGCAAGGTCGAATCCGGCACGCTGCTGCCCCGACCGAGCGCGAAGTTCGCCAAGGGCTGCGACACCGCGTTCGGAACGGGCGAGTTATTCACCGGCCTGCTGCGCAGGATCGACGAGGGAGACCACCCGTCGTGGTTCGTCCCGTACCTCAACCTGGAGCGGAAGGCGTCGCGGATACTGGACTACTCCGCGAACCTCGTGATGGGCATCCTCCAGACCGAGGCATACGCGCGGGCGATCTTCCGGGCGTCCCACCCGCGCGAGGATGCCGACCTCATCGAAGGCCGGGTCGCCGCCCGGCTACGGCGTCGCGAACTCTTCGATATGGACAATCCGCCGCTGCTTTGGGTCATCCTGCACGAGGCATGCCTGCGGACGGACGTCGGTGGTGCCGATGCCATGCCCGAGCAACTTGAACACCTGCTCACCGCGGCTGCCTCACCTCACATCGAACTGCAGGTCCTTCCGTTCTCGGCGGGAGCGCCAGCGGTGCACATGCCCTTCACCCTGCTGACGTTCGACGGGGCCCCGACCGTCCTCTACGCGGACGGGCCGCAGGGAGGCAAGTTGTATGACTCAGCCGAGACTGTCGCCTCTTACGTCGACAGCTACGATCGGCTGCGGGCACACGCGTTGTCTCCCGAAAGATCGCTAGCCCTCATCAAGTCCCTGTCGAAGGAGTACAGATGGTGAGCACCGACGTCGACCTCACGGATGCCGAGTGGTTCAAGTCGTCGTACAGCGGGGGCGATGGAGGCCAGTGCATCGAATTCAGTCGCACCCTCACCCAACCCCACGGCCTCGTCCCCGTCCGTGACAGCAAGGACCCGAACGGCCCCGCGCTCATCTTCCCCGCCAGCAACTGGACCACGTTCATCTCGGCCATCAAACAAGGGCAGTTCACCGCCTGAAGGGAGCCCCGTGAACCTCCGCGACGACGCCCGGGCGCTGTCCGACGAGCTCGTTCACCTGCGCCGCACGCTCCACCGGATTCCCGAGACGGGGCTCGAACTCCCCCGCACGCAGGAGACCGTGCTGGCCGCGCTCGACGGGCTGCCGTTGGAGGTCAGCACCGGCGACGGCCTCAGTTCGGTGACGGCGGTGTTGCGCGGGGGGCGGCCCGGTCCCACCGTCCTGCTGCGCGGTGACATGGACGCCCTGCCGGTCGCCGAGCGCACCGGGCTGGACTTCGCCGCCGACAACGGCCGGATGCACGCCTGCGGCCACGACCTCCACACCACCATGCTCACCGGCGCCGCGAAGCTGCTCAGCGCGCACCGCGAACGGCTCGCGGGGGACGTCCTCTTCATGTTCCAGCCGGGCGAGGAGGGCTACGACGGAGCGCGGTACATGCTCGCCGAGGGGCTGCTGGACGCGACCGGGCAGCGGCCGGCCGCGGCGTACGCGATCCACGTCCTCTCGGCGGGGCTGCCCAGCGGCGTGTTCCGGACCCGCGGCGGTACGGCGATGGCCGCCTCCAACACGTTGCGGGTGACGGTACGCGGGGAGGGCGGGCACGGATCGATGCCGCACCGCGCCAAGGATCCGGTGCAGGCGGGCTGCGCGATGGTGACCGCGCTGCAGGCGTGGATCACCCGTACCTTCGACGTCTTCGACCCGGTGATCCTCACCGTGGGCACCTTCCACGCCGGTACGAAGCAGAACGTCATCCCGGACACCGCGGTCTTCGAGGCGACGGTCCGCAGCTTCTCGGACGCGGCCCAGGCCCGCGTCAAGGACGGCACGGTGGAGGTGTGCCGCGGCATCGCGGCGGCCTACGGGGTCGACGTGGACGCGGAGTTCCAGGAGGTCTACCCCGTCACCGTCAACGACCACACCGAGGCGGACTTCGCGGCGGGCGCGGTCCGCGAGGCGCTGGGCGAGGAACGCTACGTACCGCAGGCGCAGCCCCTCCAGGGCTCGGAGGACTTCTCCCGCGTGCTCGCCGAGGTCCCCGGCGCCATGCTCTTCCTCGGCGCCCCGCCCCGCGGCGCCGACCCGGAACGCAGCCCCAACAACCACTCCCCGCTCGCCGAGTTCGACGACGCCGTACTGGCGGACGGCGCCACCCTCTACGCCGAACTCGCGGCGCGACGCCTCGCCTCGGCCTGACCCGGAACCCCGTGGCGATCGGCTACTACCGCGCGGGCCGGGTCATCGCCATCGGGCTGGTCATCGCGGGAACGGCGCTGCTGGGGCGGATGCGGGCACGGGCCTCGGGGGCTGCAGCGGGGTGACCTGCTGGCGCCGTCTGCGGGACTGGAACGAGGCCGGCGTGTGGCCCCGCCTGCACGAGACGTTGCTGGTTGAACTCCGCAGGTCCGGTCTACTGGAGATGGACGACGCGGCAGTGGACGGCTCGCATGTCAGAGCTCTCAGCAGCATCATCTGCTTGAGACGACTACGCACGGCGTTCTGAAATATCAGTAGGGCCGTCCTCACCCTGGACAGGCAACGCTGACGTTGCTGATTGGTATGCCTTGGCCATGGCGTGGAAGGAGCGCTTGGGTGCGAGACTGCCGTCGGGCATCAGCTTGCACACCCCGTAGGAGGCCATGTCGAGGTCGAAGCGCGGGTCGGCGTGGTGTGGGTACTCGTAGCCGGCGAAGGTGAACCAGAAGGCGGTGTCCACGCCTTCCTCGTCGAAGACGGCGAGCATCTCGCGCAGGTAGTGGGCCTGCTCTTCCTCGTCGCGGACGTAATCGCCGTTGATGCGGGGCGGATCGGCGTCGTGATCGACGACATCCACCCAGCCCATGCCGCCGCGCTCGGCTGCGCCCCGGTAGGTGCAGCAGCCGAATTCGGTCGCCGCGAGCGGCTTGCCGTGCCGGAAATACTCGCGCAGGCCCTGACGGAAGGCGTCACTGGAATCGCCGTAGGCGTCCGCACTGACGATGTCGAAGGGCGCCCAATCGACCTGTTCCCACGTTCCGGAGGCGTAGGTGATCTTTCCGCGGAATCGTGATCGCACCGTCTCTGCGATGTTGGCCAGCAAGGAGTTCAGCCGGGCAGGAAGCTCGGCGAGCCCGGCCAATGCCTCGGGGGCGCCGCTGGTCATGGTTTCGATTCTGGCGAAGCAGTCGTCTCCGGGGAGAAAGTCGGCGGCAAACAGGCTCAGCTCGCAGCCGGTGACGAAGACGTCCGCTCCCACCTCCTGGGCGCGGTCGGCACAGGTGGCGAAGTAGGGCAGCAGCTCTTCGGCGGACAGTTCGCAAGGGAATGGGGAGAACCAGACCTCAAGCCCGGCATCGGCGGCGTGCCGGGCGGCAAGGGCCAGTCGTCCCGGGTCGCCGCCGGTGATCCGCACGGCATCGCAGTGCAGGTCTTCTGCGATGACGCGGATCTCGCGTCGCACCGCGTCGGCGTCGAAGACGGGCCGCGAACTCTTTCCGCCCGGAGTGAAGCCAGTGTCGTAGGTGATGCCTTTGGCTCGCATGGGATGCTCCTGACAATCGATCGATATCTGGTGCTGCGCCTCACCGGGCGTCGGTGGGGGTCGGTTCGGCGGACGGATCGCATGGACGACTCGGGGTGTGTCCGGAGATCAGCTCGACGGCGACCTTGGCCGCGCTGCCACCTCGCTTCTCCCTGGGAGACCACCTGACACCTGCGTTCGGCGACCGGAGCCGAACGTTAGGTACGCGTCGAAATGCCAGTCAACGGCGATCTCCTCGGGACCGCGCTATTTGCGCTGGTCAGCTACGCAACTGGCGGTTGCAATGACAGTGGTGGTCAATGCACGGCGAAAGAGAGGTTGTTGCAACGATCGGCGACCAGTGCACACACTGTGTGCCGAGACGAACGACTCAGAGGAACCGACCCGATGCCAGGACGCAGGCTGACCCGAGCCGACCGGCAACAGATCGCCGCGGGGTTGGCGCAGCGCCTGAGTTACGCCGACATCGCCAGACGCCTGAACCGTCCCGCCTCGACGGTGAGCCGCGAGGTCGCGCGCAACGGCGGACCTGCCCGGTACCGCGCGGAACTGGCTCAGCTCGCGACCACCCACCGAGCCCAGCGCCGGCCGCAGCCCCCCGCCCCTGCGCAGCGGACCATCGAGCATCTCGGCCCCGACCCCGACGCAACGGCCGCGTTCGTCAGCGACCTCACCACAGCACTTGTCGGAACCGGCCTCCCGCGCACCGCCGCCCGCGTGATGGCCTGCCTGTTCGCCTCCGAGACCGGCAGTCGCACCGCCATCGAGATGGCGCAGCACCTGCACGTCAGCGCGGCGACCATCTCGCACGCGGTCCGCCTGCTGGAACGGCAGGATCTGATCCGCCGCGGTCGCGATGACCGGGGCCGCCGCCACCGGTATTTCCTCGACGACAAGGCGGGCTTGCGGACCGTCGTCGCCAGCGTCGCCGCCAACCAGCGGTTCGCCGCCACCGCGCTGCGCGGCGCCGAGCTCTTCGGAGCCGAGACCGCTGCCGGATCCCGGCTCGCCCTAGCAGGCCGATTCCTCGAACGCCTCGGCGACGACCTCATCCGCTCCGCTGAAAAGCACTGGCGTGACATGGTCGGTGACAGGAGCGACGCATACACGTTGACGAGCGACACGGAGTAGTACGCGACCTCACTCACCCTGGTGATCGACCAGGCATCCGAGAAGCCCCCGGAGCCTGAAGATCGCTCGCTGCGGCACCCCGATGAAAGTGCGTTGACGAATGCAGAGGAGGTCACGGGCTGGGCACTCACCCGCCCATCCGTTCCTGGGCGGCCATGACCTCATCGCCGTACTCGAAGGCCCACGCGCCGAATGCGTCGATCGGGCCGAGCAACGTCCGTCCCAAAGCGGTGAGGTCGTACTCGACACGGGGCGGTGCTTCGGCATACGCGTTCCGTGTCACCAGCCCGTTGAACTCCAGCCGCCGCAGCGTCTCGGTCAGGACCTTGGGGCTGATGCCGCCGATGCGCTCGCGTAGTTCGCCGGGGCGCATGGGACCGTCCCGCAGGACCCAGATCAGCACCGCGTTCCAGGTGTTGGAGAGGAGGTCGAAGGCGAGGCGGGCGCGGCAGTCGCTGAGGTAGGCGTCGGTCGTCACGTACCAAATGGTGCCTGACGGGTTTCCTAGTGTCGTCCCGAAAGCGGTTGGAGCGGATACGGAGAGGGGCGTATCGATGGAGATCGGTGTGCTGGGAACGGGGAACATGGCGGACGCACTGGCCACGCAGTGGGTGCGAGCCGGGCACGAGGTGTTCGTCGGAGGCCGCGACGAACAGAAGGCCCAGCGGCTCGCGACGCGCATCGGGGGCGGTGCAGGGCACGGGAGTCTGCAGGCGGCGGCCGACTTCGGCGAGGCGGTGCTGGCCGCACTGCCGTACGGCGCGGGAGCGGACGTCGTCAGGGAGCTTCAGCCGACGCTGAAGGGGAAGGTCCTGCTCGACTGCGCCAATCCGGTCGGGCCCGGCTTCCGGCTGCTGACGGAAGGCGGCCCCTCGGCGGCGCGCCGACTGGCTGCGGCGGTACCGGGCGTGCACGTCGTCAAAGCATTCAACCTCTGTCACGAGAGCGTGTGGCGGATGACCCCGCCGGTCTTCGACGGTCAGCCCCTGACCGTTCCGATCTGCGGGGACGACGAGGCGGCACTCGCGCTGGCACGCAAGTTGGTGCGGGACATCGGCTGCGAGCCGGTGGCCGGGGGCGGGCTGGACCGCGCCGGACTATTGGAGGCGACCGCCGCGCTGTTCATCGGGCTGTGGGTGGCGGAGCAGGCAGACGTAAGGGCGATCGCGCCGCCGCTGGCCTGTGCAACAGGTCCACGAGCCGAGAACGCGTGAGGCGTCCAGGGCATTTCGTCAGGACTTCTTAGAAGCCTCTTAAGACCGCTCACTATCCAGTCCCCATGACCTCTTTCACGATCTCCGGGGACCCCAACTCCCCTTCGCGCAGCGCCCTTCGACGGTCCCCGCGGGCCCGCCGGACCACCCGCGCCCTCGCCGCGTCCCTTGCCCTTGCCTCGACCGCTCTCGGGGTCACCGGATGTGACAGTGCCGCCGCCGGGACGCTGCACGGGAGCAAGTTGGAGCTGCCCGTGGCGGGTGGTACCGCCGTGGTCGACACCGAGACGCTCGCGGTGGATGCGCGTGCCGGGGACGGGCGGCGGATGGTGCTGTCGGAGGCGGCCGGGGGCGGCGGGCTCGGGAAGCCGGGGCCGGTGACGCGTACGGCGGACGGGGCGCGGTGGAGTTATCCCGCGAAGGGGCTGGCGGTGACGGCCGGCGTGGAGCACGGGCGGCTGCGGATCCGGCTGCGGTCGGAGCGGGACGGGTCGGTCAGCTGGCCGGTGACCGGGACGGACCGGGCCGCCTCGTCCGTCCAACTGCCGCGGGGTGAGGGGCTGGACATTCCGGTGCGGGATGCCTTCTGGAATTCCGGGGCGGAGAAGGGTGGGCTGGCCGGGAGCCAGGTCGATGTGGGGGCGGAGCTGGCGTTGCCGTTGTGGGGGTATGCGCTGGACGGCTCCGGCTCCGGCTCCCAGGGGGGCGGTGGGCGGTCCGGCGGGCGTGGCACCGGACGCGGGCACGGGGTGAGTTATCTCGTGCCGAGCGACATCGGGACGTCGTTGCGGTTCGCGTCCATGGGCGGGCGGTTGCGGAGTACTGCCGTCCATGCGTTTGACGGTGGTGAGGGCACCCGGGAGTACGTCGTCTCGTTCGCGCTCACCGATGGCAACCCGGTCGCGCCGGCGGCCGACTACCGGGCGTACCTCGCCCAGCGCGGGCAGCTCGGCAGTCTGCGGCGGAAGATCCGGCAGAACCCGGCCAACGCCAAGCTGCTCGGGGCGTTCCACGCGTATGTGTGGGGGGAGGCGCGGACCGCCGCCGGGGTCGACAAGCTCAAGCGGCTGGGCGTGGACCGGATGTGGCTCGGGTACGACTCCGGGCCCCACCCGATGGACGCCGCGGCGGTGCGGGCCGCCAAGAAGGCGGGCTATCTCGTCGGCCCGTACGACTCGTTCGCCAACGGGCAGGACCCGAAGACCGCCGACTCCCCCACCTCGGCGTGGCCGGACCGGGTGTATCCCGACTTCTGTATACGAAAGGCGGACGGCACCCCGGAGACCGGCTTCGGCGGCCGCGGCTGCTACCTCAGCTCGCGCGCCTTCGAGAAGGCCGAGCCCGGCAAGCACTATCTGGCCGACCGTACGCGCACCATGACCGCCAACGGGGCGGACAGCTACTTCCTCGACGTCGACGCGACCGGGGAGGTCTTCCGGGACCACGGCGCGGGACACGAGATGACGAAGGCGGGCGACCGGGCCAACCGGCTGGCCCGGATGCGGCGGCTGTCCCGGGACTTCGTGCTGGGCTCGGAGTCGGCCCAGCCGTGGGCCAACGAGGTGCTGGCGTTCGACCACGGCTCGGGCACCCCGGTCGCCGACGGCCTGTGGAAGCTGGAGCGCGACAAGCCGGCCTGGGGCGGCTACGCCCCGGAGAACGCGCCGACGGCGTTCTTCAAGCCGGTGCGGCTGCCGGCCGGCCTGGCGAAGTCGATGTACGACCCGAAGTACCGGGTGCCGCTGTACGAGACCGCGCTGCACGGCTCGCTGGTCAACGCCGAGCGCTGGGAGCTGTCGTACGAGAAGCTGCCGGCGCAGAAGACCACCCGGGCGCTGCTGGCGATGCTCTCCAACACGCCGCTGAATTACGTGCTGGACGGGCCTTCGCTGAGCGAGCACGGGCGTGAACTCGCCGCGCTTCAGCGGTACTTCGCGCCGTTGCACCGGGCCGCGGGGACCGAGCGGATGACGTCCTTCCGGTGGCTGACCGGCGACCGCACCGTCCAGCGCACGGTCTTCGGCGACGGCACCCTCACCGTCACCGCCAACTTCGGCAGCACCGCCCACGACGGGCTGCCGGCCGGCTGCGTCGACGCCCGGCTGCGCACCGACGCGCAGCCGCGCCGGCTGTGCCCGGCTCAGCTCACCCCGGCGGGACCGGCGGCCTCCAGGTAGCGCAGTACCGCGAGCACCCGGCGGTGGTCCGTCTCCGAGGGCGGGAGGCCGAGCTTGGCGAAGACATGGGCGATGTGCTTCTCGACCGCCCGCTCGGAGACGGTCAGGGCCGTGGCGATGGACTGGTTGGTGCGGCCCTGCGCCATCAGGGACAGCACCTCGTGCTCGCGCGGGGTGAGCGCGTCCAGCGCCCGGGACCGGCGGCTCGCGCCGAACAGCTGGCCCACCACGTCCGGGTCCAGCGCGGTGCCGCCGGCCGCCACCCGTTCCAGCGCGGCCACGAACTCGCCGATGTCCATCACCCGTTCCTTGAGGAGGTAGCCGACGCCGGCGAAGCCCGCGCCGAACAGCCGGTCGGCGTAGGCCGTCTCCACGTACTGGGAGAAGATCAGCACGCCGGTGCCGGGGTGGTCGCGGCGGAGCCGGACCGCCGCCCGCAGGCCCTCGTCCGTATGGCCGGGCGGCAGACGGATGTCCACCACGGCGGCGTCCGGGCGGTGGGCGGCGACCGCCGCGAGCAGCGCCTCGGCGTCCGCGACGGCGGCCGCGACGGTCACCCCGCGCAGCTCCAGCAGCTGCACCAGGCCCTCGCGCAGGATCGCGGAGTCCTCGGCTATGACGATGCGCATGGGGTCCCCCGTCGGGTCGTCGGTCGTCGGTCGTCGGTCGTCGGATCTGCCCCGTCCGCCCTTCCCGTGCGCTCCCCACCGGGCGCCCTTCATGCGGGTGCCCGGCCCGTTGCCGGGTACGGGAGGCGGACGGTGATCACCGTAGGGCCGCCGGGCGGGCTGTCGCAGGCCAGCGTGCCGTCGACGGTGCGGATCCGGGCCCGCAGTCCGGTCAGGCCGGTGCCCGCGCCGACCACGGCACCGCCGCACCCGTCGTCCCGTACGGTCAGCAGGAGGGCCGCACCCGCCGGCCCGGCGTCCGCGGGCTCGGTCCGTGCGTCCACCGTCACCCGGGACGCGCCGCTGTGTTTGACGGCGTTGGCGAGCAGCTCCGCCGCGCAGAAGTAGGCGAGGGACTCCAGGGCCGGGGAGGGGCGCGGGCCGAGGGCGGTGTGCAGGGTGACCGGCAGCGGGGCGTCCGCGGTGAGGGTGGCCAGGGCGGTTTCCAGGCCCTGGTCGAGCGCGGGCGGGTGGATGCCCCGGACGAGGTGGCGCAGATCGGTGACGGCCCGGGTGGCGTTGTTCCGGGCCGTCTCCACCACGGCGAGCAGCCGTTCCCGGTCGGCGTCCTGGGTGATCAGTTCGCGGATGAGGGTGAGGTGCATGCCGAGGCCGACGAGCCGGGCCTGGGTGCCGTCGTGGAGATCGCGTTCGATGCGGCGCAGGGTGGCCACGGCGTCGTCGACGGCGTGCGCACGGGTCTCCTCCAGGGTGCGGATACGGGCCTCCGCGGCGCTCGGCCCCAGCAGGGCGCGCAGCAGCAGCCGGTGCGGGGCGCCGGCCCGGCGCACCAGCCAGGGCGCGAGCAGGACGAGCAGCGCCCCGGCGGCGACCACCACGGTCCAGCGCGGCCAGCTGTCGAACTCCACGCCGTGGATCTGCAGCGACACCCTGCGCACCGAGCCGTCCGCGCCGCGCAGGGTGACGTAGTTCCAGCGGCGCAGGACGGGGTGGGCGAGCGCCAGCAGGCCGTAGACGTAGCCGACCAGGACGGCGAGCAGCGGCGGCAGGGCGGTGAACGGGGCGAGCAGGGCGGCGGCGACGGCCCGCCAGCCGGCCGGGTCACCGAGCAGTGCGCGCCGCCAGCCGAACGCCCCGCGTGCACCGCGCCGCCCCGCCGGTTCGATGTCCACGCCCAACAGGCGTCGGGCGAGGGTGAGTTGGAGCCCGGCCAGGGCGAGGGCGCCCCGTACCGTCAGGGCGATCAGCCAGGGGCCGAGGGCCGTCCACGACAGCACCGCGCCCACCGCCAGCCCGGCCGGCACCAGGACCAGTCCGCAGAGGGCGAGGGGCGCGGCGAGCAGGGCGTGCGCCGCGGCGGCGAGGGTGCGGGGGGCGAAGGGGGCGGTGAGGGCGGTGAGGGCGGTGGCGGCGGTCCGGGTACGCACGGGTCAGCGGGGATGCCGGGCCAGCCAGATCCCGCGTCCCGCGGCGCTCAGCACCAGCGCGGCCACCACCGGGCCGAAGGCCATCAGGACGACGCCCGCCCCGATGTTCGCGCCGATGGTCCCGGCGGTCAGCACCCGCCATCCCCAGCCGACCAGCAGTCCGGCGGCCAGCAGCGGGGCCAGCACCTGCCACCAGCGGCGGTCGAAGGCGTGGTGGCAGGTGGCGCGGGCCAGCGCCACCGCGCTCGCCACCACGGCGGTCAGGGCCAGCACGCCCAGCTCGGTGTCCAGGCCCGGCGGCAGCTCCGGGGGACGGACGAAATAGTCCAGCCGGGACGGCGGTACGCCCTGGTAGTCGTCCTGTCCCAGCAGCCCCCACACCGCGACCGGTAAGGCCACGGGCAGCACGGCGGCCGCCGCCGTAGGTGTCCCCGGTATCTTCATGCGCCCATGATGGCGGGCGGCCCCCAGGGGCGGCATGAGTAGGGGTACTCACCGCCTCACACGGCCCCCGCCCCCGCACTGAGGCAGGCGTTCCGCCCGGGAAACAGACCAGATGCCGTCGGGTAACAGCGGCCCCGCACGCTGACGCCCATGACCTCCACTCCTTCGCTCCCGGACGCCGCACCGGCCACCCCTCCGGACACCGCCCCCACCATCGCCCTGATAGGCCACGGCATGGTCGGCCAGCGCTTCCTGGAAGAGCTCGCCGACCGCGGTGTGACCGAACGGGCACGGGTGGTCGTCCTGTGCGAGGAAGGCCGCCCCGCCTACGACCGGGTCCAGCTGACCTCGTACTTCTCCGGCCGCAGCGCCGACGACCTGAGCCTGACCGATCCGGACTTCCTGGCCCGGCACGGCATCGAACTGCTCCTCGGCGACCCGGCCACCGCCGTCGACCGGACCGCCCGTACGGTCACCGCCCGCTCCGGGCGGACCGTGCGCTACGACGCCCTGGTGCTGGCCACCGGGTCGTACCCGTTCGTCCCGCCGGTGCCCGGCAAGGACAGCGCGGGCTGCTTCGTCTACCGGACGATCGACGACCTGCTGGCCATCGAGGAGTACGCGAAGAACGCGCGCACCGGTGTGGTGGTCGGCGGCGGGCTGCTCGGCCTGGAGGCGGCCGGTGCGCTCAACGGGCTCGGGCTGCGCACCCACATCGTGGAGTTCGCGCCGCGGCTGATGGCGCTCCAGGTCGACGAGGGCGGCGGCCGCGCACTGCGCCGTACCGTCGAGGAGATGGGCCTGACGGTCCACACCGGCGTCGGCGGCAAGGAGATCGTCGCGGACGAGGCCGGGGCGGTGACCGCCATGGGCCTGTCGGACGACTCCCGGATCGAGACCGACCTGGTCGTCTTCTCGGCCGGGGTCCGCCCCCGTGACCAGCTCGCCCGGGACTGCGGGCTGCCCGTCGGGGAGCGCGGCGGCATCGTCATCGACGAGCAGTGCCGCACCGAGGACCCCGCCGTCTACGCCATCGGCGAGTGCGCACTGGCCGTCGACGGCCGGGTCTACGGGCTGGTCGCACCGGGCTACGACATGGCCCGGGTGGCCGCCGCCGACCTCGCCGGCCGGCTGACCGAGGCCGCCGCGCTCGCCGACGGGCCGGCGGAGCCCGCCGCGGACCGCCCCGGCTTCACCGGCGCGGACCTGTCCACCAAGCTGAAGCTGCTCGGTGTGGACGTGGCCTCCTTCGGTGACGCGCACGGCGCCGCAGACGGCTGTCTCGACGTGGTCTACTCCGACTCCCGCAACGGCGTCTACAAGAAGCTGGTGATCGGCGCCGACGGCACGCTGCTGGGCGGGGTGCTGGTCGGCGACGCCGAGGCGTACGGCACGCTGCGCCCGCTGACCGGCACGGTGCCGCCCGTGGCGCCCGAGCAGCTGGTGCTGCCGGCCGGTCTCGCGGAGGGCGGCGGCGCCGCGCTGGGCCCGGACGCGCTGCCCGGCGACGCGGTGATCTGTAGTTGCCACAACGTCACCAAGGACGCCATCCAGGCGTGCGCCACCCTCCCCGAGGTCAAGCAGTGCACCAAGGCCGGTACCGGCTGCGGCAGTTGCGTGAAGCTGATCGGGCAGCTGCTGCCGCAGTCCGAGGACCAGGGACTGTGCGGCTGCTTCCCCCACACCCGCGCCGAGCTCTACGAGATCGTCCGGGTCCGCCGGATCACCTCGTACGCCGAACTGCTGGACGCGTACGGCCGGGAGGAGGCGCGCGGCGGCGAGGGCTGCGAGGTCTGCAAGCCCGCCATCGGTTCCGTGATCGCCTCCCTCGCCCCCTCGGTCGGCGCCGACGGCTACGTCCTGGGCGGTGAGCAGGCGGCGCTCCAGGACACCAACGACCACTTCCTCGCCAACCTCCAGCGGAACGGCTCCTACTCGATCGTGCCGCGGATCCCGGGCGGTGAGATCACCCCGGAGAAGCTCATCGTCATCGGTGAGGTGGCGCGCGACTTCGGGCTCTACACGAAGATCACCGGCGGCCAGCGGATCGACCTCTTCGGTGCGCGGGTCGACCAGCTCCCCGCCGTCTGGGCGCGCCTGGTGGACGCCGGCTTCGAGTCGGGCCACGCGTACGGGAAGGCGCTGCGCACCGTGAAGTCGTGCGTCGGCGAGACCTGGTGCCGCTACGGCGTCCAGGACTCCGTCCGCATGGCGATCGATCTGGAGCTGCGCTACCGGGGCCTGCGCGCACCGCACAAGCTGAAGTCCGCGGTCTCCGGGTGCGCACGGGAGTGCGCGGAGGCCCGCGGCAAGGACTTCGGCGTGATCGCCACGGCCGGCGGCTGGAACCTCTACGTCGGCGGGAACGGCGGCGCCACCCCGCGCCACGCCGATCTGCTCGCCCAGGACCTGAGCGACGCCGAACTGATCCGGCTGATCGACCGCTTCCTGATGTTCTACATCCGCACCGCCGACCGCCTGGAGCGCACCTCCGCCTGGCTGGAGCGGATCGAGGGCGGACTCGACCACGTACGCGACGTCGTGGTGCACGACTCCCTCGGGCTGTGCGACGAGTTGGAGGCGCTGATGGCCGCCCATGTCTCGCACTACCGCGACGAGTGGGCCGAGACCCTCGGCGACCCCGAACGGCTGGCCCGTTTCGTCTCGTTCGTCAACGCGCCCGGCGCGCCGGACCCGTCCGTCCGCTTCGTCCCGGAGCGTGACCAGGTCAAGCCGGACCTGACGCTGCTGGCCGGACCGACCCTGCCCGTTCGCACTCTGGAAGGGACCTCTGCCCGATGAGCCTGATGACCACCACCGTGTCGCCCGGAGCGGCTCCCGTTCTCCCACAAGCCACCGCCGGCACGGCGACCGCCTTCGTCGAGATCCGCTGCCCGGAAGGCGGTGACTGGCTCCCGGTCTGCACGCCGGACGACCTCACCCCGGGGCGCGGGGTGGCCGCCCTGCTCCCGGACGGCACCCAGGCCGCGCTGTTCGCGGACCGGGCCGGCCGGGCGTACGCGATCGGCAACCGCGACCCGTTCACCGGCGCCCAGGTCCTCTCCCGCGGCCTGACCGGCAGCGTCGACGGCCGGCCGTTCGTGGCCTCGCCGCTGCTCAAGCAGCGCTTCGACCTGGAGTCGGGCGGCTGCCTGGACGATCCGTCGGTGTCGATCCCGGTGTACGAGGTGCGGGTGCGGGTGCGGGGCAACGACTGAAAAGCAGCGGTCCAGCACCTGGCGGAGGGCGCGGGCGAGGAGGGGCGGTTGCGGCTTACGCCGATGTGCGTGCCGGCCCGGGGAGTCCGTGCGGGGGACCCCGGGCCCGCCGCCGGGCCCCAAGCTACTCGGGCGTAGGCTGGATGATCCGTCGGCTCGTCGGCCGCTGGCCCCACGCCCCGGCCGCCGGCCCCGTAGGGAGGAGTGCAGGCGTGACCCGGTGGAACACCAGCCACATCCCCGACCAGACCGGCCGCTCGGCGGTGGTCACGGGCGCGAACAGCGGCATCGGCTACATCACCGCACGCGAACTGGCACGCCGCGGCGCCCGTGTGGTGCTGGCCTGCCGCAGCGCCTCGCGCGGCACGGCGGCCCTGGACCGACTGCGGTCCGAAGTCCCCTCCGCCGAGGCCGAGTTCCGCCCGCTCGACCTCGCCGACCTGTCCTCCGTACGGGACTTCGCGGCCACCCTCGACGACGTCACCGGCGACCGCCTCGACCTGCTCATCAACAACGCGGGCGTGATGGCACTGCCGTACCGCACCACCGCCGACGGCTTCGAGATGCAGTTCGGCACCAACCACCTCGGCCACTTCGCGCTCACCGGACTGCTGCTGCCGCGGCTGCTGGCCACCCCGGGAGCCCGGATCGTGTCCGTCTCCAGCATGCTGCACGCGCTCGCCGACCTGGACCACGACGACCTCAACAGCGAGCGTACGTACCGGCGTTGGATCGCCTACGGCCGTTCCAAGAGCGCCAATCTGCTCTTCGTCCACGAGCTGACCCGGCGGCTCGCGGCGGCCGGGTCGCCGCTCGTCGCGGCCGCCTCGCACCCCGGTTACGCGGCCACCAACCTGCAGACCGCGGGCGCCCGGATGGAGGGCCGCAACGCGGCGGAACGGGTCATCGGGCTGGGCAACCGCCTGATCGCCCAGCCGGCGGAGGGCGGCGCGCTGGGCACCCTCTGCGCGGCGACCGCCCCGCACATGCGGCCGGATTCCTTCGTCGGTCCGCGCAACGGGCTGCGCGGCGCCCCGGCAAAGTCCTTCCGCGCCCCCTGGACGAAGAACGACGCGAACGGCGAGCGCCTCTGGGCCGCCTCGGAGCAACTGACCGGCGTGCACTACGACTTCTCCGTGGCCGCCCGGACGTCCGGCTGAGCGCTCGCTCCGGCCCGAAAGCGCCCACTCGGGCCGGGAAGCGCTCGCTCGGGCCCGAAAGCGCCCACTCGGGCCGGGAAGCGCCCACTCGGGCCGGGAAGCGCTCGCTCCGGGAACCCGCACTTCCGCCGTCCGTACTCATTCCAGCCCGGACGCCTCGAACACCGCCCGTGCGCCGTCCTGATCGATCCGGTCCGCCAGCGCCTGGAGCGTCGCCGCGCCGCAGCGCAGCAGTCCGCGCTCACGGGAGCGGCAAACGCCCTGGTCGAGGCGGTGCCACAGTACGGGGTTGGCGCTGAGGACCTTGGGATCCAGCTCGACCCGGCCGCCCCGGGCGTCGCGGAGCACCAGCCGCGGCGCCATCCCGTCGGTGCGCCGTACGACGACGAGCCGGTCGGTCTCGACCCGGTGCCCGCGCACCAGCCCGCGGGACCTCAGCCAGCCGTCCCCGGCCGTCACCCGTGTCGGGAAGAGGACCGCGAACAACACCAGCGCGACGGCCACCCAACACCCGGCACGCCACGGCGTGAGCGTCCCGTTGGCGAGGTCGACCAGCAGCATGACGACGAGCAGCCCGACGGTGCAGCAGAGCGCGGCACGCAGTTCGGGCAGCCAGGTCCGGTCGTACACGGTCCTGTTGGCGGGCGGGGGTGGCGGTATGGCCGACCGGGCGACCGGCTGCCGCCGCGCCACCCGCCGCCCTCCGCCATCGCCCCCACCGTCCCCGTTCCCGTCACCATTCCCGTTCCCGTCCCCGTTCCCGTCCCCGTCTCTGGTGAAGCCGGGCCCCAGGCCCCGTCGCCGTCCCATGCCTCGACGCTAGGGCGGCGCACCGGCCCCTCCCCAGGCGTTTACAGGGCACTGATGCGGCCCCTCCGAACCTTGACGCGGTGATGACGCGACGTTGACACGGGCGCCGGAAAGCGGCCATGCGGGGCACCCGATCCGGCCGTGCGGCGCGTGCCGGCCCCAGACCAGCGGCAGCAGCGGCGGGCGCAATCGACGGGGCCGCTTGACGACGGAACCGGCTGACAACCGACCTGGTGGACGACGAGCCGGTTGACGACCGGCACAGCCGGCCGATGTCGGTAATCACCCCATTGGTGACGTCACAGCGATCTCTGTCGGCGTTGCCCCCTACGGTGACGTCATGCCCTCCGTGATGGATTACGACAGCCACTGCACCGAAATCGTCACCCAGTCCCTCCTGCTGGGCTCCGCCCTCAAGGAGCACACGGACCTCAGCCCCGTCGTACCGTCCTGCCCGGACTGGAACCTCGCCCAGTTGCTGCGGCACCTGGGCGAGGCCCACCGCTGGGTGGCGGAGGTCGTACGGACCCGGGCCACCGCACCCCCGCCCGACACCGCCCTCCGCGTCCTCTCCCAGGACACCACCGAGCCGCCCGCCGCGCTCGCCGGCTGGCTCATCGACGGCGCGGAGCTGCTCGCCGCGACGCTCCGGACCGCCGGCCCGGACGCCCGTATCTGGACCCCGCTGCCCTCCGGGAGCCCCCGTTTCTTCGCGCGCCGTATGTGCCACGAGACGGTCATCCACCGGGCCGACGCCGCCCTCGCCATGAACACCGGCTTCTCCGTCACGCAGCCGGTCGCCCTCGACGCTCTGGACGAGTGGATGGAACTCGGCTCGCTGCCCGAGATGTTCGACTACCACCCCGACCGCCGCGCCCTCCTGGCCCCCGGTCGCACGCTCCACCTCCACGCCACGGACACCCCGCCGGAGGCCGCCGCCGACTGGCTCGTCGACCTCACCGGCGACACCCTGGCCTGGCGGCGCGCCAAGGAACCGGCCGCCGTCTCCGTCAGCGCCCCGCTCACCGACCTGCTGCTCCTCGTCTACGGCCGCCGCTCCTCCGACCAGGAAGCCTTCACCGTCACCGGCGATGCGGACCTGCTGGAGTTCTGGCTGTCGCTGGTCAACTTCGAGTGAGCGTCTTCGCGTCAGCGGCTTCGCGTCAGCGGCTTCGCCTGAGCGTCCCGCCGGAATGATCCGGGCGATCATCGAAGGTCGTGTCCTCGGACGAGCAATCGGGCCACCAGCGCGTGAGTTAAGTTGACCATCGTCGATGGGATCGTCGACCGGATCAGCGCTCAGGAGGCAACAACGTGACCGATTCCGACCAGACGGGAAGCGACCCGACGGCGAGCGGCAAGCCGACCGCCAACCCGGCAGGAAACAATCCCCACGCAGGCATTCCGTCGGTTGCAGGGAGCCACGGGCCTCTGCCCCCCACGCCCCCGCCGTTGCCGCCGCAGGTGGCGGACGAGGGTCCCTGGACCGTCCCGGCGAACGCGGATGAAGCCCTGGAAATCGGCCACCAGCTTCTCCCCGAGCTCGGCTCGCCCGGCGCCCCCGTCAGCCTGCTCGTCCACGAATTCGACCTGGGCTACCTGATCCAGGCGGGCTGGCCGCTCCCAGAGGACCCCACCGCCCCTCCCGCAGAGCCGGGCGGGAGCAACATCGTCATCGCGAAGGACACCGGCAAGGTGACCTACATTCCCAACTACCCCCCGCAAAGCGCCATGGAGCACTACCGCCAACTTCGTCGCCGCAAGGAATCGGGGGAGTGAAGGCGGGGCGGTGGCAGCACCACCGAGGTGTCAGCCCGCCCCGCTAAGCTTTACCTTGAACATCTCATTGGGTAACCGTTACGAACGCGGGGGGGCGTTGTGGCCGGAGCAGGCGGCTTCCAGACCGATGTGGAGTCCCTCAAATCCGAGGGCACGACCTTCACCAAGCTCGGCGAAGACTTCTACCAGTCCGTGGCGCGGCTGATGAACGGCCTGAGCGCGCTGGGCGCCGGCCCGCCGGCCGACCCCTCGAACCAGCCCAAGCCGGAGGAGAAGTCGTTCGGCCAGCAGTTCATCAGCGGCCTGACGACGTTCGACAGCAAGGACGGCGCCCCGCCGTGGGGTGACGATGACATCGGCGAGAAGTTCGGCGTGGCCTACGAGGGCGTGCGCGACGGCATGTACGAGTCGATGGGCCACCTCTCCGCGAAGCTCCAGGAGATCGGCAAGGCGCTGACCGATATGTCCAAGAACCACGCGGAGAACGAGGACTTCAACGACGCGCTGATGAAGCAGCACGTCGAAAACAAGCAGGCGTGGCAGGACCCGACGAAGCAGCAGCCCGACGAAGTGGTCACCACCGCCTGGTACCCGGCCAAGAACTGAGCCTCCGAGCTACCGAGCCGCCGAGCCACCGAGCCACCGAGCCACCGAGTCCACCAACCGGATCCCCCACCCGGCCGGACCACACACCCTGCCGGGTCACACCTCGTGTGACCCGGGTCAGGCCTCTGACGAGCGAGCCTCCCCGCGGGGCCCTCATCCGCACCACACCGATATGCACACGTTTCACGGGGGAGCTCCACCTTGTCGATGATGCTGCCGAACGCTCTTGAGTGGGTCCTCGAGATGCTCGGCTTCAACTGGCCGACCGCCGACGAGGACAAGCTGATCGAGTGCGCCAACGTCTGGCGTCAATTCGCCGCGGACGTCGAGGGCCACCAGGCCACCGGCACGACCGCCGCGTCGAACGTGCTCAGCCAGAACGCCGGCGACTCCATCGAGGGCTTCAGCAAGGCATGGGACAAGTTCGGCGGCGGCTCGGGCTACTTCAACGACGCCCGTGAGGCGGCCGAGGTCATCGCCTTCACCTTCGACGCCGCCGCCACCCTCGTCATCGGCATGAAGATCGCCGTCATCGTCCAATTGGCGATATTGGCGGCCGAAATCATCGCCGCCCAAGCGGCGGCACCCTTCACGCTGGGCCTATCGGAAATCGGCGGTGCGGCGGCGACCCTGGCCACCCGCGAGATGGTCCGCAAGATCCTCAAGGAGGTCGCCAAACAGCTGCTCGACGCGATCCTGGAGGCCGCCAAGGAGCCGGTGATCTCCGCCCTGGAGGCCATGGTCTCGGACATCATCGCCCAGACCGTCAACCAGAACTTCGGCGCGCAGAACGGCTACAACGTCGGCCGCACCCTCAAGCAGGGCGAGAAGGCCGCCACCGACGCGATCAAGAACACCGGCGAGACCCTCGGCGAGAGCCTCCGTGACGGCGCCGGCCACCGCGCGGGCCACCGCGCCCGAGGCGGCCTCGACTCCGCCGCCGGCCACGGCAACAGCCACGGCGGCGACGGCGACCACGGCGGCGGCAGTGACGGCGACAGCGGCAGCAGTAGCAACAGCGGCAACAGCAGCCACTCCAACGACTCGGGCAGCGACTCGGACTCCGGGTCGGGGTCGGGGTCCGGGTCGGGGTCGGGCTCCGGCGGCAGCTCGTCGTCGGGCAACGGTTCGGGCTCGGGATCCAGCTCCGGGTCCGAATCCAGCTCCGGGTCCGAATCCGGCTCGGGGTCCGGGTCCGGCTCGGGGTCCGGGTCCGGGTCCGGCGGCTCGCACGACGGCGGCTCCAGCAGCAGCTCCGGAGGCGGCGGAGGTTCCAGCAGCTCCTCGAACAGCTCCTCCGGCGGCTCACCCGGCACCAGCGGCAACGGTTCGGACAGCGGCGGCTCGGACGGCAACCGCCCCACCGATGGCGGCGGCAGTCACACCCCCCGCCCCTCGGACAACACCCCCCACGGCTCCGACAGCTCCGACAGCTCTGCTGACGCGGGCAAGTCCGGTAACTCCCACACCTCCGACGGCGGTTCCGACTCCACTCCGCACGGCGACCGGTCCCGGCACGACGTCCCCCCGGCCCAGCCACTGCCGCCCCCGGACCAGCGCTCCCCCTTCGACGAGGGCTACACCGGCGGCAACGACAGGGGCTCCCACGGCTCGTCCCCCTCCCACACCCCCGACGGCGGCCCGGACGCCGCCCGCCCCGACACCGACGGCATCAGCACCCAGCCCGCCCGGGACACCACCCCCGACTTCGCGCGCCCGGACACCGAGGGCATCACCACCCAGCCCACGCACGACCACACCCCCGACGCCGCCCGCCCCGACACCGACGGCATCAGCACCCACCCCACCCGGGACACCACCCCCGAGGCAATCCGCCCGGACACCGACAACATCGGGACCCAGCCGACCCCGGCGGCCCCCTCTCCGGTCACCGACGCGGTAGCCGGCAACCCGCCCTCGTACGGCGACCACACCCCCGGTTCCCACGACGGCGCCGGTACCGGCTCTTCCCACGGGGACAACGCCAACAGCGGCGCCGGCGGCCGCCCCTCCGTGCCGCACCTCAGCACCCCGCAGGGCGCGCCGGTCCAGCACACCCCGTCCAGCCAGCCCATCCAGCAGCGCGACCCGGCCCCCGGCGACCCCATGCCGACCGTGGACGACAGCGACGACACCACCGTCACCACCCAGTCCGCAGACACCGCCACCCTCCCGCCGCCCACCCAGCACACCGCCGACCCCACCAACTCGGCTCCCACCGGCCCCACCACTCCCTCCACCAACCAGGCCCAGCCCAACTCCCCCCAGGCCGGCGGCCCGATGATGACGGGCGGCGTCCCGCATCAGGGCGGTGCCCCCACGGGCGGTACCCCGCCCCGCGCCACCGGTGCCCCGTCCAGCACCACTCCCCCTCGCACCGGCTCCCCCTCCGCCAACCAGGCCCAGTCCAACTCCCCCAGCAACGGAACCGCTCCCACCCGCCCCACCAATCGGCGCCCCGACGGTTCCCAGGCAATCCAGGACCACACCCAGCGGCCCGCCCCGGAGCGCCCCGCCTACAACCCGCGGCTCGACGGCCCCCGTCGCGACCAGACCCCGCCCCCGCACGACAGCCGCCTGGACGGCCCCCGCCGGGACGCCCCCACCACGCCGTCCGGCACCAACCGCCGCCCCGACGGCTCCCAGATCGTTCAGGACCACACCCAGCAGCCCACCCCGGAACGGCCCCCCCACAACCCCCGCCTGGACGGCCCGCGCCCCGACGACAGCGCCCGCCCGGAGACCCCCGGCGCCCCCACCACCACTCCCCGCAACGACACCACCCATCCGGAAGGCCCGCGCTCCGACGCCACCCGCCCGGAAGGGACACGTCCCGACGCCACCCGCCCGGACTCGGCACGCACGGACACTTCCCGCCCTCAAGACCGACAGCAGCAGGCTGCCCCCAACCGCTCGGGCCACCCCCGGCCCGATGCCCCTGCGCAGGCCGGCGCCCAGTCCCCCTCCGCCCCCACCCCCAACAACCCCTTCCAACAGCCGAACCCTTACCAACAGCAGTCATACCCTCAGCAACAAGCGCAGCCCCAGCAGCAGCCGTACCAACAACAGCAGCCGCAGCAGTACGTCCAAGCACCCCAGCACTTCCAGAATCAGCCGCAGAATCAGTACCAGCCGCACCAGCCATCGCCTCAACAGCAGCCGACGCCATACCAGCAGCAGCAATCGCAGCACCAAGCGCCGGTCCCGCAGCCTCCGAACCTTCGCAGCCACATGAACGTCCGGGCCGGCCTGAACATCCAGCCGAACGGCCTATATTCGCCCTTTCCGCATGACCAACAGGCGCTGGAGGCCAGTTTTCCGCGGAACCCGGACGGCACACCACGGGCGTTCAACGACCCGTTCCAGCCCTGGGCCCAACTCCAGAACGACGGCGGCACTGAGGTGCTCGGCCGCTCGAACAACTGTGCCGACTGCACCCGCTCCTTCATGGAGTCCTGGTACGGCAACCCCCAGGTGTCCGCTGTGCGCACCTACGACCCCGACGGCCATGGAGGCATCGACCGCCGATCCGGCGAGCGAAACGGCACCGCCAACATTGAGCAGTACGCGGGCACCAACTTCCGCAACTCCGGTCCGAACTCCAAGGACGGCTACGACCGCATAGCCAACGAGCTCCGTCAGGCGGGCCATGGTGCGGCCGCCGCAGTACTGGTCACCTGGCCCAAGAGTGCCGATGGCACCGGTGGTGGCGCGCACGTCTTCAACGCGGTCAACCACAATGGTCGCGTCATCTGGGTAGACAGCCAGTCCGGCAAGGTCAGCGAACACCCCATCAATACGGAGGCCGTCGGGGTCTGGCACCTGACCCTCGACGCCAACCGCCAGCCGTTCGACCCCTCCGCCCACCAGTACCAAACCCCCCAGGCCCAGCACCAGCCGCAGCCAAACCCGTACGCCCAGCAGCCGCAGCCCCAGCCGCACCCGTACGCCCAGCAGCAGCAGCAGCCCCAGCCGCACCCGTACGCCCAGCAGCAGCAGCCCCAGCCGCACCCGTACGCCCAGCAGCAGCCCGGCCCCTACAACCAGCCCTATCAGCAACAGCCGAGTCCCTACGCCCAGCAGTCGAACCCGTACGCGCAACAGCAGCCGCACCTACAGCAGCAGCCCGGGCCGTACCAGCAGCAGCCATACGCCCAGCAGCAGCCCCAGCCGAACCCGTACATCCAGCAGCAACCGCAGCAGAGCCCGTACGCACAGCCGCACCCGCAGCAGCAGCCGTATACGCAGCAGCCAAACCCGTACGCCCAGCCGAACCAGCAGCCAAGCCCGTACGCGCAGCAACAGCCGTACCAACAACAGCACCCGTATGCCCAGTCGCAGCCGGCCCCGCAGCAGTCGGCCCCGCAGCACCAACCTGGGCCGTACCAGCAGCCGCACCAACAACAGCAGCCGACTCCCTACACCCAGCAGCCCCAACAGCAGCCTGGGCCTTACCAGCAACCCCACCAACAGCAGCCGACGCCTCAGACCCAGCAGCCCCAGCCCACTCCGCACCAGCAACAGCCGACCCCGCAGCAGCAGGCGGCTCCCCAGGCCCAGGCCGAGCCCCACCAACAGGATCAGCCGAAGCCCACGCAGGAGCAGCCCGACCAGGAACAGCCCACCCACGAGCAGCAGCCGAACCCCACACAAGAGCAGCCCCACCAGGAACAGCCGCAGCCTTCCCAAGAGCAGCCGTCGGCTCCGGAGCAGGACACGGCGAACCAAGACAGTGGGCAGGCGGACCCCAACAGCCTGAGTGCGATCCGGAACGACCTCAATCAGGACACCGGCGGCCTGCTCCCGCCCCACCCCAACGATCAGCAGGCACTGGAGGACGCCCACCCGACCAACTCCGACGGCACCCCGCAGCGATTCGCCGACCCGTTCGCCCCCTGGGCACAGCTCCAGAACGATGGCGGGAACACGGTCCCTGGCCGCAGCAACAACTGTGCCGACTGCTCCCGTTCGTTCCTGGAGACCTGGTACGGCAACCCCCAGGTCTCAGCACCCCGCACGCCCGACACCGACAAGGACGGGAACCCGGACACCTGGTCTCCCGAGAACAACGCCAACGAGAACCAGATCCGCTGGACCGGCGCCACCCACACATACGCCGGACGGGGCGATGACCCCAACACCCCTGCTCGCATCGCGTACGACCTCCAGCAGGCCGGCCACGGTGCGGCCGCGATCGTCCAGGTGGGCTGGCCGAACAACGGTGGTGGTCACGCCTTCAACGCGGTCAACTACCACGGCAAGATCGTCTGGATCGACACCCAGACCGGGCAGGTCAGCACGGACCCCATCCACATTTCACAGGCAGAGCACGTCTGGCACATCCCCCTCGACGCCAACCGCCAGCCGCTCCACGCTGATCACGTCGTTCCCAAGCAGGACACCGCTGCCTCCGACAAGGCCGACGCCAAGCAGGCCGACACCCCGGCCGACCACTCCGACGGCGATCCCGGTGAGCACAATCACACCGATCCCAGCCATCAGACACCGAACGAGCACCCTGCCGACCAGGCTTCTCCCGACGCGGACCACACACTGGTCGAACCCGACCCCACTCCCAGCAACGAGGACCACACTCCAGCGGATCAGGGCAAGGCAGGTCCCGAAGACACCTCTGCTGATCAGCAGCACTCCCCTGCCCCAGGCGACGGCGAAACCGCACCGAAGAACGCTCACGCGAGCGTTTCCCAGTACCTCGCCACAGCACTGAGCACGGACAGCGACCCGCTGATGTACAGCAAGCCGAGCACCGAACCAAGCCCGGACGGTGACGGAGCCCACGAGCCCAACGATCCCCCCGCCCCGGCCGGTCACGAGCACAAAGCCACAAACCAGCAAGAACCGGGCGGCCCGCCTTCCGACCCCGCGGGAGCGGAGCCGGAGCACTCGACCGACGAAGCCCACGACCAGGGCGAAGAGAACGAGAGTGACGAGCCGACCGAGCGCCACAAGCCCATGTCGGCGAGCGATGAGCGCGTCGACGACCCCATTTCGTTCCCGGATCCGGAAGACCCGGGAGAGACGCCCGACATCCGCGATCCTGATTTCGAGGACGACAAGGCCCGCGGCGCAATAGTCGAAACGATCGATCCCACCGACACAAGTCGGGTGACCACCGAAAATGGTCTGATCGCGACGGTCGACAACAAGCCGGTCAAGGAATATCTGCAAGAGCTTTCTCACGCACGGGCGCTTTATCACGCCGCCCAGGGGCCCACAAAGCATGAAGGCCCCTGCTCGGCTCTCGCCATCGACCTTCGGACGGGCATCATCACCGAGGGTGTAAACGGCCTGATTTCCGATCTCATCCCAGCGGAGAACCTCCATCCGCTACTGCGCGACAACTACATGGATATGGCCGCGTGGAAGCATCGGCTGATGAAATCCGAGGACGAGATCCACAAACTTCCCGTTCTCGACGAGAACAATAAGGGAGTCAAGGATGAAAACAACCAGCCACTGATGACGGATGCAATTCTTGAGGGGCGGGCCCATCTCGACCAACCCCTGCGGCATGCTGAGGTCAAGGCCGTGAACGAATTGCTCTGGGCTCGCCAGAGAGAGCACGAAGCCAACTGGCGGGAAAAGCACGGAAACGACTCCACACCGCCCCCGCTGGGACGCGATGCGCTACATGAAATGCGAATCGATCCGCGCTGGATCAAGAAGCCTGGAAAGAAGTCCGCTCAGGCCCCGGGCGACCTGGCGCCGGCCTGCGCAAACTGCAACAGTATACTGAGGGACATACCCAGCTTCTCTGGCCGACTCCATTTCTCACCCCTGGATTATCGGTCTAAATTGCCGTTCGCCACCGAACCGCCCGCCTCGGAGTAACAGTGCGCATTGAAGATGAAGACTCCTACATGGAAGACGACATGCTCGTCTACCACGAAGACAAGCCCTTCACTGGAGAAGTCGTCACGCGAGCTGAAAACGGCCAAATTGTCAGCATCGTAAATTACGTCGAAGGTACAGAGTCGGGTCGGCAGGAACACTGGTATTCCGATGGCTCGAAGAAGGCCGAGGGAAGTTCCAGGTTGGGGGTGCCCGTGGGAGAGTGGCACAAGTGGCATTCTAACGGTCAACTCGCCGAACGATCGGTCTTCAACTCCAGGGGCGAATATATGCGGCGCCAGCGATGGGACAAGAGTGGCAATCTCACGGTGGACAAGACGTACACGACTTGAGGCATGATCCCTCGCTCAGCGCGTCACCCCTTCGGGTGGGCGACGAAAAAGTCGCCCACCCAAAAAGAGCCTGCGGTTCTCTGCCGCACTGCATCGGTAGGGCAGCGGGCGGCCTCTCAGGAACGATTAACTGGACAGATCCCCCTATCCATACCGCGATGACGAGGAGAGCGGAGTTATGCCACAGGACTCCCCTACACCACCGACAACCCCCGAAGAAGCACTCGCCATCGTCCGTAGCCGTTACGCACAGCCCAAGCTGGCCGACGGCTCCCCGGCGCCGATGCACGTGCATGAATTCGACATCGGCTACCTGGTGTACGCCACCTTCCCCCCGACCACCGAAGCCTCCGGCGCCCCGCAACCGCCGCCGCCCGGCGGGGCAAAAATCATTGTGGCCAAGGACACTGGCGAAACAGTCACCGTCCCCAACTTCCCGACGGAATCAGCAATCGCCCTCTACCGCCAGCAGCGTCAGCAGCGCTAAGGGCTGTCCCGTAAATGATCTACGGCATACGCGATGACCTGCGCCTTCGTCGTCATCCGGCAGGGGTCAGGTTGTGCAGGCGGGCGATGCCGAGCATGGCGTGGTGGACGCCGTCGCCTTTGAGGCGGCAGTCGCAGAGGATCTTCCAGCTCTTCATGCGGGCGAAGGCGTGCTCGACGCGAGCCCGGACTTTGCGGTGGGAGGTGTTGTGTTCCTCTTTCCAGGCTGTGAGGTCGGCTTGGCCGCGTTCGCGGCGGTGCGGGATGACCAGGCCGGTTCCTCGGTAGCCGCCGTCCGCGATGACGGTGGTCTTGCCGACAGCGTCCTTGGCGCCGGACAGCTCCCACGTTTTGCAGTCGTTGCGTTGCCGGGCAGCGGCCGACCGACGGCCACGACGAGCCGGGTGTCGGCGTCGATGACGACCTGGTGGTTGGTGGAGTACCGGTAGTTCTTCGACTGCTCGGCGCATGGCGCAGCCGCGGCCGTCCTCGTGACCTGGCCCAAGAACCCCGACGGTTCCGGCGGCGGTGCTCACGTCTTCAACGCGGTCAACCACAACGGCAAGGTCGTCTGGGTCGACAGCCAGACCGGCGAGGTCAGCCACCAGCCCATCAACACCGGCGCCGAAAACGTCTGGCACCTCGTCCTCGGCGCCAACCGCCAGCCCTTCGACCCCACCACCAACCAGAACCAAACCCCCCAGGCCCAACACCAGCCCCAAACCCAGCCCCAGCAGCAGACCCCACAGCACCAGCAGAACCCGCAGAACCCGCAGAACTCCCAGCACCCGCAGCATCCGGCAGGAGCAGACCACCGTCCGCCGGAGAACCCGTCCGGCCACGACAACGGCCAGCCGCCGGCCAATCCTTCGGGGACGCAGGAACCGGGCGATGCCATGGAGATCGACCCTCCGGAGCACGAGGGCGCACACGACGACCACGACTCGTCGTCACCCATGGATGTTGACAGCCCGGAGCACGAGAACGATTCCGACCCCGAGTCGGCTCGGGCTCGACCCGGTCCACGACCACATGCAGAACTGGGCGAATGACGGGAGCCTCGCCGAGCTGCTCCAGCGGGCCGCCGACCGCAAGGCCGCGGCCGATGCCGCCAGGAAGCACAACAAGCAGAATGACAACGACCACGTCGACATCCCGCCGACGGCCTTCACGGAACGGGAACTGCGCGACGTGCTCGGCAAGGACTTCGCCGAAATGAACGACGGCCAACGGGGTGCCGTCGTGGCGACGCTCGCCCGGATGAGCCAGGCGTTCCACGAGGACCAAGGCGTCGGCCAGAGCCCGCAGCGGGCCACCGACGGCAAGAACCCCTACCACGGCGCTCCGCCCCGCAAGAAGGACGGGAAGCCCGACCCCATCGAGCAGAACGAGGTCTCTGCCGGTGCCCATTCCCGCGAGCAGGCGAAGCCCGCGGGATCCTGGCCGGAGGCGTACCGCCAGGAGGGCACGCCGGAGCACCAGGCGCTCACCGAGCTCCGCACCACCAACGCCCGAACCTGGCCGACCGCCCCCTGAGCACCGCACACGTCAACCAACTACAGCACCACCTACCGAACCGACCCGGAGGGCCAGCCGGCCCGCGATGTGGTGCGTGCTCAGCTCCAGCAGGAGCGCAAGGACCTCCTGGCCATCATCGCACCGTGGTCGAACGGGCCCCTGTTGCCGCCCTTCGGCCGCATACGCGCGACTCTGCCCCGAGCCTTCTCGCCGCCCACCAGCAGGGAGATCGAGGCGTACTTCGGCCCCGACGCGGTGCAGCGACTGTCGACAGAAGCCGTGCCTGATGAGGGGGCTTTCCCACGCCGCGCCCCGCAATTGGCTCACCACCGTAGGGCTACCCGTGACAAGCCTTGCAAGCCTACGGCTCCGTCCGCTCGCGGACCCCTCCATCGAGGTACGCGCATGCTGCACACCCACGTGAACGAGCACGATGCCTATGTCATCCGAACCTACGTCGACGACCTCTTGTCATCCATCGATCCACAGGGGGCTCGATACGAGGGTTGGACTCGACAGCTTTCAGCGGGAGCTCGGGAGGCGTAGCCGGAGAAGTGAGCGAGGCAGCGGAGCGGCCGGACGGCGGGGGAACGACCGGAACACGGCAGCGCCCCATCGGTCTCGACGGCACGGGAGCCGAGGCAATGGCCTGGTCCTCCGTCTTCCGCAACGAGTGATTGTCAGTGGTCCGGGTCAGAATGGCTGCATGACGACTGACAGTGACGACGCCCGTCGCGAGGGCTACGACGTGGGGAGCATCCTCGCCGATGAGGACCAGGTGGCGGCCTGTGCGCGGGCGAATATGGCGGCGCTGGTGGCCGAGCTCGTCGAGCGTGGTTGTGCGGAGCCCTGGGCCGGGATCGAGGACGGGGAGGCGGATGACGAGTGGCCTGACTGTCTGCAGTTCTCGTTCGAGTGTCCGCCGGGGTATCAGGGGGACATCGTCATGCCAGGGGTGCCACTTGGGATCGTGAAGGGTGGGGAGGGGCAGGGGGAGGCTGGTTGGGAGGTCGTGCACAACGGGGTGTCGTATGCCTGGGATGAGCTGGTGGACCGGCTCTCCGCGTTTGATGCGGCGCGGCGGACGATCTGGGCGAACCGGGACCGGCTGGTGGCTGAACTCGTGAGGCGGGGAGTGCCGTTGCGGGATGAGGACGTCACCAGCGATCCGGATGCGAGCGGCGACTCGTGGGTGACCCACCACATCGTGGCGGAGGGGGCCGAGGGGGAGGAAAGGCGTCGGGTCCGGGTCTCGATACCGGATGTCGTGGTGGGGCCGGGGCTTTCTCACGAGATGTATGTGGAGGGCTATCCGTACGCCTGGGAGGCGGCGGTGGAGGCGGCCGTGGTGGTGCTGACGGGTGATCACACTCCTTAGTTCATCGCTTATAAGGGAGGGAAGATCGCTCCGGGGCGGGCGGGGTGGGCCGCAGGGAGGGGTGGGAAGGGCGCGGGCGAGCCGATCTCGCGTGGGGTGGTGCGTAGCCGATCGTCTTGCGTTCGGGGGAACAGGGCCGGCCACCTGATCGGTTCATGGAGAAGCAAGGTGAAGCAACGAGAAGCAATGCGCGTGTCATCGGCGTGCGGCAGAGTGGACGGTTGGACCGTGCGGTGATCGACGATCAACGGCGGGCCAGGTAGCGCAGACCACGGTGACGACGGCAGGGGGAGCGAGCCATGGCGGGGATCGAGCGGCGGAGAGTGCTGGCGGCCGGGGGCGGGGTCGCGCTGACGGCGGCGCTGGCGACGGCGTGCGGGTCCAACACCGGGCGTGGCGGCGGCGGTTCCGGTCCGGGGATCAGTCAGTGGTACCACCAGTACGGGGAGCCGGGGACCGAGCAGGCCGTGAAGCGGTATGCGGCGGCGTACAAGAAGGCTCAGGTCAGTGTGCAGTGGCGGCCGGGTGATTACGACCGGCAGACGGCGGCCGCGCTGCTCACGGACTCGGGGCCGGACGTGTTCGAGGTCAACGGACCACTGCTGGACCAGATCCAGGGCGGGCAGGTCGTCGATCTGACGGCCGAGGTCGAGCCGGTGAAGGACGACTTCAACCAGGCGGTGCTGGCACCGAAGATCTGGCAGGGAAAGGTCTGGGGCATTCCGCAGGTCATTGACATGCAGATGCTCTATTACCGGAAGAGTGCGCTGAAGGATGCCGGGGTGGAGCCGCCGACGTCGGTCGACGAGTTGGTGGATGCGGCCGGAAAGCTCACGACGAAGAAGAGGAAGGGGCTTTTCCTGGGGAATGACGGTGGGGTGGGGGTGCTGAGCGGTACGCCGCTCTGTGCCGCTGGATTGAGTCTGATCACGGAGGACGGGAAGGTCGGATTCGATGATCCGGCTGCGGCGCGGGTGCTGGGGAAGATCCGGCAGTTGTATGCCGATAAGTCGTTGCTGCTGGGGGCCCCTACGGACTGGTCGGATCCGGCCGCGTTCCTTCAGGGGCTGACCGCCATGCAGTGGTCGGGATTGTGGGCGCTGCCGCAGATCAAGAAGCAGTTGGGGGACGACTTCGGGGTGTTGCCCTTTCCGAAGGACGGCTCCGGGGGTAAGCCGGCGGTTCCTGTGGGCGCTTATGGTTCTGCGGTCAGTGCGCGCAGCAAGAAGAAGGCGGAGGCCAAGGCGTTCGCCAAGTGGCTGTGGGTGGAGCGGACGGATTTCCAGCAGGATTTCGCGTTGTCCTACGGATTCCATATCCCGGCGCGGATCTCGCTGGCGAAGAAGGCCCGGCAGTTGCAGGAGGGGGCGGCCGCGGACGCGGTGCGGTTCGCGACGGAGTACGGGTATGCGGAGCCGCTGTTGTGGACGTCGGCGGACCGTACGGCCTATCAGGACGCGTTGAGCCGGATCATCAAGGACGGCGCGCACCCGGAGAGTGAGCTGAAGGGCGTGGTGCGGAAGGTCAACGCCGAGCTGCAGCGGGTCAAGAAGAAGTGAGGGGCGGGACGGCGGGCGCAGGCCGCCTCCTGGGCCCCCAGCGGCGCAACCTGTGGTTCTGGGTGTTCGTCGGGCCGTTCGCCATCGGGCTCGGGTTGTTCACGTATGTGCCGTTGGCCTGGAGCGTTTATCTCAGCTTCTTCGATGCGCACAACACGGTCAGTCCGAGCGGTGCGGATTTCGTCGGTCTGGGCAATTACGCCGCGATGCTGGGCGACGGCGCGTTCCTGGGCAGCCTGGGGACGTTCCTGGTGTTCACCGCGTTCATCGTGCCGGCGACGTATGTGCTGTCGCTGGCCCTGGCACTGATGGTCAACCGGCTGCGGATCGCCCAGGCATTCTTCCGTTCGGTGTTCTTCCTGCCGACGGCGTGCTCGTATGTCGTCGCGGCGGTGATCTGGAAGCTGTCGATTTTCAACGGAGTGCGGTTCGGCCTGGCGAATACCGTACTGGGATGGTTCGGCGGCGAGGACATCGCCTGGTTGTCGACGACGGATCCGCCCTGGTACTGGCTGGTCATCGTGACCGTACGGCTGTGGCTGCAGGCCGGCTTCTACATGATTCTGTTCCTGGCCGGACTGCAGCGTATTTCCCCGCAGTTGTACGAGGCGGCGGCGGTGGACGGGGCGCGGCCCGGCTGGCAGACGTTCCGGCACATCACCTTTCCGCAATTGCGTGCCACGTCCATTGCCGTGGCGTTGCTGCTGGTGATCAATGCGTTCCAGGCGTTCGACGAGTTCTACAACCTGCTGAGCGATGCCCGTGGTTATCCGCCGTACGCCCGGCCGCCGCTGGTCTATCTCTATTACACGGCACTGGGCCAGGACCAGAATCTCGGGCTGGGCAGTGCCGGCGCGGTGATCCTGGCGCTGATCATCGCGGTGGCGACGGTGCTGCAGGCCCGCTGGTTCGGCCTGGACCGCAAGGGGGAGGACTGAGCGGCATGCGGAAACCCACGAAAGATCCGGTGACGCGGGACGCGGTGACGCGGGCCGCCCTGACGCGGGACGCGGTGACTCGGGACGCGGTGACTCGGGACGCCCTGACGAAGGCCGGGCGGGCGCTGCGGGTGGTGCTGCTGGTCGCCCTGGCGCTGCTCTTCCTGGTCCCGTTCTACCTGCTGGTGCGGAACGGGCTGGCCAGCGAGCAGGACCTCACCTCGCCCGACTGGACGTTCTTCCCGCACGACCTCCAGTGGTCGAATCTGACCGAGGTCTTCCGCGACCCGAACCTGCCGCTGGGGCGGGCCCTGCTCAACTCCACGCTGATCGCGGTGTCGACGACGGTCGGTACGGTCGTCCTGGCCTCGCTCGCGGGCTACGGGCTGGCGCGGATCCCGTACCGGCACGCCAATGCCGTCTTCTACGCGATCCTCGGGACACTGATGGTGCCCGCGGCCGTGACGTTCGTGCCGAGCTTCGTGCTGGTGTCGACGCTGGGATGGATCTCGACCCTGCGCGGACTGATCATCCCGACCCTGTTCAGCGCCTTCGCCTGCTTCGTCTTCCGTCAGTATTTCCTGGGCTTCCCCCGGGAGCTGGAGGACGCGGCGCGGGTCGACGGGCTCGGCTACTGGCGGACGTACTGGCGCATCGTCGTGCCCAACGCCCGGCCGGTGTTCGCCGCGGTCGGCACGATCGTCTTCATCGGCGCCTGGAACGCGTTCCTGTGGCCGCTGGTGATCGGGCAGGACCAGGAGGCGTGGACGGTGCAGGTCGCGCTGTCCACGTTCACCACCGCGCAGAACCTCAACCTGCACGAGCTGTTCGTGGCGGCGGCGGTGTCGATCGTGCCGCTGGTGGTCGTCTTCCTGCTGCTCCAGCGGCATATCGTCGCGGGGGTGGAGCGCAGCGGGATCGATGACTGACGCGCACTCGCCGTGCGGTCCGCAGCTCCTCTGCGCCCCCACCGCATCCCGCCGACGGCCTCTACGAAGGTCCGCGGATGCTGCGTCGTACTCCCGACGGATGGACGGACCGGCCCTACGAGCGCTTCGAGGTCGTACCGCAGGGCGCGACCCTCGGGGCCGAGATCCGGGGGCTGGAGCTGTCCCGGCCGCTGGCCGCGGGGCTGCGGGTCTGCGGGTCTGCGGGTCTGCGGGCGGAGCTGAACCGGGCGCTGCTGGAGTGGAAGGTGCTCTTCTTCCGCGGGCAGGTCCTGACTTCCGAGTCACTACGTGAATTCGCCGTGAATTGGGGTGTGTTGGAGACCAATCCGCTCCTGGCGCAGGGCGATACGAAGGAGGTGGTGCGGTTCGAGAAGGCGGCCGGCGCGGTTCCTACGTTCGAGAACGTATGGCACGCGGACGTCACCTTCCGGGAACGCCCGGCGCTGGGTGCGGTGTTGCGGCTGAGGGAGGTACCGGCCTCCGGCGGAGACACCCTGTGGGCCGATATGGCCGCGGCATACGACAATTTGCCGTCGGAAATCAGGGCCCGCATCGGCGGGGCGCGGGCGGTGCACGACTATCTCCCGGGCTTCGCGCGCTTCTACTCCCCGGCCCAACTAGCGCTATTCCAGGCGGAGTTCCCGCCCGTCGGGCATCCGGCGATGCGTCGCCGCCCGGAGCCCGGCCGGCGCACGCTGTTCGTCAACGCCTCCTTCACCACCCGGATCGCGGGCTGGGCGGAGGCGGAGAGTGATCGGATGCTGCGGCTGCTGTGCCAGCAGGCGCAGGTGCCGGAGTTCCAGGTGTGGTGGCGCTGGCAGGCGGGCGACGTCGCCTTCTGGGACAACCGCGCCGCCCAGCACTACGCCGTGAACGACTACGGGACCGCGCGCCGGGTCGCCGAACGGGTCGCCATCGCGGGGGACCGGCCGTACTGATGAGTGGCGTAGCCCGCGCCGGTACGGCGCAGGACGTGCCGGACCGCGTGCGGCGTACCCGGCCCGGTCCGCACGTCAACCCCTGTACGCGGCCCCGTCCGCACACCGACCACCTGCCCGCGGTCCCGTCGTCACGCCAGCCGCTCGTACGCCGCGTCCTCGGCCGGTCGGGCGCCGCGCAGCAGGGCCGCGCCCAGAGGGGTGAGGGTGTGCAGCACCGCGTTGCCCTGCCGCAGCGTCGTCAGCAGGCCGGCGTCGCGCAGGACGGTGGCGTGCTGGCTGGCGGAGGCCAGCGAGACGTCGGCCCGGCGGGCGAGTTCGCTGGTGGTGCAGCCGACGCCGACGCCGTGCAGTATCGCCGAGCGGGTCTTGCCGACGAGCCGGCCGAGACATCGCTCGGGCGGTACGTGCGGGGTGAGCCGCGGTGCCGGGTGCTCCACCGGGTAGACCAGGACGGGCGTCAGGTCCGGGTTGTGGAAGGTCACCGGGGTGCGGCGGCAGAAGTACGAGGGCAGCAGGAGCAGGCCCCGGCCGCCCAGATGGAGATCGCGGTCCACCGGATAGTCGGCCTCCAGGACCGGCGGGCGCCAGCGCATCATCGGCGGCAGCGAGGCGAGCAGCCGGTCCGCGCCGCCGTCGAGCAGCGCCCGGCCGCGGGTGGCCCGGTCGGCCTCTATGCGGCCCTGTATGCGCGGCCAGTACGGGGCGACGGCGGCCTCGTAGTAGCCCTGCAGGATGGTGGCGAGGCGGCCGAGCGCGCGGGTGTCGCCGTCGGCCATCGCCCGCACCCACGACGGGAGCGGGCGGGCGGCGGTGGACAGCCGGGACAGCTCCGTGTGCAGCCGCTCGGCCGGTGTCTCGCGCAGCGCGGCCAGCGCGTCGGACAGCCCGAGGAGCCCTTCGGCAGGCGTCAGGAAATCGGGGAAATAGCCGCGCGTGGGCACCAGTGGTGCCAGCAGACGCGCTTCGCCATTCAACTTCCCCCGTGTTTCCGATCGCCATTTGCCGAACGCCGAATCGTCCCGTCGGTCACGCAGCCGGTGAAAGCTCAGGACGGTCTCCCACAGTGCGTCCGGGCGTGCCGCAATGCGCACACGGGCCAGATCGAGTCCACTGAAATGGACGCGTAACACCGAACCCCCACCCTTGGTTTCTTCCGACGGCCCCCGGCACGCCTGAGTATGCACGCCAACACGCGCGGTCACCATGCCCTTTTGGCCAGACTTGAAAGTCCTCGCGCCGCCCGGGGGGCGGCAGGAATGCTTGTACTCAATTCGACGGCGGCACGAACGGCCCGGATTGCTCGATCCCGTGGGGGGTGATGGGCAAACAGCCGCCCGCTCGGCAGCCCCGTCGAAGGCCGCCTTCCCGCGCCGACCGGGGTGGCGGCAGCTCCCGAGGGGGGAGTCCGGAGAAAGCGAGGGCGGCACCTCCGCACAGGTGCCGCCCTCGTCCGGTTGCCCTGCGGGGCCGCACCAGGGCGGGCCGTGCGGATCACCGCCTCACCCCCGGGTCCGCAGCAGCCCCTCCCACGCCTCCGTGTCCCCGGCGTCCACCGCCGTTCCGTAGAGCTCCGCCGCACGTCGCACGTCACCCTTCTCCTCCGTGAGTTGGGCGAGCGCACCCCAGGCAGCCACGTCTCCCAGGGCGGTCGCCGTGAGATAGGCCCGTTCGGCGCCTTCGAGGTCGCCGCCCTGCTCGCGTACCCGACCCAGGGCGGTCCACGCCCCCGTCGCGCCGGCCTCCCGCGCCCGGGCCACCGCCGCCTCCGAGCTCCGCCGGTCGCCGGCCCGCTCACGGATGCGGGAGAGCGCGGCCCAGGCTTCCGGATCCCCGTTCTCGGCTGCGGCGTTCGCGGCACGTTCGGCGCCCGCCCGGTCGCCCGCGGCCTCCCGGAGCCGCGCGAGCATGGTGCAGGCGTCGGTGTCCCCCGCCGCGGCGGCCGCCTCGGCCGCCACGTCCGCCGCCGCCGGCTCGCCCGCCTCCTCCCGCAGCCGGGCGAGGGCCACCCATGCCTCGGCGTCGCCCTGCCAGGCGGCCTTGCGGGCGGCCCGCTCGGCGCCCGCGCGGTCGTCGTTCTCCTCCCAGAGCCGGGCCAGTTGGGCCTGCGCGGTGACCGATCCGGCGGCGGCGGCCCTGCCCCAGGCGTGCGCCGCCCCCTCGGTGTCGCCGCGCTCCCGGCGGAGCCGGGCCAGTACGCTCCAGCCCTCGGCGTCCCGCCGCTCGCCGGCCTGCTCGGCCGCGCGCTCCGCCCCCGCCTCGTCCCCGCCGGCCCAACACAGCTGCACCAGATGGACATACGCCGTGGTGACCCCGGCGGCGCCGGCCGCGGCGTAGGCGGTCCCTGCCTCGGTCCGGTCGCCCGCCCGCTCGGCCAGCCGGGCCTGCCCCAGCAGCCCCCAGGGGTCTCCGGCGCGGGCCGCCCTGGCGTACGCCGCACCGGCGCCCCCGGGGTCCCCGGCGCCGTCCCGCAGCCGGGCGAGCGTCAGCCACGCCCGGGGGCAGCCCGCCTCCGCCGCCCGGGCAGCGGTCTCGTCGGCGCCCGTCCGGTCCCCGGCCGCTTCCCGGAGCCGGGCCAGGGCCGACCACGCCTGCCGCTCCCCCGCGCCGGCCGCCCGCGCATAGGCGTGGCACGCGCCGTCCCCGTCCCCGCTGGTCTCGCGCACGGCCCCCAGCACCGCCCAGGCACGGGCGCTGTCCGCCGCGGCCGTCTCCGCGCCGTCCCGGTCACCGGTCTCCTCCAGGAGCTGCGCGAGTGCCGGACGCGCCACCTCGCCGCCCCGCTCCACGGCGCACCGGTACAGCCGCACCGCATGGTCGTGGCGGTGGCGGTCGTGGGCCGCCTGGCCCATCGCGTACAGGTCGTCGACGGTGCGGGCATGGGCCGCCGCGGCCTCCCACAGCTGCTCGGGCGGGGCCAGGTGGGCGCGCCGCAGCCGCACGCTCTGGTCCAGGTAGTCGGCGGGGTGGTAGCCGTCCGCCGCTCCGAGGCCCGGCGCGACCCGGTCCGGCACCAGGGCGGACAGCGAGCCGGTCTCCTGGGCGCACAGACTGCGCAGGGCGGTGGCGAACCAGCCGCTGTCGTGCGTGACCCGGGCGGTCGTCGGCAGGTATCCGGCCACGGCCTCGGCGAGCAGTTCGCCGGGCAGTGCGCTGCCGTGACCGAGGCGACGGGCGTCGACGGCGGCCGTGACGACCGCGTGCTCGATCTCCGAGAAGGCGTTGCCGGGCCCGGTGTCGTACCGCCGGACCAGCTCCGGTCCGCCGGTCAGCTGCTGGATGACCCGGGCCCGGGCGCCGTCGCCGGACCACTGCGCCGCCGCGACGGCCGCCCGCATCCGCGGGTCCCGGACGGCGATCTTCCGGGCCTGCCCGAGCCCGTCGCCCAGGCCGTCCGGGACGTGGATCTCGGCCCGGTGGGTCTCCAGGAGGGCCCGCGCATGGGCGTACCGGTCGGCCGTCTCCAGGGTGCGCGACGCCACCTTGCGGGCGTACTCCGGCCACATGGTGCCGATGACGGCCACCGGAGTGACCCGGGCGAGGAGTTCCGCGAGGGCGCGGGCCGCTTCCTCCCCGGCCGGCTCGGTCAGATGGCGCTGCGCCTCGCCCAGCCAGACGACGGTGCGCGCGTCGACGGAGTCCGACGCGACCCACTCGACGAGCTCGTGCGCGCCGCGCGGCACCAGTACCGGCCAGGCCGGGAGTTCGCCGCGTACGGCCTCGAAGGCGGCGCGGGACTTGCCGGTCGACGACTGTCCGACCAGGAGCGCGAGGACGGACTGCCGGCCCTCGGCCGCGTGCCGCAGCCGGTCGCGGAGCAGCTCGTCGTGTTTGCGCGCGATGTAGGGGGTGAGGTCGTCGACACCGCTGCCGTCGACGGCGACCGCACGGTGCACCCCGAGGGAGAAGGCGCCCCAGTCCTCGGCCGTGCGCGGGGGCGGGCCCGGGTTCTCCTGGGCCGCGATCCACAGCTGCTTGGTCCGTACGACCACGTGCTCCGGGTCCTCGGCCCCGCCCGCCCGGGCCAGCACCGCGGCGACCGACTCCGCGTCGTGCAGACCGGGCAGTTTCGCGCCGCCCAGGATCCGGTTGACGGTGTCCTTCAAGGGCGAGCCGGGCAGGCCGTCGTCCTGGCCGATCGCGTCCGCGATCGCCTCCAGGGAAGGGGTGCCGGCGGCGAGGTAGAGGCGGTACAGGAAGCGCTTGAACTCCCGCAGTGCGCCCGGCGGCAGGCGTGGCGGGGCCAGCGGCCGTGGCCGGCGCCCCGGAGCGCGGTTCTCGACGCTTCCCATCGCTGTTCCCCCGCTCCCCACCGCATCCCGTCGCCACCCGTCGGCGGCCTCCCGCCCGCCGCCATCCTGATCCCCACGACGACAACGCGTCCAGCAGACGACGCATCACCTCATTCCGGAGGCAGAGTTGAACCCCTTCGCCACCCTCCTCACGCGGGGCACGGCCAACGCCCTGTACCGGGCCCTGACGGCGGCCCTCCTCGTCCTTCCCCTCCTGCTGGTCACGCTGGCCAGCGTGCCGGCTCTCGTGGTGCTGCCGTTCCTGCCGGACGGCAGCCGCCGCGCCGACCGCATCATCCGCCAACTGATCATCTGGACAAGGTCGTTGGCCGCGCGGGGCAGGGCGTAGACGGCGTACGCTGAGGCACGGGCACGCGGGCCGAGCAGGAGGAAGCGGGGGATACATGGAACCGATCGTGGACCGGTGTGGACGGAGCATCACCCACGAGCACCTCTCCGACGTCATGACCGTGGTCAAGGTCGTCGGCGAGATCGACGTCTACACGGCCCCGTTGTTGCGGGAGGCCCTCGTGGAGCTCATCAACGACAGGCACTACCAGCTGCTCGTCGATGTGAGCGAGGTGGACTTCCTCGACAGCACGGGAACCGGTGTGCTGGTCGGCGCCCTGAAGCGGACCTGGGTCCACGGCGGCCTGATCGGCGTCGTCAATCCCTCGCCCCGCATCCTGAAGGCGTTCCGGGGGGCCGGGCTGACCAAGGTGTTCCCGTTCTACAGCTCCGTCGCCAAGGGGGAGGAACTCCTGCCGCGGGTCATCGCCGCCCTCAACCGGAGACGCGGTGACGCCACCCCCGCCCGGCAGATCGCCTGATGAGGCGGCCGCGGACATCTGACATCACACGACCGAGGGCGGCACCTCCGCACAGGTGCCGCCCTCGTTGGGGTTCCGGAGCCGACGGCCGGGCTGGTGAGGGTTTTTGAGGTGGCCCCGCCGCCGGTTCCGGTGGTTCTCGTGCGGCACCGCGGGCGCGCAGGCGCCCGCGGTGCCTTCCTGGGTCAGCGGCTGTCGCTGCCCTTGGCCTCGGCCGCCGCCCGGCCCGCCTCCAGCCGTGCGACCGGGATGCGGAACGGGGAGCAGGAGACGTAGTCCAGGCCCGCCTCGTGGAAGAAGTGGACGGACTCCGGGTCGCCGCCGTGCTCACCGCACACGCCGAGCTTGAGGTCCGGGCGGGTGGCCCGGCCGGCCGCGGCGGCGTTGCGGACCAGCGAGCCCACACCGTCCTTGTCGATGGTCTCGAACGGGCTGACGCCGAAGATGCCCTTCTCCAGGTACGCGGTGAAGAAGCTGGCCTCGACGTCGTCCCGGGAGAAGCCCCAGACGGTCTGCGTGAGGTCGTTGGTGCCGAAGGAGAAGAAGTCGGCGGACTCGGCGATCTGACCGGCCGTGAGGGCGGCGCGGGGCAGCTCGATCATGGTGCCGAGGGTGAGCTTGAGTTCGACGCCGTAGGCCTTCTCGACCTCGGCGATGACCTGCTCGGCCTCCTCGCGGACGATCTCCAGCTCCTGGACGGTGCCGACGAGCGGGATCATGATCTCCGCACGCGGGTCGCCCTTGGCGTTCTTGCGCTCGGCGGCCGCCTCGGCGATCGCCCGCACCTGCATCGCGAACAGACCGGGGATGACCAGGCCGAGGCGCACACCGCGCAGACCCAGCATCGGGTTCTGCTCGTGCAGCTTGTGCACGGCCTGGAGGAGCCGCAGGTCGTTCTCGTGCTTCTCGTGGCGGGCCTCGGCCAGCGCGACCCGCACCGACAGGTCGGTGATGTCGGGCAGGAACTCGTGCAGCGGCGGGTCCAGCAGCCGTACCGTCACCGGCAGCCCGTCCATCGACTCGAACAGCTCGATGAAGTCGGCCTTCTGGAGCGGCAGCAGCTCGGCGAGCGCGGCGTCCTTGTCGGCGTCGGTGTCGGCCAGGATCAGGCGCTCGACCATCTCGCGGCGCTCACCGAGGAACATGTGCTCGGTGCGGCACAGGCCGATGCCCTGAGCGCCGAACCGGCGGGCGCGGGCGGCGTCCTCGGCGTTGTCGGCGTTGGCGCGGACCCGCAGCCGGCGGACCCGGTCCGCGTACGCCATGATCCGGTGGACGGCCTTGACCAGCTCGTCGGCGTCCTCGGCACCGGCGTGCATCCGGCCCTCGAAGTACTCCACGACCGGGGACGGCACGACCGGCACCTCACCGGCGTAGACCTTGCCGGTGGAGCCGTCGATGGAGACCACGTCGCCCTCCTCGATGACGGTCCCGTCCTGGGTCGTCATCCGGCGGGACTTGGTGTCGACCTCCAGCTCCTCGGCGCCGCAGACACAGGTCTTGCCCATGCCGCGGGCGACGACGGCGGCGTGCGAGGTCTTGCCGCCGCGGGAGGTGAGGATGCCCTCGGCGGCGATCATGCCGTTGAGGTCGTCGGGGTTGGTCTCGCGGCGGATCAGGATGACCTTCTCGCCGGAGCGCGACCACTTGACGGCGGTGTACGAGTCGAAGACGGCCTTGCCGACCGCCGCGCCCGGGGAGGCGGCGATCCCGCGGCCGATCATCTCGGACTTCGCGCCGAGGTCGAAGCGGGGGAACATCAGCTGCGCCAGCTGTGCGCCGTTGACCCGCTGCAGCGCCTCGGCCTCGTCGATCAGGCCCTGGTCGACGAGCTGGGTGGCGATCCGGAAGGCGGCACCGGCGGTGCGCTTGCCGACCCGGGTCTGCAGCATCCACAGCTTGCCGCGCTCGATGGTGAACTCGATGTCGCACAGGTCCTTGTAGTGCGTTTCGAGCGTCTCCATGATCTGCATCAGCTGGTCGTACGACGCCTTGTCGATCGACTCCAGCTCGGCAAGCGGCACGGTGTTGCGGATACCGGCGACGACGTCCTCGCCCTGCGCGTTCTGCAGGTAGTCGCCGTAGACGCCCTGCTGGCCGGAGGCGGGGTCGCGGGTGAAGGCGACGCCGGTGCCGGAGTCCGGGCCGAGGTTGCCGAAGACCATGGAGCAGACGTTGACGGCCGTGCCGAGGTCGCCGGGGATGCGCTCCTGGCGGCGGTAGAGCTTGGCGCGGTCGGTGTTCCACGAGTCGAAGACGGCCCTTATGGCGAGGTCCATCTGCTCGCGCGGGTCCTGCGGGAAGTCCCGGCCGGTCTCCTTGGCGACGATGTCCTTGAAGTCCGCGACCAGGCTCTTGAGGTCGGTGGCGTCCAGTTCGACGTCGACGCGGACGCCCTTGGCCCGCTTGGCCTCCTCCAGCGCCTCTTCGAAGAGCTCGCCGTCGACACCCAGCACCGTCTTGCCGAACATCTGGATCAGGCGGCGGTAGGAGTCCCACGCGAACCGCTCGTCACCGGCCTGTGCGGCGAGGCCGGAAACCGACGCATCGGAGAGGCCGATGTTGAGGACGGTGTCCATCATGCCGGGCATGGAGAACTTCGCCCCGGAACGCACCGATACGAGCAGCGGGTCGTCGGCCTGGCCGAGCTTCTTGCCCATCTTCTGCTCAAGGGCATCGAGGTGCTCGGAGACCTCGGCACGGAGTGCCGCCGGCTCGGTGCCGCTCTCCAGGTAGACCTTGCAGGCCTCGGTGGTGATCGTGAACCCCGGAGGGACGGGAAGTCCCAGGTTGGTCATCTCGGCGAGGTTCGCGCCCTTGCCACCGAGGAGGTCCTTGAGGTCTCTGTTGCCCTCGGTGAAGTCGTAGACGAACTTCGCGGACGAAGGCTGGTTTACGTGGGGATCTTGTGTTTCCGACACGGCACTGACTCCTCGCCGACGGGCTGCCCTGACGGCGAGGAACATACCCAGATCGAAGGCGTATGGGTACGTCCACTTGGTCGACATACGTGCGTAACCGGCTGTCAGCCACCAGATCGAAAGTGATCACCCGCTCAGCAGTCAGTTCATTACCCGAATGCATCACTGCGAAGCGTGATCGTAGAAGGCCTGTATGTGATACGGAGCGCGATGATCGTGTTCATTGATCGAACAGACGATGGGTGGCACCCGGTGCCACCTTTCCGAGAGGTGGAGTCGGCATTTTGCGCTCATCTGAGCGCATCCCCTATCAGGGGTGGCGAGAATCACGCGCTCATGTGTGCCGTGGTCCCATCATTTGGACCCTCCCGGCCGTCAGTCGATCAAGGAAACCGTCGCGCAGCGCCCTCGTCCGCACACCCGCGGCAGACCGCTCGCTACGCAATTCGGCCACCTGGCGCACGGAAGCCGAGTACAGAGAGGGTCCGCCGGTGCGGAGCGTCGCTATCCGGCCATAGTTCCCGGCCGGGCCGGAACGCGGCCCGGGGGCCCGGCGTCGTATACGACCGGGCGGGCGGACCCTCACAGCGCACCGGCTCCCTTCGGCCGGCGGCCGCTGCGGCGCGGCGGCGGGTCGCGGCCGTCGAGCAGTTCCAGCCGCCGTTCCGCGCCGCGGTGCTCCACCTGAGCCACGATCCGGCGCAGCAGCTCCGCCAGGTCCAGCGCCTCGTCGTCGCTCAGCCCGCCGGTCACGAAGACCTCTTCGTCGTGGAACTCCGGGAAGAGCCGGGCCATCAGCCGCTCCCCCTCGGACGTGAGGGAGAGGAGCGCGAGCCGCCCGTCGACGGGGTGCGCCCGGCGCTCCAGCAGACCGCGGTTCTGCAGGGTGCGGGCGACGCCGGTGAGCGTGCCCTTGGAGATGCCGGCCTCCTCGGCGACCTGGCGGGTCTCGCGTTCGCCGCCGATCCACACCACCCAGAGCACGACGAAACCGGTCCAGGTCAGATCGGCGCCGCGCAGCGCGGAGTTCTCGAAGTGCTGGCGCACCGCGGCCGCGGCCCGGTAGATGCCCGCCACCGCCGCCATCTGCTCGGGGCGCACCGGCAGGTCCCCGACCCTGGCCCGGACCGCCCGCTCCACCTCCCCGAGCGAACGGTCCCCGCTCAGCACGACTGCGTCCTCGTCACGGCGGCTCCTTCGCGGTCAACCTGCCCGAATTCCGGCATTCGGCCTCAAACGGTACGCGGCTGCCGCCGCCATCCCCGCACGCCGCGCCCGAATCCCCCACCGCCCGGCATAAAGAGGTACCCCGACGCCCCCTCATCGCGTAATGTGCGCACCCGGGCGGCACCTCTTACTCACTCTCACCAACAACCGCCTCTCGGGGAGGACTTGATGCTTTCGGAACTCGTCGGCACGTGGGGAGCCGGCTGGGCGGTATCGCGCGGCACTCCGGAGCCGGTCGCCGAGCCCTGGGGCCTGTACATCGAGGTCGGCCTGCCCGGCCAGGTCGGGCGGCACGTCCTGCCCGAGGCCACCGAGGCCGCGGTGCGCGCGGCCACCGCGTCGGTGACCGTGCCCGACACCTGGCTCAAGGTATGTCTGGAGGACGCGGAGGTCGAGCGCTGGCTCCCGGCGGGCTGGCAGGCCGACCGGGAGGACGCCGGCCACCTGATGGCCACCGATCTGCGGACCACACATCCGGTGACGCCCGACGGCTACACCACCTCCATGGAACACCGCGCCGGCGTGACCTACGTACGGGTGCACGACGCGGCCGGCACGCTCGCCGCGAAGGGCCAGATGGCCGTCCTCGGCGACACCACCGTCGTCGACCGCGTCGAGACCCATGCCGCCCACCGCCGCCGCGGCCTCGGCAGCGTGGTCATGCGCACCCTCGCCGACCAGGCCGTGGCGGAGGGCGCCCATGTCGGCGTCCTGGGCGCCACCGACGAGGGCCGGGCCCTTTACGAGTCCCTGGACTGGAAGCGGCACGCCCCGCTGGCGGCCTGCGTGTACCGGCCGTAAAGCCTGCGCGTACCGACCGTAAAGGACGTCGGGCCGAGGGGCGGGGTCAGCCGCCGGACGTGTCCAGCTCCGCGTCCGCGCTGACGCCCGCGCAGTCGTACGGGTCGTCCAGCCAACCGTCGGGGAGGACCACGCGGTTGCGGCCGGAGGTGCGGCCGCGGGGGCCGTCGGCGCCGGTGGGCCAGGGCTGGTCGAGGTCCAGCTCGCCCAGCAGGTCGGAGAGTTCGTTGAGGGAGGAGGACACCGCGAGGCTCCGGCGCATCTCCGAGCCGATCGCGAAGCCCTTGGTGTACCAGGCGACGTGCTTGCGGAAGTCGATGACGCCGCGCGCCTCGTCGTTCAGCCACTCGCCGAGCAGCGTGGCGTGCCGCAGCATGACGTCGGCGACCTGCTTCATCGTCGGCCGGGCGTAGTCCTCGGGGCGGCCCTCGAAGGCGGCGACGAGATCGCCGAAGAGCCACGGCCGGCCCAGGCATCCGCGTCCCACGACGACGCCGTCGCAGCCGGTCTCGCGCATCATCCGGACCGCGTCGTCCGCGGACCAGATGTCGCCGTTGCCCAGGACGGGGATCTCCCCGACGTGGTCCTTCAGGCGCGCGATGGCGTCCCAGTCGGCGGTGCCGCCGTAGTGCTGGGCGGCCGTGCGGCCGTGCAGGGCGATCGCGGTCACCCCCTCCTCGACGGCGATCCGGCCGGCGTCCAGGTAGGTGATGTGGTCGTCGTCGATGCCCTTGCGCATCTTCATGGTCACCGGCAGCCCGCCGGCGTTCGCCACCGCCTCGCGCAGGATGGAGCGGAGCAGCGGGCGCTTGAACGGCAGGGCCGAGCCGCCGCCCTTGCGGGTCACCTTGGGGACCGGGCAGCCGAAGTTCAGATCGATGTGGTCGGCGAGGTCCTCCTCCGCGATCATGCGGGCGGCCTTGCCGACGGTGTCCGGGTCGACGCCGTACAGCTGGATCGAGCGCGGCTTCTCCGTCGCGTCGAAGTGGATCAGCTGCATGGTCTTCTCGTTGCGCTCGACCAGCGCCCGGGTCGTGATCATCTCGCTGACGAACAGGCCCTTGCCCGCGGAGAACTCCCGGCAGAGCGTCCGGAACGGGGCGTTGGTGATCCCGGCCATGGGCGCGAGGACCACGGGCGGCTGCACCGTGTGCGGACCGATCTGCAGCAGCGACATGGAGCGATACCTTCGACTTTCTCCGGCGGTTCTCTTCGGTTTCCCGGGGTTCCGGGGCGGCGGTACGGGGCGGGCGGTCCGGGCCTTGCGGGTCCGCGCGCCGCGGACGACCGGCTGCGGCCTCCCATTGTCCCGCACCGCGCCCGCTGCCCCGCCAGGACCGTACCGCCGGGATCGTTGTAGCGTTCAAGGATGCCCGATCTCAGCCGTCGACGGCGTCTGCTCGTGCTGGCGATCTGCTGTCTGAGCCTGCTGATCGTCAGCCTGGACAACACCGTCCTCAACGTCGCCCTGCCGTCCATGCAGCGCGAGCTGCACGCCTCGGTCTCGGGGATGCAGTGGACCATCGACGCCTACACGCTGGTGCTGGCGTCGCTGCTGATGCTGGCCGGCTCGACCGCCGACCGGCTCGGCCGGCGGCGGATCTTCCTGATCGGGCTGGTGGTCTTCGCGCTCGGGTCGCTGCTGTGCAGTCTGGCGCCCGATCTGGAATGGCTGGTGGTCTTCCGGATGGTGCAGGCGGTCGGCGGCTCGATGCTCAACCCCGTCGCGATGTCGATCATCACCAACACCTTCACCGACCCCCGGGAGCGGGCCCGCGCCATCGGGGTCTGGGGCGGCGTCGTCGGCATCAGCATGGCGGCCGGGCCGGTGGTCGGCGGGCTGCTGGTGCAGAGCGTCGGCTGGCGCTCGATCTTCTGGATCAACGTCCCGATCGGCGCGCTGGCGCTCTTCCTCACCCTGCGGTACGTGCCGGAGTCCCGCGCCCCGAAGCCGCGCCGGGTCGACCCGGTCGGCCAGCTGCTGGTGATCACGCTGCTCGGCTCGCTGACGTACGCGATCATCGAGGCGCCGGACGCCGGCTGGGCATCGGCGGAGATCCTGGCGTTCGTGCTGGTGGCGCTGGTCTCACTGGGGGCACTGATCGGCTACGAGCGGCGCCGGCGGGAGCCGCTGATCGATCTGCGGTTCTTCCACAGCGCGCCGTTCAGCGGGGCCACCATCGTGGCGGTCAGCGCGTTCGCCGCGCTCGGCGGCTTCCTGTTCATCAACACGCTGTACCTGCAGAACATCCGCGGTCTCTCGGCCCTGGAGGCCGGGCTCTACATGCTGCCGATGGCCGGGATGACGCTGTTCTTCGCGCCGCTGTCGGGCCGGCTGGTCGGCAACCGCGGCCCCCGGCTGCCGCTGCTGCTGGCCGGTACGACGATGGGCGCGAGCGGGCTGCTCTTCGCGGCGTTCGACGCCCAGTCGACGAACTGGCTGCTGTTCCCCGGCTACGTCCTCTTCGGCATCGGGTTCGGCCTGGTCAACGCGCCGATCACCAACACGGCGGTGTCCGGGATGCCGCGCGCCCAGGCCGGGGTGGCCGCCGCCGTGGCCTCCACCAGCCGTCAGGTGGGGCAGTCGCTCGGCGTCGCGGTGATCGGCGCCGTATTGGCGAGCGGGGCGCATGCGGCGGCCACCGCGGACGAGTTCATCGCGGCCGGCCGCCCGGCCTGGTGGATCATCACCGGCTGCGGCGCGGCCGTCCTGCTGCTCGGCGCGCTGACCACGGGCCGCTGGGCGAAGGCCACCGCGCGGCACACGGCGGAACTGTTCGAGGAGGACGAGCGGAGCGGGGCGGCGACGCGGGCGCCGGGCCGCAGCGCCTGAGAGGCCGCGGGGCCGCCCCGTCCTGCGTCCCGCCCGCGGGGCGAGCTACGTCACGCAGGGGCGAGCACCAGCCTCTCCAACTGCTCCAGCCGCTCCCGTGAGGTCTCGTCCACCGGTGTGTAGGAGAGCAGCTTGGGCCCGGAAGTGGGCCCCGTCCACAGGCTGGTGGCGGTCAGTTCGAGCAGACCCACCCGTGGGTGGCGGAAGAGCTTGACGGAACTGACCGGGCGGACCACCTCGTGCTGGGCCCAGATCTCGCGGAACTCCTGCGAGGCCTCGGTCAGCCGTGCCACCAGCGCCTTCCAGGCCGGCTCGGCGACGTGCTCGGCCATCGAGGCGCGGAACTTCGCGGCCATCACCCGCATCGCGGCGTCCAGGTCGACCACGCTCGCCCGCCACTGGGGGTGGGTGAACGCCAGCCACATGCAGTTGCGGTCCTCCTCGGGCAGCGCGTCGAGGTCGCACAGCAGCTGCCCGTAGGTGCTGTTGTAGGCGAGGATGTCGAACCGGCTGTTCTGGACGACGGCGGGGAACGGCGAGAGCTGGTCGAGGAGCTGGCGCAGGGCCCGCGGGACGCCGGTGCACTCCTTGCCCGGCACGGGGTCGACGGCGCCGGCGAGCGCGAAGAGATGACTGCGCTCGGCGCGGTCGAGCAGCAGCGCACGGGCCACCGCGTCGAGGACCTGGGGCGATACGTGGATGTCCCGGCCCTGTTCGAGCCAGGTGTACCAGGTGACGCCGACCGCGCCGAGGTGCGCGACCTCCTCGCGGCGCAGTCCCGGCGTGCGGCGGCGGGCGCCGCGAGGCAGGCCGACCTGCTCGGGGGTGATCCGCTCGCGCCGGCTGCGGAGGAAGGCGGCCAACTCGGCGCGGCGGGCGGCGTCGTCGCGCGGGGGTGCGGCGCCCGTGGGGCGGGCCGGCCCGGACGGCGGGGTCGTGGCGGCGCCGGGCGGTGTGGCAGCCTGCGTCAGGGTCGCGTCGACGGTCATGCCACCAGCGTGCCGCAGCGCCCAGGCGGTTGCCAGGTAGCAGTGATACCAGGATAAGGACGCACTGGTACCCGTCTGAGCACTCGACGATCGTCGTCTCCGTGAGCGAGACCCGAGCACAGACCATCCCTGTTCAAACCCCGGCCGGCGCCCCACCACAGGCATCGGCCGCCGCCGCCCTGACGCCGCTCGGCCTGCTGACCGTGCTGCTGGGCGCGGCCCTCCCGATGATCGACTTCTTCATCGTCAACGTCGCCCTGCCGACCATCGACCACGACCTGCACGCGGGACCCGCGATGCTGGAGATGGTGGTGGCCGGATACGGCGTCGCCTACGCCACGCTGCTGGTCCTGGGCGGGCGGCTCGGGGACATGATCGGCCGGCGCCGGCTGTTCCTGTGGGGCCTGGCCACCTTCGGCCTGACCTCGCTGGCGTGCGGCCTCGCTCCGGACGCCGCGACGCTGGTGGCCGCCCGGGTGGCCCAGGGGGCCTCGGCGGCACTGCTGCTGCCCCAGGTCCTGGCCACCATCCAGGCCACGACCACCGGGAAGCGGCGCGCCAAGGCCGTCAGCCTGTACGGCGGCACGGCCGGGGTCTCCAGCGCCGTCGGCCAGGTGGTCGGCGGGCTGCTGGTCTCGGTCGACCTGGCGGGCTCCGGCTGGCGGGCGGTCTTCCTGGTGAACGTCCCGATCGCCGCGGCGGCCTGGCTGCTGGCCGCCCGTACGGTCCCCGAGACCCGCTCCCCGCACCCGACCCGGGTCGACGGCCCCGGCACGGTCCTGCTGGCCGTCTCGCTGGTCACGCTGCTGCTGCCGCTGACCGAGGGGCGCGCGGCCGGCTGGCCCCTGTGGTCCTGGCTCCTGCTGGCCGTCTTTCCGTGCGCCGGTGTCGCGTTCTTCCTGGTGGAGCGGCGCACCGAGCGCAGCGGCCGGACCCCGCTCGTCCCGCCGTCGCTCCTGCGCATCCCGTCGGTGAACAGCGGTCTCACCATGATCGTGCCGTTCTCGGTGGGCTTCGGCGGCTTCATGTTCGTGGTGGCCGTCGCGCTCCAGACCGGCCTCCACTACGGCCCGTTGGCGGCCGGCCTGTCCCTGCTGCCGCTCTGCCTCACCTTCTTCGTCGCCTCCCTGGCGGGACCGCGGCTGGTGGGGCGCTTCGGACGGCGGGTGGTCTTCACCGGCTCGCTGATCCAGGGTGCCGGGCTGATCGCGCTGGCGCTGACCGTGCACGCGGGCTGGCCGGGCGTCTCGGTGGCCGGTCTCGCGCCGAGCATGGCCCTGCTCGGCCTCGGTCAGGGGCTGGTGCTGCCGGTCCTGATGCGCATCGTGCTGAGCGAGCTGCCGGTGGCGCAGGCGGGCGTGGGCGGCGGGGTCATGGTCACCACCCAGCAGTCCGGCCTGGCGCTGGGCGTGGCCACCCTCGGCACGCTCTTCCTCGCGCTCATGCCGTCCGTCGGCATCCGCGATGCCCTGCTGGCGGCGCTGCTGACGCAGCTGGCGATCGTCGCGGGCACCACGGTCCTGGCCCTGCGCCTGCCGCGCGCACTGCGCTGACCTGCGGGAACACGGGGACACGACGGAACGGGGAGATGACCTGCGGCAGGCCCGACGGCAACCCCGCGCCACGGCGGCTGACAGATATTGAAATCTGTCAGCCGTCATGCCATAGTTGCTTGCGTGAGGGATCCGGACACCAGCCCGCCCGACGGCGGCCCGTGCCCCGCCCCCTCCCGTCCCCCCTCTCGCCATCCATTCAGGAGCACACCGTGCAGACCCGTACCCTGGGCACCACCGGCCCGCAGACCTCCGCCCTCGGCCTCGGCTGCATGGGCATGTCCGCCCTCTACGGCGACAGCGACCGCACGGAATCCCTCGCCACCGTCCACGCCGCCCTCGACGCCGGCATCACCCTGCTCGACACCGGCGACTTCTACGGCATGGGCCACAACGAACTGCTGATCAACGAAGCGCTGCGCACCGCCCCCGCCGCGGCCCGCGAACGGGCGCAGATCAGCGTGAAGTTCGGCGCCCTGCGCACCATCGAGGGCGGCTTCACCGGCTACGACGGCCGGCCGAAGGCGGTGAAGAACTTCGCCGCCTACTCCCTGACGCGCCTGGGCACCGACCACATCGACATCTACCGGATCGCCCGGCTCGACCCGGACGTCCCGGTCGAGGAGACCGTCGGCGCCATCGCAGAACTGGTGGAGGCGGGACACGTCCGGCACATCGGCCTCTCCGAGGTCGGCGCGGAATCGCTGCGCCGCGCGGCCGCCGTGGCCCCGATCGCCGACCTCCAGATCGAGTACTCCCTCATCTCCCGCGGCATCGAGGACGCCATCCTGCCCACCGCCCGCGATTTGGGCATCGGCATCACGGCCTACGGTGTGCTCTCCCGCGGCCTGATCAGCGGCCACTTCGACCGGGACCGCAAGCTCGCCCCCAACGACTTCCGCGGAATGAGCCCGCGCTTCCAGGGCGAGAACCTCGGCCACAACCTCGACCTGGTCGACGCCCTGCGCAAGATCGCCGAACAGAAGGGCGTCTCGGTGGCCCAGATAGCCATCGCCTGGGTGCTCTCCCGCGGCGAGGACATCGTCCCGCTGGTCGGCGCGCGGCGCCGGGACCGGCTCTCCGAGGCGCTCGGCGCCCTGGACGTGACCCTGGACGCAGAAGACCTCGCCGCGATCGAGCGGGCGGTCCCGGCCGGTGCCGCCGCCGGCGACCGGTACCCCGCCGAGCAGATGGCCCACCTCGACAGCGAGCGCTGACCGCCGGCGGAGCGGCGGCCCGAGGGGGCGGCCAGGTACCGTCCGTAGGTACCGCGCAGGGACCCCGGTGCACCTGAGAGCACCGCCGACCCCGCCCGCGGATCCGGTACGGGTGCCGCCCAGCGCCCGCCCACCGCCATCCGTCCGTCCGCCCTCCCGAAAGGCCGTCCGCGCCATGCCCCCCGAGTCGTTGACCCCCGAGCGCATCCTCGAAGCCACCGAGGAGGTGCTGCGCCGCTACGGCCCGGCGAAAGCCACGGTCGTGGACGTGGCGCGCGCCCTGGGCGTCAGCCACGGCAGCGTCTACCGCCACTTCCGCACGAAGACGGCGCTGCGCGAAGCGGTCACGGCGCGCTGGCTGGACCGTACGAGCCGGCAGCTGTCCGGCATCGTGACGGAGGCGGGCCCGGCGGCCGAGCGGCTGGACCGCTGGCTGACCGCGCTCTTCGAGGCCAAGCGGCACAAGGCGGGCGACGATCCCGAGCTGTTCGCGACGTACATGGCGCTGATCGGCGAGAGCGGCGGTGTGGTCGACCGGCACGTCACGGACCTGGAGGCCCAGCTCACCCGGATCATCGAGGACGGCGTCGGCGAGGGCACCTTCCAGACCCCCTCCCCCGCCGTCACGGCCCGGGCCGTCTTCGACGCCACCGGCCGCTTCCACGACCCCTGTTACGCGGCCGAGTGGTCCCGTCCGGAGATCACCGCCGACTTCGAGGCGGTCCGCGACCTGGTCCTCCGCGGCCTGCGCCCCGCCTCGACGGGCCCGACGGACTCGACGGGCCCGACGGATCCGACGGATCCGACGGACGAGCCGTAGACCTGCGGAAGCGGCGGGAACGGCAGAAACGGCGGAGGGCCTGCCCGCGGCCGAACGGCCGCCGACAGGCCCCCCTTGCCCGGGCTGTACCGACCCGGGCTGTACCGACCCGGCTGGACCGGGCCGTAGGGACTACTTCTTGAACGCGTAGTCCAGCAGCTTCTTCGCGTCCGCCGTGCGGTTGGCGACCGAGGAGGAGGCGAGGACGGTGCCGATGACGGTCTTGCCGTTACGGGTGGCGGCGAAGGCCAGGCAGAACTTGGCCTCCGGACCCGAGCCGGTCTTGACGCCGATGGTGCCGGCGTAAGTGCCCAGCAGGGGGTTGGTGTTGGTCCACTCCATGTAGCGGTAGCCACCGCTCTTGGTCGTGACCTTCTGCTTCGTCGACTTCGTCTTCACGACCGTACGGAACGTGGAGTACTTCATCGCGTTGCTGGCGAGCTTGGTCAGATCGCGCGGCGTCGAGTAGTTCGCGCCGTGGCCGATGCCGTCGAACGAGTCGAAGTGCGTGTTCGTCAGACCGAGGCTCTTGGCCGTGGTGTTCATCTTGCCGATGAACGACTTGACCCGCGCGGCCCGGGTGGAGCCGCTGCCGAACTTGTCGGCGAGCGCGTAGGCGGCGTCGCAGCCGGACGGCAGCATCAGCCCGTAGAGCAGTTGCCGGACCGAGACCTTGTCGCCGACGATCAGATGGGCCGAGGAGGCCCAGTTGTTGTCGACGATGTAGTCGCTGTACGCCTTCTGGATCGTGACCTTGGAATCCAGGTTGAGGTTCGGCTGCCCGAGGACCACCCGGGCGGTCATGATCTTGGTGGTGGAGCCGGTGGAACGACGGGTGTCCGCAGCCTTGGTGAACAGGGACTTGCCCGTGTCGTTGTTCATCACGAAACCGCCGGCGGCGGTGATCGTGGGCGTCGGGAGTGTGGCGGCCTGCGCCGGAGCGGCGAACGCCCCGGCCGTCAGAACGGCACCCGCGGTGACGACAGCCGCGGAGACGCGACGAATGCCCTTAATGCCGGTTTTCAAATTGAATACTCCAAATACCCCTGCGGTGCGGCCCATATGAGAATGCCGCTCGACTGTGAGACGCGGGAGAGGAGCCAATGGATGCACTCGACGGACAGGAAGTGCCCTCCGGACCAGAATGCCCACCGCACAGGCCGGCCCGGCTCGAATACCCCGGCGACCGGCGGACCCCGGTTCGAGCCGGCATGACCGATAAGTCGGCACAACCGGGTGAGGCGCCCTAGCTGCCGACCCCCAGGAAACGCAGCACCGCCAGGACCCGGCGGTGGTCGGCGTCGGCCTTCGGGAGGTCCAGCTTGGCGAGGATGTTGTTGATGTGCTTGGCGACCGCGCTCTCGCTCACCACGAGGCCGGCGGCGATCCCCGCGTTGGAGCGACCCTCCGCCATCAGCGCGAGGACCTCCCGCTCACGGGCCGTCAGCCGCTCCAGCGGATCGCTCGACCGCCGCACCAGCAACTGCGCGACGACCTGCGGGTCCAGCGCGGTGCCGCCGTCCGCCACCCGCCGCAGGGCCTCGATGAACTCCTCGACGTCCGCCACCCGTTGTTTGAGCAGATAGCCGACTCCGCTGGTGTTCGAGGCCAGCAGATCGGCCGCGTACCGCTCCTCGACGTACTGCGACAGCATCAACACGGCGGTGGCAGGCCACTGCTGGCGGATCGACAGGGCGGCACGCACCCCCTCGTCCGTGAAACCGGGCGGCATCCGCACGTCCACCACCGCGAGGTCCGGCCGGTGCTCGGCGACCGCGGCCAGCAGCCCCTCGGCGTCCCCCGCCTCGGCGGCCACCTCGAACCCGGCCATCTCCACGACCTTGACCAGCCCGATCCGCAGCAGAACGGAGTCCTCCGCGATCACCGCACGCCGTACGGCCCCCGGCCCGGTGTCCTGCACACCGACCACCTCGGCCGCGACGTCTGCCTCAACGTCCGCCTCAGCCCCACGCACCACGTCGTCCCCCACGTCACGCCTCACCTCGGGCACGGCAGCTCCACGCTCATCATGGTCGGGCCCCCCACGGGGCTGCTCATCCGGAATGTTCCGTCCACGGACCGCACGCGCTGGGCGAGCCCGGTGAGACCACTCCCCTTGGACGGATCGGCCCCGCCCGCACCGTCGTCGGCGATCACCACCCGCAGTATCTCGCCCAGCCGGGTGACCGTCACATCCACCCGGGTCGCCTCCGGGGCGTGCTTGGCCACGTTCGTCAGCGCCTCGGAGACCACGAAGTACGCGACCGCCTCGATGGCCGGCACGGTGCGCTGCGGCACGTCCACCCGCAGCCGTACGGGCAGCGGCGCGCGGGCGGCGAGCCCGGACAGTGCGGCGTCCAGCCCCAGTTCGTCCAGGACGGCCGGGTGCAGGCCGCGCACCAGACTGCTGAGCTCCTCGATCGCCTCCTTCGCCTCCCGGTGCGCGGTGTCGATCACCTCGCGCACCTCGGGTGGCAGGTCCGTCAGCGTTGCCTTGGCCAGGCCCAGGTTCAACGCCAGCGACACCAGGCGCTGCTGGGCGCCGTCGTGCAGGTCCCGTTCGATGCGGCGCCGTTCGGCATCCGCGGCGTCGACCGCACCGGCCCGGCTCTCGGTGAGGTCGATCACCCGCCGCGCCAGGTCCTCGTTCCGGTCGGGCCCCAGCAGACCGGGCGCGAGGCGCGTCTCCAGGCGCACCAGGACCGCGGCGAGAGAGGGAACGGCGGCGAGCGCGGCGAGACCGGCGAGGGTGACGTAGAAGGCCTGCGTGTAGTACCCGGGGTGGCCGACGCGCCACCCCAGGGGGGCCGCCCATATCCACGCGTACACCGTGGCGGCGGCCAGCCCCGCCAACAACAGGCCGAGTACCAGCACTTCGAGCCCGCCGAGCAGTACCCCCACCATGCAGTGGTAGCCGAACCGGCGCTGCCACCGCCGCCACCACCCCTGTGCGGGGATGTCGATCCCGAGGAACTGCCGGAAGCGCCAGCGCTGGGCGACGGTCAGCGCGGGCACGGACGACGCGGCGAGCACCAGCGTGAGGCCCAGGACCACCGGCACGCTGTTGTCGTTCCCCTCGACGATCTCCCATACGAGACCGAAGGCCATGAACAGCAGGAACCCGATGAGGAGGTGCAACGGGGCCCCGAGGGCGAGGAAGTACGTGTCGCGGGTCAGCCGGGTGAGCGCGCGCCGCGTCCGGGGCGGAATCTTCATGATCCAACGTTATGCGGCGACCGCTGCGACCTGCCATGAAGCCCGTTGCCGGACGAAGGGTGTAGCTGGTGCCACCCCAAGTCGGACAGCCACATTACTGACCGTGACCGCCGAAAACCGGAGTCTTGATCACGAGCCCGAAGGCCGGGTTCGTGACCTTGAAAGAGACCTCCGCCATGGCCCTGATCGCCTTCAACCCCCCTGTCGACCAAGGACGTTGCACGGCGAACGGCACCGTGCGCGGAGGTCTGCGGCTGAGCCGCGCCCGTCGCTGGCAGGGCCGCGTCCTCGCGGGGGCCGGGCTCGCGCTGCTGCCCTGGCTCGGCTACCTCGCCGGCACCCTGCCGCCCACCGAGGCCACCGCCTGGGTCACCCTCGACGCCCTGGAAGCCGCCGCACTGCTCACCGCCGGCCTCCGCATCCTGCGCGCCGACCCCCGTCACCGCGCCCCGGCCGGCGCCGCGGCCGTCCTCCTGCTCGCCGACGCCTGTATCGACCTCGCCACCGCCGCTCCCGGCCCGGAACTGGCCACCGCAATAGCCATGGCCGTAGCCGCCGAACTCCCCCTCGCCGCCCTCTGCGCATGGCTCACCACCCGCCCGGTGCGAGCCGCCGAGCGCCCGAGCAGCTGAGAAACCGGGACGCCGAGCAGCCGGGCAGTTGAGAGGCGAGGCATCCCTCCCAGGCCGGGCAGCTGAGAGACGCGGCGCCCCTCCCAGGCCGGGCAGCTGAGAGACGCGGCGCCCCTCCCAGGCCGGGCAGCTGAGAGACGCGGCGCCCCTCCCAGGCCGGGCAGTTGAGAGGCTGGGCGTTCCCCCAGGCCGGGCAGCCGGCGGGCCACCTAAGGGCCATCGAACAGATCCCGTAGGGGACGCGAGGCCCCCCTGCGGGGCCACAACGAACGGGCGGGAGGCGGGTATTCCCGGTGACGCATGCCGAACGGGGCACCACCCACCCACCAGACCCGCGCATCCCACGAAACCCATGAGGCCCGCACAGCCCACGAACCCATGAGGCCCGCACAGCCCACGAACCCGCGCAGCCCACGTAACCCACGAAACCCACGCAGCCCGGGCGACCACAAAAGGACCAGGGCCGGTCCCCCCAAGGGAACCGGCCCCGGCACCTACCCGGTGGCTGGCTCAGCAACTAGCCGCTGACCGAACCGGCAATCACCCGCCGACCGATTCAGCGACCACCCGCCGGCCGACTCAGCAGCCCAGCAGGCGTGCGGCCAGGTACGGCTGGATCTGGTCCAGGCTGACGCGCTCCTGCTTCATGGTGTCGCGCTCGCGGACGGTGACCGCGTTGTCGTCGAGGGTGTCGAAGTCGACGGTGACGCAGAACGGGGTGCCGATCTCGTCCTGGCGGCGGTAGCGGCGGCCGATGGCGCCCGCGTCGTCGAACTCGATGTTCCAGTTCTTCCGCAGGTCCGCGGCGAGGCCCTTGGCCTTCGGGGAGAGCTGCGGGTTGCGGGACAGCGGCAGCACCGCGACCTTGACCGGCGCCAGGCGCGGGTCGAGCCGCATGACCGTGCGCTTCTCCATCTTGCCCTTGGCGTTGGGCGCCTCGTCCTCGACGTAGGCGTCGAGCATGAAGGCGAGCATCGCGCGGTTCACACCGGCCGCCGGCTCGATGACGTACGGGGTCCAGCGCTCGCCGGCCTCCTGGTCGAAGTACGACAGGTCCTGGCCGGACGCCTTGGAGTGCGCGCCCAGGTCGTAGTCGGTGCGGTTGGCCACGCCCTCCAGCTCGGAGAACTCGGTGCCGCCGAAGTTGAAGCGGTACTCGATGTCAGCGGTGCGCTTGGAGTAGTGGGAGAGCTTCTCCTTCGGGTGCTCGTACCACCGGATGTTCTCCTCGCGCAGGCCCAGGTCGCGGTACCAGTTCCAGCGCTGCTCCATCCAGTACTCGTGCCACTGCTCGTCCTCGCCCGGCTTGACGAAGAACTCCATCTCCATCTGCTCGAACTCGCGGGTGCGGAAGATGAAGTTGCCCGGAGTGATCTCGTTCCGGAAGGACTTGCCCATCTGCGCGATGCCGAACGGGGGCTTCTTGCGCGAGGTCTGCTGGACCTGGGCGAAGTTGGTGAAGATGCCCTGGGCGGTCTCGGGGCGCAGGTAGGCGACCGAGGCGGTGTCCTGGGACGGGCCGAGGTGGGTGGAGAGCAGACCGGAGAACTGCTTGGGCTCGGTGAAGCCGCCCTTGTTGCCGCAGTGCGGGCAGTTGATGTCCGCGAGGCCGTTCTCGGGCAGCTTGCCGTGCTTGGCCTCGTACGCCTCCTCCAGGTGGTCGGCGCGGAAGCGCTTGTGGCAGGAGGTGCACTCGGTAAGCGGGTCGGTGAAGGTGGCGACGTGGCCGGACGCCTGCCACACCTCGGGCGCCAGGATCACCGACGAGTCGAGACCGACGACGTCCTCGCGCGAGGTGACCATGGCGCGCCACCACTGCCGCTTGATGTTCTCCTTGAGCTCGACGCCCAGCGGACCGTAGTCCCAGGCAGCCCGGGAGCCGCCGTAGATCTCACTGCAGGGGTAAACGAAGCCACGGCGCTTGCTCAGGCTGACGATGGTATCGATCTTGTCGGCGGCCACGGTGCTCTCTTCATTACGACGACGAACGATGAAATGGGGCGGCGCCCTCGCCTCTCGTCGGGGGGTGCAGGTCGGAGACGGCTGGGCGAATAGTTCAGGGTACCGGCGGGCGCCGCCCCGGGACCAAATCGGTTCCCGGCCACTGTCGGCCCGCTCACACCGGCCCGAGGTTTATTGACAATCGTTTCCAGCTTTGTTGAAAATGAGTGTCATGAACATACGCCGTCACCTCGCCACCGCCGCGGTCGCCGGAGCCGCCGGGCTCGGCCTGCTGGCCCTCACCGGCTGCGCCCCCACCGCCAGCGGCAGGACGGCCGACGGCAAGCTGAGGGTGACAGCGTCCTTCTATCCCATGGAATTCCTCGCCGAACAGATCGGCGGGAAGCACGTCGAGGTGACCGACCTCACCAAGCCGGGCGTCGAGCCGCACGACCTGGAGCTCACCGCCAGGCAGACCGCCCAGCTCGGCGAGTCCGGCGCGGTCGTCTACCTCAAGGGCCTCCAGCCCGCCGTGGACGAGGCGATCGCCCAGTCCGGCGTCAAGAACGTCGCCGACGCCGCCGCCCTGACCTCCCTCGAAAAGCACGGCACCGAGGTCGGCGGCCACCACCACACCACCGGCGACAACCACTCGCACTCCGACGCCGAGGGCGGCAACGACCCGCACATCTGGCTCGACCCGGTGAAGTACGCCGAGGTCGCCGAGGGCGTCAACAAGACCCTCGCCCAGGCCGACCCGAAGCACAAGGCCGACTACCGGAAGAACACCGACGCCCTGGTGAAGAAGCTGACCGGGCTGGACGCGGAGTTCAAGGACGGCCTGAAGAACCGGGCGTCGGACACGTTCCTCACCACCCACGCGGCCTTCGGCTACCTCGCCGAGCGCTACGGCCTCACCGAGGAGGCCATCAGCGGCCTCGACCCCGAGTCCGAGCCCAGCGCGCACCGCATCAAGGCCCTGCACACCCTCGCCGCCGAGCACCACGTCTCCACGGTCTTCTTCGAGACGATCGCCAACCCGGCCACCGCCAAGGTCCTGGCCGGCGACCTCCACCTGAGGACCGACGTCCTGGACCCGCTCGAAGGGATCACCGCAAAGTCCCGCGGCAAGGACTACTTCGGCGTGCAGCGCGCCAACCTCGCGGCGCTGCAGAAGGCGCTCGGCAGCAAGTGAACCGCACCGACCAGCCCGCCCCGCACCCCACGGAGGTCACCGTGAAGGAACCGCTCCCCGAGCCGGTCATCGACCTGCGCGGCGCCACCGCATCGCTGGGCGCCCGCCCGGTGCTGCGCGGCGTCGACCTGACGGTGCGCACCGGCGAGGTCGTCGCGCTGCTCGGCGCGAACGGCTCCGGCAAGTCCACCGCCGTCCGCTCGGTGATCGGCCAGGTCCCGCTCACCGGCGGCGCGCTGTCCCTCTTCGGCACGGAGTTCCGCCGCTTCAAGGACTGGGCCCGCATCGGTTACGTCCCGCAGCGCACCACCGCGGCCGGCGGGGTGCCCGCCACCGTCCGCGAGGTCGTCACGGCCGGCCGGCTGGCCCGTACGAAGCTGGGCGTGCTGCGCAAGGCCGACCGGGCCGCGGTGCACCACGCGCTGGAGCTGGTCGGCATGGCCGACCGCGCCAAGGACTCGGTCAACGCGCTCTCCGGCGGACAGCACCAGCGGGTGCTGATAGCCCGGGCGCTGGCCGGCGAACCGGAACTGCTGATCATGGACGAGCCGATGGCCGGCGTCGACCTCGCCAGCCAGGAGGTGCTCGCCGCCGCACTGCGCGAGCAGGTCGCCCGCGGCACCACCGTCCTGCTGGTGCTGCACGAGCTCGGCCCGCTGGAGCCGCTGATCGACCGCGCGGTGGTGCTGCGCGACGGCTGCGTGGTCCACGACGGCCCGCCGCCCGAAGCCGTGGGCCAGCACGCCCTGCCCGGCCACGACCATGTCCACCCGCACGCCGACGCGGCCGCGGAACCGATCCGGACGGGACTGCTCACCTGATGGACATCCTGAACTACGCCTTCATGCAGCGGGCCCTGATCGCCGCCCTGATCGTCGGTGTCACCGCGCCCGCCATCGGCATCTACCTCGTCCAGCGCCGCCAGGCCCTGATGGGCGACGGAATCGGCCATGTCGCGCTCACCGGCGTCGGACTGGGCTTCCTGCTCAACCAGAGCCCGGTCTGGGTCGCCACCGCCGTCGCCGTCGTCGGCTCGGTCGTCATGGAGCTGATCCGCTGGTACGGCAAGACCCGCGGCGACCTCGCGCTGGCCATGCTGTTCTACGGCGGTATGGCGGGCGGCGTGATGCTGATGAACCTCTCCGACGCCGGCTCCAACGCCAACCTCGGCACGTACCTCTTCGGCTCGATCGCGACCGTCTCGCCGGAGGACATGACGACGATCTACGTGCTCGCCGCGCTGGTCCTGGCGGTCACCGTCGGGCTGCGCCGCCAGCTGTTCGCGGTCTGCCAGGACGAGGAGTTCGCGCGGGTGACCGGGCTGCCGGTCCGGCTGCTGAACCTGCTGATCGCGGTCACCGCCGCGGTCACCGTCACCGTCGCCATGCGGGTGGTCGGGCTGCTGCTGGTCAGCGCCCTGATGGTGATCCCGGTCGCGGCCGCCCAGCAGATCAGCCGCAGCTTCGCGGTCACCTTCTCGGTGGCCGTCGCGATCGGTGTCGCGGTCACTCTTACGGGCACGACCACCTCGTACTACGTGGACCTCCCGTCCGGCGCCACGATCGTGCTGTTCGCCATCGGCCTGTTCGTCGTGCTGACCCTGCTCGCCACGCCGCTCGCGAAAAAGCGCGCCAGGGCTGCCGCACAGCCGGGTGCGGGGTGCACCCTGGAGGTACCCACCGGACGCTCCGCCCCGGACGATGTGAGCGTGGCCGGATAGCCGCACGCAGGTAAGCGTTCCCCCAGGGCGCCGGTCATCACCTGGCACAATGGCGGGACGCATGCGCAGGGGGAAGACCTGACGTCCTAGGGAGGCAACGGTGGCGACGAGCGCGGGATCTCCGGTACGCGGCCGGTCGACGCGGCAGCGGACCGCGGTGTCCGCCGCACTCGACGAGGTGGACGAGTTCCGCAGTGCCCAGGAGCTGCACGACATGCTCAAGCACCGGGGCGACTCGGTCGGGCTGACCACCGTCTACCGGACGCTGCAGTCGCTCGCCGACGCCGGTGAGGTCGACGTGTTGCGCACCAGTGACGGCGAGGCGGTCTACCGCCGGTGCAGCACCGACGACCATCACCACCACCTCGTCTGCCGGACCTGCGGCAAGGCCGTCGAGGTCGAGGGCCCCGCGGTGGAGAAGTGGGCCGACCAGATCGCCGCCGAGCACGGCTTCCGGGACGTGGCGCACACGATCGAGATCTTCGGTACCTGCGGCGAGTGCGCGGAGCGCGCCGCCGAGGAGAAGTAGCAGCGGGAAGTAGCGGCTGGCAGAGCCGGTACGCAGGGGCCGCCGCCGAGTTGATCGGAGGCGGCCCCTGCGTATGGGCGACCGAGTGACCGGCGGCCACGCACTTAGATGACAGGTACACGCCGGTGGTAGCCTCCGTTGGCTATCGGCGCGGTGCCCGCGCGCCTACACGGGGGGGGGTACGGATGGGTCTCGGGGATCTCTGGGAAGACGGCAAGCAGCTCGTCGGTGACGTGGTCGAGGTCGGCAAGGACGTCATGATGGCGCCCGCCGAGATCGCGCACTGGGTGCTGACCCAGATGTTCGGCGGCGGCGACGCGGATCTGCAGAAGATCGCGGCCGAACTGGCCAAGCTCAGCAAGGAGCTGGACGGATTGACCAAGGAGGTCAACTCCGCGCTCGGAAAGCTGACCTGGCACGGCCCGGCCTCCGACGCCTTCGTCGCCGTGGCGCACGGCCGCGTCAAGGAGATGAACAAGATCTCCGACGACCTCACCACGCTGGGCCAGGCCGTCACCCGGCTGTCCCAGGTCTACTGACGAGCCACGACACCGCGGGGGTTGTACGGATGGCAGGCGACACGTTCGGTGTAGAGATGGCCGAGCTCAGCACCATCGAGAAGGACTGGCGCTCGGCCGCGAAGAAGATGCTGGAGCTGCACCGGCGGCTGTGCGAGGTCAAGGACACCATGGCCGAGGCGGCGAGCATCGACCTCGCGACCGCGCCGCTCGCGTCCCTTCCCGGCTTCGGCATCGCCTACCAGGTGCTCGCCGACGTCAAGGAGATCGCCGAGGTGAGCGCGCGGCTGGCGGCGGAGAAATCGCAGCTGCTCGAAGGGCTCGCGGCGGACGCCGAGAAGATCAAGAAGGTCAAGGCCGAGTACGAGGCCAACGAGAAGAAGATCGAGGACGACCTCAAGAAGATCAAGGACGGCAAGCATCACGACGCGCCCAAGTCTCCGCAGACCGGCTCGCACGGTGCCGGGTCCGGCTCCGGTGGCGGTGGCGGCGGCGCTGCCGGCGGCGGCCACGGTGGCGGCGGCACCGGCGGCCCGGCGCCCGCCCAGGGCCACGGCGACGGCAAGTGGGAGACGAAGGGCGACTGGGACGCCTGGTCGCCGGGCAAGCACCACACCACCACCGGCGCCGGCGTGCAGGACGCGCCCGACACCTCCGGGCTCCCCAAGGAGCGCAAGGACATCATCGACCGGGCCCTGGAGCGGGTGAACCACCGCATCGGCTACAGCCAGTCGGCCACCACCAACGGCTACCGCGACGACTGCTCCGGCTTCGTCTCCGCCGCCTGGGGCCTTGAGCCGCCGGGCCTGAACACCTACGGCCTGATGGGCAGCGGCACCGCCCACCAGATCACCAAGGACGACCTGCAGCCGGGCGACGCGCTGATCGCCGGCGACCACACCGTCCTCTTCGGCGGCTGGGCCGACGAGGCCCACACCAAGTACATCGCCCTGGAGGACAACGGCTCCCAGGGCACCGTCTCGCACGTCATCCCGTACCCGTACTACTCGGGCGACGCGGCGCACGAGAGGTCGATCGGCCAGCCGTACGTGCCCTACCGCCGCAACGGCCTCTGAGCGCCCCCGGACGCCCCGCGGACGCTGCTGAGGCGCACCGGGGCCCCGTACACGTACGGCCCGGCTTCCTGGAGCACAGGAAGCCGGGCCGCCGCGTCCCGGGCCGTCAGGCCCGTCTCAGGCCGTCACGCCCGTCTCAAGCCGTCAGGCCCGTCTCAGGCCGTCACGTCGCGGACTCGCCCTCCGCCACCGGCGCGGCACCGAACCGCCGGTCCCGCTTGGCGTACTCCAGGCACGCGTCCCACAGGTTCCGCCGGTCGAAGTCCGGCCACAGGATGTCCTGGAAAACCATCTCGGCGTACGCGCTCTGCCAGATCAGGTAATTCGAGGTCCGCTGCTCACCGGACGGCCGCACGAAGAGATCCACGTCCGGCATGTCCGGGTAATACATGTACTTCGCGACGGTCTTCTCGTTGACCTTCGACGGGTCCAGCTTCCCGGCCCGTACGTCGCGGGCGATCGCCGCGGCGGCGTCCGCGATCTCCGCCCGCCCGCCGTAATTCACGCAGAAATACAGCGTCATCGCGTCATTGTTCTTGGTCTGCTCCTGGGCGATCTGGAGCTCCTGCACCACGGACTTCCACAGCTTCGGCATCCGCCCGACCCACCGGATACGAATACCCAGCGCGTCCATTTCGTCGCGCCGCCGCCGGATGACATCGCGGTTGAAGTTCATCAGGAACTTCACCTCGTCCGGCGACCGCTTCCAGTTCTCGGTGGAAAAGGCGTAGAGCGAGAGGTTCTTCACGCCCATTTCGATGCAGCCCTTGAGGACGTCCAGCACGACGCCCTCGCCGACCTTGTGACCCTCGGTGCGCGGCAGGCCCCGCTCCTTCGCCCACCGGCCGTTGCCGTCCATGACCACGGCCACATGGTTCGGGATGAGCTCCCCGGGGATCTTCGGCGGCCGCGCGCCGGAAGGATGCGGCTCGGGCGTGACGTACTCGCGTCGGTTACGGCCCAGAATCCCGCGTCGTGCCATGCGGCCCACGTCTCCTATGTGTCGCTGTATCGCTGGTGTCGCTGTATCGCTGGTGTCGCTGTATCGCTGGTGTGGCTTCGAGGATTTTCATTGTGCGCTGGTGACCACCGCACCACGCACCCGGTGCCCGCTGCTCCTACTGCTCTACATACCGCAGCGAGCGCAGCCCCCGCTCCAGGTGCCAGTGCAAATAGGCCGTGACCAGCCCACTGCCCTCCCGCGCATGGCGGGCCTCGCAGGCGTCCGCGGTCTCCCAGTCGCCGGTCAGCAGCGCGCTCAGGAGCCCGATGGCCTCCGAGGAGGGTACGACGCTCCCGGGCACCCGGCACTCGCCGCAGATCACCCCGCCCGACGCGACCGAGAAGAACCGGTTGGGCCCCGGCATCCCGCACCGCGCGCAGCTGTCGAAACTCGGCGCGTAACCGTTCACGGCCAGTGAGCGCAGCAGGAACGCATCGAGCACGAGGTGCGGCGCGTGCTCCCCGCGCGCGAGCGTCCGCAGCCCGCCGACCAGCAGCAGGTACTGCTGGACGGCCGGCTCGCCCTCGTGGTCGGTGAACCGCTCGGCGGTCTCCAGCATGGCCGTACCGGCCGTGTAGCGGGCGTAGTCGGTGACGATGCCGCCACCGTACGCGGCGATCGTCTCGCTCTGCGTGCACAGCGGCAGCCCGCGCCCGACGAGCTCGCTGCCCCGCGCGTAGAACTGCACGTCCACATGCGAGAACGGCTCCAGCCGGGCGCCGAACTTCGACTTCGTCCGCCGCACGCCCCGGGCCACGGCCCGCACCCGCCCGTGTCCCCGGGTGAGCAGCGTGATGATCCGGTCCGCCTCACCCAGCTTCTGGGTGCGCAGCACGATGCCGTCGTCGCGGAACAGACTCATGGCGCCCATTCTCGCGCATCGCGGCGGGGCGCCGTTCCCCCGGCCCGGACCCGCGCACGGCCCGGGCGCGGCCCGGGCGCGTGGTCCCCGGCGATGTCAGGGCCGCTCCCCCCGGGAGGACTCGGCCAGCGCGTCGGTCAGCTGCCGGGCGACCTCCATCGAGCACCGCCCCAGCTCCACGAGCGGCGGCATGTACCGGTGCGCGATCGATACGGGGTCGGGCCGGAGGGAGGGCAGTACGACGCCGGCCCGGGCGAGCGCCTCCCGCAATTCCGTCGTCACGGTCTCCACTTCCTGGAACTGCTGCATCATCGTCCGCGCCTTCCGTGAGGGGTTTCACTGATTGCATGCAGAGCGTGACGCTGCGGAACTACGCTGAGCAAGGAGATCAGCACTACCTCGGCACTACAACTGCCGGGCAGCACAAGGAAGTTAGGTCATGGCCAACGCCTCGCGACAGGCAGCCTGGGAGTACTGGGGTGCGGAACTCAAGCGCCGGAGGGAAGTCGCCGGTCTGACCCAGGAGGCACTGGGGCGGCAGGTATTCGTCTCCGGCGGCTACATCGGCCAGTTCGAGCAGGCGATCCGCAAGCCACAGCTGGATGTGGCGATCCGGATTGACGAGGTACTGCAAACCGACGGCTTTTTCGAGCGCACGTGGCGAAAGCTGATCGACGACAAGCGATACGCGGATTACTTCGCGGCAGCGGCGGAACTGGAGCGGCTGGCGACGAAGATCTGTGAGTTCGAGTCATTGCTCGTGCCTGGGTTGCTACAGACAGCGGCCTACGCGCGGGCGGTCACCCTCGCGAACAATCCGTTCGCCTCAGACGACTACATCGAAGACACGGTCCGCGCCCGACTGGATCGCGCAGCCGTCCTCAATAACGCAACACGCCCCTCGTACTGGGCAGTGCTGCACGAGGCGGCCCTGCGGGTGCCGGTCGGCGGACCGGGCGTGATGGCTGAGGAACTGGAGCACATCGCCCGACTCATCCACGAGCGCAAGATCCTGGTGCAGGTGCTGCCGTTCGCGGTGGGGGCATACGCGCAGATGGGCAAGTCACTCAAGCTCATGGAGTTCGAGGACGCTCCACCAACCGCCTATACAGAAGCGGTGTATTCGGGGAATTTGCTGGACGATCCGGCCGTGGTGAAGCGCGTACAGCAGGACTACGATCTGCTCAGGGCCGCCGCGCTGTCGCCGGAGGCGTCCCTGGCCCTGATCGAATCGATGGCGGAGGACTACAAACGATGCGCGAGCTCGACCTGAGCACCGCCCAGTGGCGCAAGAGCAGCTACAGCGACGGTAACGGCGGCAACTGCGTCGAAGTCGCCCGAGACTTCCCCGGCGCCGCCACCTGGCGCAAGAGCAGCTACAGCAACGGCGAAGGCGGTAACTGCCTCGAAGTCGCCGACGGCCACCCCGGCGTCGTCCCCGTCCGCGACAGCAAGAACGCGCTCGGCCCCGCCCTGGTGATTCAGGCGCCCGCCTGGTCCGCTTTCGTCGACGCCGTCAAGAACGCACGGTTCGTCGACGCCTGACCGAGCTTCACCAAGTGCCTACAACAGGCACACACGGCCCCGCCATCTCGCCTGGATGACGGGGCCACATCACGTTATGGTCCGGTCATCGCGGGGGGAATACGACCTTCCGCACTTCTCAGTCGCCCCTTGGGATCGGCCCTCACGGCTCGTCAACTCCCCGGTAGCATCCCGTGATGCTCGGCAACACGTTCGTAGCCGTGGTGGCCGGCCGACGAAGTCAGTACCCCACATGAGGATCTCGATGACATCCATACCGGAGGCGCTGTTGTGGTGCCTCAGCGCAGGTACGGCCGCCGCCGTGGTCCTGGCGGCGTTCTCGGTCCGGGCCAGCGGACAGCGCAAGGCCCTCAGAGCGCGCCTGGCCGCCGCTGAGGAACAGAACAGCGCCACGCTCCACAGCAATACGGAGCTGTCGGCCCGGCTGCGCGCCACCGAGGCCGAGATCCGGCACCTGGCCGGTACCCGGCTCCCCGACCTGACGATGGCGCTGGCCCACCCGCACGTGCCGGTGCGCGGTCTGCTCGACGCCCGGTTCGCCGGGTCGGAGACCGACGAGGCGCTGAACGCCGTCCTGGAGCAGGTCAGCGAGGCCATCACCAAGGAGCGCACGCGGGTCGACGCGGCCGCGCAGGCGGCGCTGCGCGGGGCGACCACGACCATCCAGGCGCTGCTTTACCGGATCCAGACGGCCCTGCACGAGATGCAGCACCGCTACGACGACCCGGACGTCGCGCAGGACCTGCTGAACGCGGACTTCCTCAACGAGCAGGCGCTGCGGCGCGTGCAGGCCACCGGTGTCGTCTGCGGCGCCTGGCCGGGCCTGACCCGCGAGGACTCGTACCTGGCCGAGCTGGTCGTGGGCGCCATGTCCCGGCTGCGCGGCTATGAGCGGGTGCAGATCAGCAACCAGCTGCGGGACCCGGTCGCGGTCGTCGCGCGGGCCGTCGAGCCGATCGCGATCACCGTCACCGAGCTGCTGGCCAACGCGCTGCACCACTCGCACCGGGAGCTGCCGGTGACGATCACCCTGCAACAGGGCAACCGCGGCGCCTCGGTGATCATCGACGACTACGGCGTCGGCATGCACGACGACGAGATCAAGGCGGCGATGGAGCTGCTGGCGGGTGAGGGCGATCTGCTGCTCACCCAGCTCGGCGACCCGCCGCGGTCCGGTTTCGCGGCGGCCGGCCAGCTGGTGCGCCAGTACGGCTTCGGGGTGCACGTCGAGCCGTCGCCGTACGGCGGGGTGCGGGCCGTGGTGTACATCCCGGGTGACCCCCTCCTCACCGTCCTCGACGAGAGCGCCCAGCCCATGTCCGTGATGGCTCCGCTGCCGCACCGTTCCGGGATGACGGAACGATCCTCCGCCTCCCCCTCCCCCTCCGCCTCCGCCCTGCCGACCGGGGCGGCGGCGCCCTCCGCGGCACCGTCCTCCTCCGGTCAGCCGGCTCCCGCCCCGGCCGCACCGGCCGCCCCCGCGGCGCCCGCCGTGCACGCCTCGTACGACGCGCCGGCCCCCGCCGAGGGCGAACTGCCGCGCCGGCGCCGCCGCAAGCCCGTGTCGGAGGCCGAAGAGGCCCCGCGCTCCGAACCGATCCCCCCGCGCTCCCCGGAGGAGACCGGATCCCGGTGGGCCGCTCTCCAGCGGGGCACCGAATCCGGCCGGGCAGCCGCCCAGTCAGAACCCCCTCGCAGTCCCGAAGGGAACGCCCAGTCATGAACAGCCCCACCCGCCGCCGCGTCGCCGAGGACAAGTCCTGGGTGCTGGCGCCCCTTTTGGAGTTGCCGCATGTGATCCACGCAGCCGTGATCTCCGGTGACGGCTTCATCGAGGGTGCCTCGCCGGGCCTCACCCGGGAGGCCGGCGAGGGTGTCGCCGCGATGATGTCCGCGCTCCAGGGTGCCGCGCGCGCCGTCACCGCCGCCTTCGCCGAGAAGGACGACACCCGGCTGCGGCAGACCGTCATCGAGTCCGACGAGGGCTTCGTCTTCGCGATACCGGCCGGCGAGAACACCTGCCTGGCCGTCTTCGCCGGCCCGGAGGTGAACATGGGAGTCGTCGCACACCACATGCAGATCCAGGTGACGACGCTGGGCAACAAGGTGATGAACAGCCCGGCCCGGGACCTCGGTAACCCGGCATGACGCCCCGCCAGAGCAGCGGCAGGCGCCTCGTCCCGGCCTACCTGGCCACCGGCGGACGCGCCCGCCCCAGCCGCAACACGTTGGACCGGCTCACCCTGCTGCACAGCGTGGGGATGCCGATCACCAGTGAGGTACGCCCGGAAGAGCACCGCATCCTGGAGCTGCTGCAGCCCGGGGCGCTGTCTCTGGCCGAGGTCGCCGCCCACCTTCACCTGCCCGTCAGCGTGGTGAAGGTGCTGGTGGCCGACCTTGTCGATGCCGGGCGACTGCACGCCCGTGTCCCCATCCCCGAAGCCGAACAATTCGACCGGCAGATTCTGGAGAGGGTTCTCGATGGACTCCGCTCTCTCAAGTCCTAGCAGCGCGACCGGTACGGGTACCGGCACCGGCACCATGTACCTCTCCGGCGAGCACCAGACCCTGGTCAAGCTGCTGGTCGCGGGTCCGTTCGGGGTCGGCAAGACGACGCTCATCCGGGCGCTGTCGGAGACCCCGCCGCTGCACACCGAAGAGGTCATGACCCAGTCCGGCGCGATCGTCGACGATCTCGCCGGCGTACGGGAGAAGACCACCACCACCGTCGCGATCGACTTCGGACGGCTGACGCTGCCCGGGGACCTGGTGCTCTACCTGTTCGGCACGCCCGGGCAGAAGCGCTTCAGGCCCCTGTGGCAGGACATCGCCCGCGGCGCGCTGGGCGCCCTGGTCCTCGCGGACACCCGCCGGCTGGCGGACTCCTTCGAGGTGATGGACATCGTCGAGGAGGCCGGGCTGCGCTACGCGGTCGCGGTCAACACCTTCCCCGACGCGCCCCAGTACTCCGTCGAGAAGCTCCGCGAGGCCCTCGACCTGCACCCCGACACACCGCTGGTGCTGTGCGACGCCCGCGACCGCGACCAGTCCGTCGACGCGCTGATCGCGCTCGTCGGCCACGTCCTGGCCCACACCCCCGAGGAGACCCCGAACCCGTGACTTCCCCGTACCAGCCGGACGGTGGACTGCCGCAGCAGCAGGGCGCCACGCCGCCGCCGGGCTGCCCGGCGCACTCCGCGGCCCCGCCGCAGCAGGCCATGGCGTACGCCCAGGCCCGGCCCGACGCGCAGGGCCCGGTGAAGCTCTACGGCCCGGAGTTCGCCGCCGACCCGGACCGCATCTACGCCCGGCTGCGGCAGTACGGCGCGCTGGCGCCGGTCGAGATCGCGCCCGATGTGACCGCGATGCTGGTCACCGACTACCGCGCGGCGCTCGACCTGCTGCACGACGACTCGACCTGGTCGAAGGACTCCCGGGAGTGGATGCAGACCATCCCGGCGGACTCCCCGATCCTGCCGATGCTGGGCTGGCGGCCGAACGTCTTCTACAGCGACGGGCCGGCGCACGTCCGCTACCGGGACGTCATCGTGGACAGCTTCAAGCTGGTGGAACCGCACGAGCTGCGGGCCCGGGTGCACCACGCCGCGGACACCCTGATCCAGCGGTTCGGCGCCCGCGGTGAGGTCGATCTGATCGCCGACTACGCGCGGCTGATCCCGCTGCTGATGTTCAACAACCTCTTCGGACTGCCCGACTCCTACAGCGAGCGGCTCATCGAGGCCCTCGCCGGGATGATCGAGGGCACCTCGCCCGAGGAGGCGGCGGCCGCCAACGAGGCGTACACCGCGTACATCATGGAGCTGGTCGGCTCGAAGAAGGCGCAGCGCGGCGCGGACCTGACCTCGTGGTTCATGGACCACCCCAACGGGCTGTCCGACGAGGAACTGATCCACAACATCATCCTGGTGATGGGCGCGGGCAACGAACCGCTCGCCAACCTCATTGGCAACGCGCTGTCCCGGATGCTCTCCGACGACCGCTACTACCACACCCTCACCGGTGGCGCCCTGACCGCGCAGGACGCCATCAACGAGGTGCTGTGGAACGACCCGCCGCTGACCAACTACTCCGCCCACTTCCCGGTGCGGGACGTCTTCTTCCACGGCACCTGGGTGCGCCGGGGACAGCTGGTGATGGTGTCGTACGCGGCCGCCAACAGCCAGTTCGACACCACCTCGCTGGACGTGCCGGGCTCGGGCGGCGGTTCGCACCTGGCCTGGGCGGCCGGGCCGCACGCCTGCCCGGTGAAGCGGCACGCGCTGCTGATCGCCACCACCGCGATCGAGCGGCTCACCGCCTGGCTCTCCGACATCGAACTCGCCGTGGACGCCCGGGAGTTGGAGTGGCGGCACGGCGCGTTCCACCGGGCCCTGGTCGCGCTGCCGGCCCGCTTCTCCCCCATCACCCCCGACCAGGCAGGAGCCACTCCATGGCACAACAGGGACAGCAGCCCTACGTCATCGACCCGGTCGGAAGCGACATCCACGGAGAGGCAGCCCGCCTCCGCGCGATAGGCCCGGCGGCGCGGATCGAACTGCCCGGCGGCATCGAGGCCTGGGCGGTCACCGGCCACACCCTGCTGAAGTCGCTGCTGACCGACGACCGGGTCTCGAAGAACCCCCGGGAGCACTGGCCGGCCTGGCAGCGCGAGGAGGTCCGCAGCAGCTGGCTGCAGTCGTGGATCGGCGTCAGCAACATGTTCACCGCGTACGGCCCGGACCACCGGCGGCTGCGCAAGCTGATCGCGCCGGCGTTCACCGCCCGCCGTACCGATGCCATGCTGCCGCGCGTCGAGCGGATCACCCAGGCCCTGCTGGACGATCTCGCCGCCCGCCCGGCCGGCGCGGTCGTGGACCTGCGCAAGGCGTTCAACCACCCGCTGCCCATGCAGGTCATCTGCGAACTCTTCGGCTTCCCGGACGGCGCACCGCGCGCCGAACTGGCCCGGCTGGTCGAGGCGATCATGGACACCACCGCCACGCCGGAACAGGCCGGTGCCACCGCCGCGTCCGTGCACACCCTGCTGACCGGCCTGGTCACCGCCAAGCGCGAGGCACCGGCGGACGACCTCACCAGCCTGATGGTCTCCGCACGGGACGACCACGGCGAGCGGATGACCGAGCAGGAACTGCTGGACACCCTGCTGCTGGTCATCGGCGCCGGTCACGAGACCACCGTCGACCTCCTCGGCAACGCGGTGACGGCCCTGCTCACCCACCCCGACCAGCTGAAGCTGGTGCTGTCGGGCCAGGTGTCGTGGAACGACGTGATCGAGGAGACGCTGCGCTGGGCCCCCAGCATCGCGAGCCTGCCGCTGCGGTTCGCCGTGGAGGACATCGAGCTGCCGGACGGGATCACCATCCGCAAGGGCGAGGCGATCCTGCCCGGGTACGCCGGCGCCGGCCGTGACCCGGAGTTCCACGGCCCCGGGGCGGACACGTTCGACATCCGGCGCGGCGTCCAGGAGCACCTGGCCTTCGGCCACGGCGCGCACCACTGCCTGGGCGCCCCGCTGGCCCGCATGGAGGCCCGGATCGCCCTGCCGGCCCTCTTCGCCCGCTTCCCGGACCTCCAACTGGCCGTCCCGGCCGAGGAGTTGCAGCCCGCGGGCGGGTTCATCTCGGGCGGTCTGCGCGGCCTGCCGGTACGCCTGACGCCGCCGGCGGGGGCGTAACGGCCCCTGGCGTCCAGGGAGTTCACGGCCCCCGTCCCCGCCCCGGCGGCGACGGGGGCCGCAACCTTCCGGCTCCCTCGCCGGTCAGTAACGGCAACCAGCCTCCGGACCGAGAGGGAATCCACGTGAAGCTCCGCCGCGCCCTGACGGCCGTCCTCGCCACGGCCCTGACGGCCCCCGCCGCCCTGCTGACCACCCCGGCCGCCGCCGCGGCCGGAAGACCGGGCGTCAGCACCGAACTCCTTTACTTCCCCCGCACCGTGGCCGTCGGCTCTGGCTGGCACGGCTTCACCCACTCCGTCCGCAACACCACGGACGGCACGCTGCCGGCCGTGACGCTCTCGCTCACCGGTACCGCGCCGGTCACCGTCCAGTTCTTCGACAACGCGGCGGGCGGCAAGTGGCACACCGTCGACCTGCGCAAGGGGCGCTTCCTCACCTACGCCGACCTGATGCCGGGCGAGCGCCTGAGCAAGCCGATGCGCCTGAAGCTCAGGGCGGGCGCCCGTCCGGGCAGCCGCGCCACGCTCACCGCCCTGGCCACCTTCTGCGACGCACACGGCGCCTGCGGCGTCTCGGCACCGAAGTCCTACGCGATCAGGATCACCGCGAAGCCCGCCCGCTAGAAGTGGCGGGAAACCCCCTGCCCTACGAGGGCGTGCCCGCCGCCGCGGCGAGCAGCCGCTCGGTGTCCGCCGGGCGGAGGGTCAGCGCACCGCCGACCGTGCTGAGCACCTCGCGCTCCGCGGGCGAGTAGGCGCCGTCCGCGAGGGCGATCCGGGCGCCCGTCAGGAGCAGCGACTCCCGGCCGGCCGGGGCGAGGTGCGGGGCGAGCGGCTCCAGGGCCTCGTGGAGCTCTATGGCCAGCGCGGTGCCGCAGGGGTCGAGGCCGGCGTGACCGCAGTGGCCGCCGGTCACCGCGTCGTAGGTGCCGGTGAGCCGCCCGGTGTCGGCGGCGAGGGCGGCGAGGAGGGTCAGCAGCTGGTCCTCGGAGCAGTCCGGGAAGCCGGCCGCGCGGACGGCGTCCACGGCGGCCTCGCGGACCGCGCGGGAGGACGTCCCGCCGGCGGCCAGCAGGGCGAGCGTGACGGTGTGCACGGCGTCCCGCAGCATCGCGGAGAAGCGGACGGTGGTGGGGTGGTCGAGGGCGTCCAGGCCGAAGCGTCCGTGGCAGGCCGAGCACTCCAGCACCGGGCCGGTGTGTCCGCGGGAGAGGAGCGGGACGCCGAGGACGGTGAGGCGGCGGTGGCCGGTGCGTCGGAGGTAGTTGCGGTCGCCGCCGCAGTCCGGACAGAAGAACTCGCCGTCGGCGACGGTACGCCAGGACGTGCGCACTCCCATCACACACACCTTGTGCATTCCGTCAGCCTCCGTAACTCCCCGTTGCCGTCAAGGCACGAGAGATACCCCCACGCCCCCATCGCCGTGTTGGACGTGATGTTAGCCACATGATTGATGCGCCGTCAGCACCTCGTATCGGACAACCGGCCGAATGCCGTCGCCCCGCGGACGACCGCGCCCCCGCAACTCGCGGTGAGCTGCGGGGGCGGTCATGATCCTGCGGCGGATCAGCGGAGGTCAGGGCCGGTCACACGAAGGTCCGGTTCAGCGGCCCGCGCGGTTGACGGCGGAGACCACGGCCTTCAGCGAGGCGCGGGTGGTGTTCGCGTCGATGCCGATGCCCCACAGGACCTTGTCGCCGATCGCGCACTCGATGTACGAGGCGGCCTGCGCGGAGGCGCCCTCGCTCATCGTGTGCTCCTGGTAGTCCAGCAGCCGTACGTCCACGCCGATGCCCTGCAGGGCGTCGAAGAACGCGGAGATCGGGCCGTTGCCGGATCCGGTCAGCACGGTGTCCTGGCCGTCGACGACCGCCTCGACGGTGAGCGCGTCGATGCCGTCGCGGTCCGTCGTGGTCTGGCCGTTCTTGACCTGGATGCGGCCCCACGGGTTCTCGGGGTTGGGCAGGTACTCGTCCTGGAAGACGGACCAGATGGCGGCCGGCGTGACCTCACCGCCCTCGGTGTCGGTCTTCTCCTGGATGATCCGGGAGAACTCGATCTGCATCCGGCGCGGCAGGTCCAGCTTGTGGTCGTTCTTCAGGACATAGGCGATACCGCCCTTGCCGGACTGCGAGTTGACGCGGATGACGGCCTCGTAGGAGCGGCCGACGTCCTTGGGGTCGATGGGCAGGTACGGCACCGCCCACTCGATGTCGTCCACGGTCTTGCCGGCGGCGGCCGCCTCGGCCTCCATGGCGTCGAAGCCCTTCTTGATGGCGTCCTGGTGGGAGCCGGAGAAGGCGGTGTAGACCAGGTCGCCCGCGTAGGGGTGGCGCGGGTGGACCTCCATCTGGTTGCAGTACTCGCTGGTGCGGCGGATCTCGTCGATCTGCGAGAAGTCGATCTGCGGGTCGACGCCCTGGCTGAAGAGGTTCATCCCCAGGGTCACCAGGTCGACGTTGCCGGTGCGCTCGCCCTGTCCGAACAGGCAGCCCTCGATGCGGTCGGCGCCGGCCATGATCGCCAGCTCTGCCGCCGCCACCGCCGTCCCCCGGTCGTTGTGCGGGTGGACGCTCAGGCACACGTACTCGCGCCGGGTCAGGTGGCGGGACATCCACTCGAACCGGTCCGCGTGCGTGGACGGCGTCGAACGCTCCACGGTGGCGGGCAGGTTGAGGATGATCTCGCGGCCCTCCTCGGGCTGCCAGACGTCGCAGACCGCCTCGCAGACCTCCAGGGCGAAGTCCAGCTCGGTGTCCGTGAAGATCTCGGGGCTGTACTGGTAGCCGAAGACCGTCTCGTCGCCGAGGATCTTCTCCGCGTACTCCATCACCAGCCGGGTGCCGTCCACGGCGATCTGCTTGATGTCGTCCTTGGAACCGCGGAAGACCACCCGGCGGAAGGTCGGGGCGGTCGCGTTGTACAGGTGGACGGTGGCGCGCTTGGCACCGCGCAGCGACTCGACGGTCCGCTCGATCAGGTCCTCGCGGGCCTGGGTCAGCACGGAGATCGTGACGTCGTCGGGGATCGCGCCCTCTTCGATGATCGACCGTACGAAGTGGAAGTCGGTCTCACCGGACGACGGGAACCCGACCTCGATCTCCTTGTAGCCCATGCGCACCAGCAGGTCGAACATCTCCCGCTTGCGGGCCGGCGACATCGGGTCGATCAGCGCCTGGTTGCCGTCCCGCAGGTCGGTGGAGAGCCAGCGCGGCGCCTTGGTGATCCGGTTGTCCGGCCAGGTGCGGTCCGGCAGGTCCACGGCCTCGTACGGGCGGTACTTGTGGATCGGCATCCCGGAGGGCCGCTGGGTGACGGTCGCGGCGGTGATGGGCGTGCGGCGACCGACGGAGATTTCGGAGGTCATTGCGCGGGGCTCCTGTCGAAGGATTTCGACGGCCGACGGTGGGCAACACCGGACTCCGCGGGGAGGGGGTCGGCCTCGACTACAGGCCCTCGCCGCGGCAGCTAAGGAGAAGCAGCCCGTAACGCATGATGCACAGCACCCTAGCCGAGGTACGCCCTGAGTGGCGGTCGCGTATCAGTATGCGGGACCGGGCCGGACGTTACGCCCTAAATGCGACGAACCACACATATTCAGGAATCTCCACCGCAGGCAGTGACACCCGCACTACAGAGTGCCACCGTTTGTGCATGGACCTCAACACGGACCTCAGCAACGACCGGACCCGCAAGGCCTCCGGTCCGACGGCCCCCGACCACCCCGTCTTCTGCACGATCATCCCGCCGCACATCCTCGACAACCTCGCCCGGTCCGACGACCCGGCCCGGCACGAGCCGGCCCGCCGCACCCTGGAACACGACCACCTGCGCCGCACCCGGCGCCGCGAGGTGGCCGCCCGCGCGGCGACCCCCGGTGAGCCCGGCGCCGACGCCGACAAGCCGAACCGCACCATCTACGACGCCGGCCACCAGGAGAACCTCCCCGGCACCAAGGTCCGCTCCGAGTCCGACGGCCCCTCCCAGGACGCCTCGGTCAACCGCGCCCACGCGGGCCTGGGGGCGACCTTCGACTTCTACCTGAAGACGTACCACCGCAAGTCCATCGACGGCGCCGGCCTGGCGCTCGACGCGACCGTCCACTACGGCGAGAAGTACGACAACGCCTTCTGGGACGGCGAGCGGATGGTCTTCGGCGACGGCGACAACGACCTCTTCAAGGACTTCACCATCCCCGTCGACGTCATCGGCCACGAGCTCACCCACGGCGTCACCCAGTACACCGCCAACCTCGACTACCAGGGCCAGCCCGGCGCCCTCAACGAGTCCGTCTCCGACGTCTTCGGCTCCCTGATCAAGCAGTACGCCCTGGGCCAGACCGCCGACCAGGCCGACTGGCTGATCGGCGCCGACCTGCTCGGCCCCAACGTCACCGGCAAGGCCCTGCGCTCCATGAAGGCGCCCGGCACCGCCTACGACGACGACGTCCTGGGCAAGGACCCGCAGCCGGCCACGATGGCGGGCTTCGTCCACACCACCGACGACAACGGCGGCGTCCACATCAACTCCGGCATCCCCAACCACGCCTTCTACCTCTTCGCCAGCAAGCTCGGCGGCAAGGCGTGGGAGCGCGCCGGCCAGGTCTGGTACGACGTCCTGACCGGCGGCGAACTGCCGAAGAACGCCACCTTCGCCGACTTCGCCAAGCTCACGATCAAGGCCGCCCAGGCCCGCTTCGGGACCGGCGACGAACACGAGGCCGCGGTCAAGGCCTGGTCGCAGGTCGGCATCTCGGCGAAGTAGCGAAGCAGCGGAAGGAACGGAAGGAACAGCAGGAGCGACGCGAGACGTCGCATCTCGGCCAGGCGGGAAACGACCGGCGTACCTCGGGGGTGTGCCGGTTACCCGAAAGAACGGGGGTGGTGGACGGGCGCCGGCGACCAGCAGGCGCCCACCCCCCGCCCCCGGCTACCGTGGCCATGTGGCCATATGACCCCCTAACGGGGACGGAGTCCGTCGCAGGACGTCGGAGGAGCCCGTTATGCGCATTCACGTTCACCGCACCGGCGGCTTCGCGGCCATCGACCGCCGGGCCGAGATCGACACCGCGGGGCGCGACGACTCCGCCGAGTGGCAGTCCCTCGCCGAACGCGCCCTCGCCACCGCCCGCACCGAACCCCCCGTCGGCGTCCCCGACGGCTTCAGCTACCAGATCACCGTCGACGGCCGCACGGTGTACCTCTCGGACCCGCGCCTCACGGACGACCAGCGGACCTTGATCACCAGGGTGATGAAGGAAGGGGCGTAGCGGCAGGGCGTCGCCGGCCGGCCCGATCCGTGGGGCGTCGGACGGCGCCGCGCACCCGCGGCCGCCAACTCCCTTGGCCGCACGGCCTCTTGACACTGTTACCGCCGGTTACAAGGATCCCGGCATGACTGCCGTGCCGGAGTTCCCCAAGCCCCTGCCGCGCTTCCCGAAGGACTTTCTGTGGGGGGTATCGACATCCGCCGCCCAGATCGAAGGCGCGGTGGAGGAAGGCGGGCGGGGCCCGTCGACATGGGACGTGTTCGCCGGGGAGAGCGGGCGCATCAAGGACGGGTCGGACGCGCGGGTGACCACCGACCACTACCACCGGTACCCGGAGGACGTGGCGCTCCTCAAGGCACTCGGAATCGGGGCGTACCGGTTTTCGGTGGCCTGGCCTCGGGTGGTCCCGGACGGGCACGGGGCGGTGAACGCGGCCGGACTGGATTTCTACGACCGGCTGGTCGACGCCTTGCTGGCGGCCGGGGTCGCGCCGGTGCCGACGCTCTTCCATTGGGACACCCCGCAGCTCGTGGAGGAGCGCGGGGGCTGGCTCGTACGGGAAACGGCGGAGCGGTTCGCCGCGTACGTGGACGCCGTGGCGGCCCGGCTCGGAGACCGGGTGGAGCGGTGGATCACGCTCAACGAGCCCGCGGAACTGACGCTGCTGGGCTACGGGCTCGGACAGCACGCACCGGGGCGGGAACTGCTCTTCGGGGCATTGCCCGCAGCACATCACCAACTGCTCGGGCACGGCCTGGCGGTGCAGGCATTACGGGCCAGGGGCGCCCGGTCCATCGGGATCGCGAACTCCCACGGGCCGACCTGGGCCGCGTCCGACGCGGCGGAGGACCGTACCGCCGCCGATCTCTACGACCTGCTGCTGAACCGGCTGTTCGCCGAGCCGGTCCTGCTGGGCCGGTATCCGGACGAGGAGGTCGCGGAGCTGCTGCCGGGAAGCGTCGACGACGACCTGAAGGTGATCTCCCAGCCGCTGGACTGGTACGGGATCAATTACTACCAGCCCTCGCTCGTGGGACGACCGGTGGGCGAGCCGACCGAAGTCGGGGGGACCCGAATCCCCGCGGGCCTGCCCTTCACCCCCCGCGACATCGAGGGATATCCGCGGACCGATTTCGGGTGGCCGGTCGTTCCGGAAGGACTGACCGAATTGCTGATCGGCTTCCGGGAGCGATACGGAAACCGGCTCCCACCGATCGTGATCACCGAGAACGGCTGCTCGTACGAGGGCATCGACGACCGGGAGCGGATCACCTATCTGGACGGGCATCTGCGGGCCCTGCACACCGCCATGGCGGCGGGGGTGGACGTCCGGGGGTATTTCGTCTGGTCGCTGCTGGACAACTTCGAATGGGCGGAGGGGCACGCGCGGCGCTTCGGCCTCGTCCACGTCGACTACGCCACGCTGACGCGGACGCCGAAGTCCTCGTACCACTGGTTCCGCGAGGTGCTCCGGGAGCAGGCGGCCGGGTGAGCCGGGCCACGGGGGCGGGCGACCGGGAAGACCGCGCGGGCCGGACGGGCCGGACGGGCCGCGCAGACCCGGCGAGGGCGGGCGACCGGGGCCGGGTGGGCCGGAGGGCCCGAACGCGCCGGACTGCCGGAGCGGACCGGACTGCCGAAGCGGGCCGGACTGCCGGAGCGGGCCGGTGGAGCGGCCGGGGCGCGGCGCCGGACCCGCTGGCGGAGCCGTCCACGCCGGTCGGGCCCGGGTGGGCCGCGTCCCTGGCGGTGGCCAACGGTGCGATCTGGGCGGGCTGGTACGGGCCGCTCCAGGTACTGCTCGCCTGGCAGGCGACCGAGGTGGCCACGCCGGTGACCGGGATGGCCAAGGAGTCCGTGCTGGCCTGGGTGACCGGCGTGGGGGCCGCCGTCTCCCTGGTGGCCAACCCCCTCTTCGGCGCGCTGTCGGACCGTACGACCTCCCGCTACGGACGGCGAACTCCCTGGATCGCGGCGGGAGTTGCGGGTGGCGCTGCCGCGCTGGCAGCGCTGGCGGCAGCCCGGACGGTGGTGGCGATGGCGCTGGCGTGGGGTGCCGTACAGCTCGCCCTCAACGCGGCGTTCGCGGCGATCACCGCGGCGGTGCCGGACCGGGTGCCGCACCGGCAGCGGGGAGCGGTGGGCGGCTGGCTGGGCGCCGCGCAGATCCTGGGGGTGGTGGCCGGTACGGGACTGGCGACCGCGGCCGGCGGGCTGGCGGCCGGATATCTGGCCTGCGCCGGGTTCGTGGTGCTGGGCACCCTCCCGTACGTCCTGGGGCACCGGGACGCGGTGCTGCCGGCCGGGCGGCGGCCGGAACTCTCCTTGCGGGCCCTGCTCAGCGGCTTCTGGCTCAGCCCACGCCGCCATCCCGACCTGGGCTGGGCCTGGCTCACCCGGTTCCTGATCAACCTCGGCAATGCGCTGGTGCTGCTGTACCTGCTCTACTACCTGCGCGATGTGCTGCGGCGGCCGGACCCGGACGGCGGGGTGCTGGTGCTCACCGCCGTGAACGGCGTGACGCTGCTGACCACGGTCGTCGTCGGCGGGATCTGGTCGGACCGGGCCGGGCGGCGGCAGCCGTTCGTGCTGGGCGCGGGGGCGATCATGGCGGTGGCCACCGCACTGCTCGCCGTCTGGCAGACCTGGCCGGGCGCCCTGTGCGCCGCGGCGCTGCTCGGCGTCGGATTCGGCGTCTTCACGTCCGTCGACCTCGCGCTGATGATGGACGTCCTGCCGGCCGCGTCCCACCGCGGCAAGGACCTCGGCCTCATCAACATCGCCAATTCACTGCCCCAGGTGGCCGCTCCGGCGCTGGCCGCCCCCCTCGTACACCTCGGCGGCTACCGGACCCTGTACGCCGCGGCCGCGGCCATCGGCCTCCTGGGGGCCCTACTGGTGCGGCGCATTCGGGGGGTGGCTTGAGGGGGCGGGGCGAGGACGCGGGGAACGAGCGGGGGCGGGGGCGGGTGCCTGGCCCCTAGGGGCGGTCGAACGGAGCCCGTAAGGGTCGCAAGCGCCCCCTCGGGGGCCACAACGGGGCGGGGCCGAGGGATATTCCCGGCGGGAAGACCGCTGGAAGCCCAGCTGCCCGCCCCGCGGAAGACCCGAAGACCCGCGGAAGCCCCGCTAGAAGCCCAGCTTCCGCAGTTGCTTCGGGTCGCGCTGCCAGTCCTTGGCGACCTTGACGTGCAGGTCGAGGAAGACCGGCGTGCCGAGCAGTGCCTCAATGTGCTTGCGGGACTTGGTGCCGACCTCCTTCAGACGCTTGCCCTTGGGGCCGATGATGATGCCCTTCTGGCTGGGCCGCTCGATGTAGACGTTGGCGTGCACGTCCAGGAGCGGCTTGTCGGCGGGGCGGTCCGCGCGCGGGAGCATCTCCTCGACGACGACGGCGATGGAGTGCGGCAGCTCGTCGCGGACGCCCTCCAGCGCGGCCTCGCGGATCAGCTCGGCGACCATGACCTGCTCGGGCTCGTCGGTGAGATCGCCCTCCGGGTAGAGCGCCGGGCCCTCCGGGAGCAGCGGGACGAGCAGATCGGCGAGCAGGGAGACCTGGGTGTCGCCCACGGCCGAGACCGGGATGATCTCGGCCCACTCGATGCCCAGTTCCTTGCCCAGCCGGTCGATGGCAATCAGCTGCGCGGCCAGCGTCTTGGAGTCGACCAGGTCGGTCTTGGTGACGATGGCGACCTTGGGCGTCTTCTTGATCTCGGCCAGCTCACCGGCGATGTAGCGATCGCCGGGGCCGATCTTCTGGTCCGCGGGCAGGCAGAAGCCGATCACGTCGACCTCGGACCAGGTGGTGCGGACCACGTCGTTGAGCCGCTCGCCGAGCAGGGTGCGCGGCTTGTGCAGACCGGGGGTGTCGACCAGCACCAGCTGGGCGTCGGGGCGGTGCACGATGCCGCGGACCGTGTGGCGGGTGGTCTGCGGGCGGTTGGAGGTGATCGCCACCTTCGTACCCACGAGAGCGTTCGTGAGGGTCGACTTGCCCGCGTTGGGGCGGCCGACGAAGCAGGCGAAGCCGGCCCGGTGGGCGGCGGAGGACTCTGTACGAACGCTCATGGCGCCCATTCTCCCCGATCCCGGACGCCACTCCGACCATCCGGGCCGCATGCTCAGTCGACGACCGCCGCCGTGCCCTCGAAGGTGGTGCCCTTCAGCGCGGCGTCGATCCGGGCGAGGTCGTCGGCGGACAGCGTGATCCGGGCGGCGGCGAGGTTCTCCGCGATATGGGCCGGGGTGCGGCTGCCGGGGATCGGCACGACGTGCTCGTCCTGGTGCAGCAGCCAGGCGAGCGCCAGTTGGCCCGAGGAGACGCCGAGGTCCTCGGCGAGGGCCCGGACCGGCGCGAAACGGTCCTGGTTGGCCGACGCCGTCGGGGAGGCGGAAGCCGAATTTCGTGGCGAGCACGACCTCGTCGCGGCGGCCGCGCAGCGCCCGGCCGATCAGCTGCTCGTTGTGGCCGTCGGGGCCGTAGCCGTCCGCGGTGTCGATGAGGGTGGCGCCCTCGTCGACGGCGGAGAGCAGGGCGGTGGTGCCGCGCTGCTCGTCGGTCTCGCCGTAGATGCCGGGTGAGAGGACCATCGCGCCGAAGCCGATGGCGGAACTGGTGAGGCCGCCCAGGGCGCGGGCGGGGAGGGCGGTTGCGGCGGTCACGGCGGGCTCCTGGGGGCGCGGGCCGGCTGGCGAGGCCGGCGACGGCTGCTGACACCCATGATCTTTGCCGGGGGGCCGTGGCGGGGAGCCCCCCCTGGGGAGCCCCGCCCGTGTTCCGTGCCCTTGCTCTACGCCTCGCCGGCCGCGACGGTGCTGCGCAGGGTGCCGTCGAGGCCCGCGAGCAACACCGGCGTCCCGGGGCCGCCGAGGTCCCGTACGGCCGCGCGGTCCGCGTCCGTGGCACGCTCGGCGTCGGTGACCACGGCTGCCGCCTCCAGGGACGTGGCGCCGCTGGCGACGGCCATGGCGACGGCCGTCTGGAGGGCGCTGAGCTGCAGCGACTCCAGGGCGACGGTGCCGGCGACATAGGTGCGCCCGGTCTCGTCGCGTACGGCGGCGCCCTCGGGCACGCCGTTGCGGGCCCGCGCCGAGCGCGCGAGCGTGATGATCTTGCGGTCTTCGGGGTCCAGCGGTGCGGCTTCGGTCATACCGGCGAGCATATGCGCCGCCCCCGCGACGTGAGGAAGAAGGTGGCTGCCCCGGTCCCCCGTGGCCGGGGCAACCTGCGCGGCAAGATTTCTCGGACGATTTCTCTCCCGCAGGGCGGCCGCCTTTCGGCGACCGCCCGAAGATCTTTCCATGGCATGCCGGGAAGAATCCAGCCCCACCGGAAATGGCTTCCAGAACATTTCCGGTGCACTGGAGATCAGTAGCACCCGGGATACGTCGCGCGGAAGACAGACAGCTTCGGAGACAGGAACGCCGAAAAAGCGAAGCGCCGAAGCACTCGATGTTTCGGATTTCCCCTGTTACGGATTTCCCCGGGCGCCCGGATTATGCGGAGAGCTCTCCGGCTTCCGTGGCCCGCACCGGCTCGCAGAGCACCGTGACGATCTTGTTGCGGCGGCCCGCCGGGGATTCGGCGGTCAGCCGCAGCGCCTTCAGCTGGGGGTCGGCTGCCGTGCCGGAGAGGTCGACGTCGGCCGTGGCGCCGGCGATCGGGACCCGGCCGAGCAGCTTGGCGAGCAGACCGCCGACCGTCTCGACGTCCTCGTCGTCCAGCTCCGCCAGGCCGTAGAGCTCGCCGAGGTCGCCGATGTCGAGGCGGGCGGTGACGCGGTAGCGGCCGTCCCCGAGGTCCTCGACCGGCGGCAATTCCCGGTCGTATTCGTCGGTGATCTCGCCGACGATCTCTTCGAGAATGTCCTCGATGGTGACGATTCCGGCGGTGCCGCCGTATTCGTCGATGACCACCGCGACATGATTGCGGTCCTGCTGCATTTCGCGCAGCAGATCACCGGCGTTCTTGGTGTCGGGCACGAAGACCGCGGGCCGCATGGCCGTGGAGACCAGCTCGGTCTCCGCATCGCGGCTGATGTGGACCTTGCGGGCGAGGTCCTTCAGATAGACCACGCCGACGATGTCGTCCTCGTTCTCGCCGGTCACCGGGATGCGGGAGAAACCGGAGCGCAGGGCGAGGGTCAGCGCCTGCCGGATGGTCTTGAACCGCTCGACGGACACCAGGTCCGTGCGCGGCACCATCACCTCGCGGACGAGGGTGTCGCCGAGCTGGAAGACGGAGTGCACCATCCGGCGCTCCTCGTCCTCGATCAGCGACTCCTTCTCGGCGAGGTCGACCAGCGAGCGCAGCTCGGCCTCGGACGCGAACGGGCCCTTGCGGAAGCCCTTGCCCGGGGTGAGGGCGTTGCCGATGAGGATCAGCAGCTGCGGGATCGGGCCCATGACGCGGGCCAGCGGCAGCAGGACGTAGGCGGCCGCGGTGGCGGTGTTCAGCGGGTGCTGGCGGCCGATCGTCCGCGGCGAGACGCCGACCGCGACATAGCTGACCAGCACCATCACGGCGATGGCGACGGTCAGCGCCTGCCAGGTCTCGTCGAACGAGCGCAGGCAGGCGTAGGTGACCAGGGCACCGGCGGCCATCTCGCAGCCGACCCGCACCAGCAGGGCGACGTTGAGGTAGCGGGTGGGGTCGGCGGCGACCTGGGCGAGCTTGGCGCTGCCGCGGCGGCCGGAGCGGACGGCCTCCTCGGCGCGGAAGCTCGTCGTGCGGGCCAGACCGGCCTCCGCGCAGGCGGCGAGCCAGGCGATCACGACGAGCAGGACCGCGACCGCGATCAGCTGGGTGGTCATCGCGGGCGCCCGTCAGGTCACGGTGGGCGCCGGGGAGGGGCCGGTCAGCCCCCGCTCGGTGCGCCACCCGTCGACGATCGCCGCCTGCAGGCCGAACATCTCGGCCTTCTCGTCGGGCTCCTCGTGGTCGTAGCCGAGGAGGTGGAGGACGCCGTGCACGGTCAGCAGCTGGAGCTCCTCGTCCATGCTGTGCGCGGTCGGCGCCTCCTCGCCCTGCTTCTTGGCGACCTCCGGGCAGAGCACGATGTCACCGAGCAGGCCCTGCGGGGGCTCCTCGTCGTCCTTGGCCGGCGGACGCAGCTCGTCCATCGGGAAGGACATGACATCGGTCGGTCCGGGCAGGTCCATCCACTGGAGATGGAGCTGCTCCATGGCCTCGGCGTCCACGACGATCACGGACAGCTCGGAGAGCGGGTGGATGCGCATCCGGCCGAGGGCGTAGCGGGCGACGTCCAGGATCGCCTGCTCGTCGACCTCCGTACCGGATTCGTTGTTGACGTCGATGGACATGGGGCGTTGCGTCTCGCTTCTCGTTCGCGCGGTGCGTCCGGCTCACTGGCCGTTGCGGCTGTCGTACTTCTCGTAGGCGTCGACGATACGGCCGACGAGCTTGTGCCGGACCACGTCCTGGCTGGTGAGCAGGGAGAAGTGCACGTCGTCGACGCCCTCCAGGATCTCCCTGACCTGGCGCAGACCGCTCTTGGTGCCGCCGGGGAGGTCGATCTGGGTGACGTCGCCGGTGACGACGATCTTCGAGTCGAACCCGAGGCGGGTGAGGAACATCTTCATCTGCTCGGGGTTCGTGTTCTGCGCCTCGTCGAGGATGATGAACGCGTCGTTCAGCGTCCGGCCGCGCATGTACGCCAGCGGCGCGACCTCGATCGTGCCCGCGGCCATCAGGCGCGGGATGGAGTCGGGGTCGAGCATGTCGTGCAGCGCGTCGTAGAGCGGGCGCAGATACGGGTCGATCTTCTCGTAGAGGGTGCCGGGCAGGAAGCCCAGCCGCTCGCCGGCCTCGACCGCGGGGCGGGTCAGGATGATGCGGTTGACCTGCTTGGCCTGGAGCGCCTGGACGGCCTTGGCCATGGCCAGGTACGTCTTGCCGGTACCGGCCGGGCCGATGCCGAAGACGACGGTGTGCCTGTCGATGGCGTCGACGTAGCGCTTCTGGTTGAGGGTCTTGGGACGGATCGTCCGGCCGCGGTTGGAGAGGATGTTCTGGGTGAGCACCTCGGCGGGCGTCTCGCTCACCACGCCCCCGCCGTCCTCCGCCGCGCGCAGCATGGCGATCGAACGTTCCACCGCGTCCTCCGTCATCGGTTGTCCGGTGCGGAGCACCAGCATCATCTCGTCGAAAAGGCGCTGGACGAGGGCCACTTCCCGGGCGTCGCCGACCGCGCTGACTTCGTTGCCCCGGACGTGGATGTCGGTCGCCGGGAAGGCTTTTTCGATCACTCGCAGCAGCGAGTCTCCGGACCCCAGGACCGTCACCATCGGGTGCTTGGCCGGGACGGTGAACTGGGCGCTCGCCTGCGGTTCCATGGGTCTCTGCGTCATAGGGCGGCCCGGTGGCCTGCTCAACCCCCATCCTTTGCTCATGAAGACGTGCCGAGGAGGTGCCTGCCGGCACGGCCTCCTTGCGATACAAGAGTACGACGGGGCACCGACAGGCCCGAGAGCTTTTCCCGGCGGCCGGCCCGACCTGGGCTTTCGACGGGGGACGGCGGTCGGCGCGGCGGCGCTTCGGGGGGGGCGGAGCGGCGGCTCAGGCCGGGCGGCGGAAGCCGATCGTGGGGACCGCGCGGGCCAGCGGCGACGGGCGGTAGGCCGGGGGCAGCACTTCGTCGAGGAAGGCGTACTGCCGGCGCAGCGCGCCCGGGGCACCCGCCTCGCACAGCCGCACCCGCTGCCACCAAGTGGCGATCTCCGCCCAGCCCGGTGCGGACAGCGACCCGCCGAATTCCTGCACGGACAGTGCGGCGCTCAGCCCCGCGAACGCCAGCCGGTCGGCCAGCGGCCAGTCGGCCAGGGTGCCGGTGACGAAGCCCGCGACGAAGACGTCGCCGGCGCCGGTCGGGTCCAGCGCCTCCACGGCGATCGCGGGCACCTCGGCGGTCTCGCCGGTCCGCCCGTCCACCGCGTACGCGCCCTCCGAGCCCAGCGTGACGACGGCCAGCGGCACCCGGTCGGCCAGCTTGCGGGCGGCCGCGCGCGGGCAGGTCGTGCGGGTGTAGCGCATCGCCTCCTCGGCGTTCGGCAGGAACGCCTCGCAGTGTTCGAGGTCGGCGAGGTCGGCCGGGTCCCAGCGGCCGCTGTCGTCCCAGCCGACGTCCGCGAAGATCCGGCTGCCGCGGCCGGCCGCGCACTCCAGCCAGGCCTCCCGCCGGCCGGGCACGAGGGAGGCGACGCAGGCCCGGGACGGCGGCGGGCAGCCCGGTGCGTGCCGGCCGTCGAAGGTGAAGTCCGGGGGCGGCGCCTGATGGCCGTGCGACACCATCGTGCGCTCGCCCTCGTACGCCATGGAGACGGTGACCGGGGAGTGCCAGCCGGGGACGGTGCGTGACAGCGACAGGTCGATGCCCTCGCCCCGTTCGAGCGCCTCCCAGCAGTACTCGCCGTACATGTCGTCGCCGAAGGCCGCCGCCAGGGAGGTGCGCAGCCCGAGCCGGGCCAGGGCGGTGGCCATGTTGGCGACGCCGCCGGGGCTGGAGCCCATACCGCGGGCCCAGGATTCGGTGCCGCGGACCGGGGCGGAGTCCAGGCCGGTGAAGATGATGTCGAGGAAGACCGTGCCGGTGAGGTAGACGTCGGTGCGCGGATCGCCGTCCGCCCGCAGGTCGGCCAGCGGGTCGAGGCCCGGTGCCACTTCGGCCGGGCCGGTGGGCGGATGGACATCACGTCGGCTGGTCACCGTGCACGCCCCTCTCGTATCGGCACGTGCCGCCAGTGTGCCTGATGCTGCGGTACGTTCCGCCCCATGAGGCTCACGATTCTCGGCGGTGGCGGCTTCCGGGTGCCGCTGGTCTACCGCGCGCTCCTGGCCGACCCGGCGGACTCGGTCTCCGAGGTGGTGCTGCACGACACCGACGCCCGGCGGGTCGCGGTCATCGCCGAGGTGTTGACGCGGCTGGCCGAGGGGCATCCGGCGCCGGTGCCGGTCCGGGTCGCGCAGAGCCTGGACGAGGCGCTGGCCGGGGCGGACTTCGTGTTCTCGGCGATCCGGGTGGGCGGCACGGCCGGCCGGATACGCGACGAACGCATCCCGCTGGCCGAGGGCGTGCTGGGCCAGGAGACGGTGGGCGCGGGCGGGGTCCTGTACGGCCTGCGGACGATCCCGGTGGCGCTGCACATCGCCGAGCGGGTCGCCCAGCTCGCCCCCGCGGCCTGGGTCATCAACTTCACCAACCCCGCGGGCATGGTGACCGAGGCGATGTCCCGGGTGCTCGGCGACCGCGTCATCGGGATCTGCGACTCCCCCGTCGGGCTGGTGCGCCGGGCCGCGCGGGCGGCGGGGCTGGACCCGGCGGCCTTCGAGAGCGGCCGGGTCGGCTACGACTACGTCGGCCTCAACCACCTCGGCTGGCTGCGGTCGTTGACGTTCGAGGGCAGCGAACTGCTGCCGCGCCTGCTGGGCGACGAGGCCGCCCTGGCGTCCTTCGAGGAGGGCCGGCTGTTCGGCGCGGAATGGCTGCAGACCCTGGGCGCGCTCCCCAACGAGTACCTGCACTACTACTACTTCCGCCGCGAGACCCTCGACTCCCTCCGGGACACCCGGGAGACCCGCGGCGAGTTCCTCGACCGGCAGCAGGGCGGCTTCTTCGAGCGGGCCGCGGCGGCCGGCGGCCCGGACGCGGTGTACGCGCTGTGGGAGCGGACCCGGCTGGAGCGCGAGGAGACGTACATGGCGCACAGCCGGGAGGCCAGCGGCGGCTGGCAGCGCGACAGCCACGACCTGGAGGGCGGCGGCTACGACCGGGTGGCGCTGGCGCTGATGCACGCCATCGTGCACGACAGCGGCACCCGGCTGATCCTGAACGTCCGCAACGGCACGACGGTGCCGCAGCTGGCGCCGGACGCGATCGTGGAGACGGTGTGCGAGGTGACCGCGCACGGCGCCCGGCCGCTGCCCTGCGCACCGCTGCGGGAGGACCAGTTGGGGCTGATGCTCCAGGTCAAGGCGGTCGAACGGGCAGCGGTGACGGCCGCCGTCCGCAAGGACCGCAGCGCGGCTCTGCGGGCCCTGGCACTGCATCCCCTGGTGGACTCCCCCGCGGTGGCCGCCCGCATCCTCGAACGGGCGGCCAAGGAGGACTGAGGGCCACCGGCCGTCTACGCGGGGCGCCTTACGGCCTCGGAGTGTCCTCCGCCCGCCGGCCCCGGAATACCCTCCGCCCCCGCCGCGTTGTGGCCCCGTAGGGGGCCCTCGCGTCCCCTACGGGATCCGTTCGACCGCCCCCTACGGGACACCTGCGCCCCGCCCACACCTCGGTGGCCCGCCGGCCCCACTGGTCGGCCGCCTCAACGGCCCGCCCCCTCAATGCCCCCGCTTGAGCCACTCCTCCAAGTGGGGCGCCTCCTCCCCGATCGTCGTGGGGTCGCCGTGGCCGGTGCGTACGACCGTCTCCGGTGGCAGGGTCAGCAGCCGGTCCCGGACCGAGGCGACGATCGTCGGGAAGTCCGAGAAGGACCGGCCGGTGGCGCCGGGGCCGCCCTGGAAGAGGGTGTCGCCGGTGAAGACGGTGCGCAGGTCGGGGGCGTACAGGCAGACCGCGCCGGGGGCGTGACCGGGGGTGTGCAGCACGGTCAGGTCCGTTCCGGCGATGGTCAGGACCTGCCCGTCGGCCAGGTCCGCGTCCGGGACCGTGCCGGGGTGGGTCATCTTCCACAGCGGCAGGTCGGCCGGGTGCAGATGGATCCGGGCGCCGGTACGGGCGGCCAGCGCCGGGGCGGCGTCGATGTGGTCGTTGTGCGCGTGGGTGCAGATGATCGCGCGCAGCGTCCGGCCGGCCAGCGCCTCGAAGATGGCGTCGGCGTCGTGCGCGGCGTCGATGACGATCGCCTCGTCGTCGTTCCCGACGATCCACACGTTGTTGTCGACGTCCCAGGTGCCGCCGTCGAGCGAGAACGTCCCCGAGGTGACGAGGTGGTCGATCCGCGCCGCCATCAGAGCGTCACCACCGAACGCAGCACGTCGCCCGCGTGCATCCGGTCGAAGGCCTGCTCGACGTCGTCGATGCCGATGGTCTCGGTGACGAACGCGGAGAGGTCGATCCGGCCCTGCTGGTGCAGGTCGATCAGCATCGGGAAGTCGCGGGACGGCAGACAGTCGCCGTACCAGGAGGACTTGAGCGCGCCGCCGCGGCCGAAGACGTCCAGCAGGGGAAGTTCCAGGGTCATGTCCGGGGTGGGCACGCCGACCAGGACGACCGTGCCGGCCAGATCGCGGGCGTAGAAGGCCTGTTTGTACGTCTCGGGGCGGCCGACCGCCTCGATGACGACGTCCGCGCCGAAGCCGCCGGTGAGGTCGCGGATCGCCTCGACGGGGTCGGTGGTACGGGAGTTGACGGTGTGGGTGGCGCCCATGGTGCGCGCGAGGTCCAGCTTGCGGTCGTCGATGTCGACGGCGATGATACGGGCCGCGCCGGCCAGCCGGGCGCCGGCCACGGCCGCGTCGCCGACCCCGCCGCAGCCGATGACCGCGACCGAGTCGCCGCGGGTGACCCCGCCGGTGTTGATCGCGGCACCGATGCCGGCCATCACCCCGCAGCCCAGCAGCCCGGCCACCGCGGGCGACACTTCCGGGTCGACCTTGGTGCACTGCCCCGCCGCGACCAGCGTCTTGTCGGCGAAGGCGCCGATGCCGAGCGCCGGGGTCAGCTCCGTGCCGTCCTTCAGCGTCATCTTCTGGCGGGCGTTGTGGGTGTCGAAACAGTACTGGGGGCGGCCGCGCAGACAGGCCCGGCACTGGCCGCACACCGCCCGCCAGTTGAGGATGACGAAGTCGCCCGGCGCGACGTCGGTGACTCCGGCGCCGACCGACTCCACGACCCCGGACGCCTCGTGGCCGAGCAGGAACGGGAACTCGTCGGTGATGCCGCCTTGTTTGTAGTGCAGATCGGTGTGGCACACCCCGCACGCCTGGATCTTCACCACGGCCTCGCCGGGACCCGGGTCCGGCACCAGGATCGTCTCCAGCCTGACCGGTTCGTTCTTCCCCGGCGCGATCACGCCGCGCACTTCCTGTGCCATCGGAACAGCCCCTTTCAAAGATCGCTACGGGACCACTGTGGCGCGCTGCCACTGAGCCGTGCCTCACCGTACGCGTGCCGGGCGACCGCGCACAGGACCACGGCCGGGTTCATGATCCTCCGGCGGGCGGGACCCCGTCCGGCACCCGTGCGTACGGCCCCCGCGCGGCCCGCGGCCACCCGCGCCCCGCCGGCCGGCACGGTCACCACCGCGGAACGGCCGGAACGACCCAGTCCGGGTCGGCGTAGCGCATCGCGGCGGCGTCGTCGCGGTCGCGCAGGCCGCCGTCGTCGGCCAGCCAGCGGCGGTGCAGCGCGGCGAGCCGGTCCCGGTCGAGGGTGATGCCGAGGCCGGGGGCGTCGCCGACGGGCACCGCGCCGTCGCGGATCGCGAGCCGCTCGGTGAGCACGTCCTCGGTCTGCCAGGGGTAGTGGGTGTCGCAGGCGTGGTGGAGGTTCGGCACGGTGGCCGCCACCTGGGTCATCGCGGCCAGGCTGATGCCGAGGTGGGTGTTGGAGTGCATGGCCAGCCCGACGCCGAAGGTGCGGCAGACGGCGGCGAGTTCGCGGGTGGCGCGCAGCCCGCCCCAGTAGTGGTGGTCGCAGAGCACCACCTGGACGGCGCGGCGGCGGAACGCTTCGGGGATCTCGTCGAAGGTCGTCACGCACATGTTGGTGGCCAGCGGGACGCGGGTGCCGGCCGCCACCTCCGCCATCCGCGCGGTCCCGCCGGCCGGGTCCTCCAGGTACTCCAGCACGTCCGCCAGCTCGTCCGCGACCTTCAGCGAAGTGGCCACGCTCCAGGCGCCGTTGGGGTCGAGCCGCAGCGGCCGCCCGGGGAACGCGGCGGCCAGCGCGCGGACCGCGGCGACCTCCTGTGCGGGCTCGAAGACGCCGCCCTTGAGCTTGAAGGAGGTGAAGCCGTAGGTGTCGGCGAAGCGGCGGGCCTGGGCCACCACCCCGGCCGGGTCGAGCGCCGCGCCCCAGTCGTCCGGCTCGCCGCGGCCGCCGGGGTGCTCGGCCCACCGGTAGAAGAGGTACGCGCCGTACTCCACGCGGTCCCGGACCTTGCCGCCGAGCAGCGCGTGGACCGGCAGACCGGCGGCCTTGCCCCAGGCGTCCAGGCAGGCGACCTCAAAGCCGGAGAGGACCGACAGCCGGAGCTTTTCGGCGGTCCGGGCGCCGCGCAGGCCGCCGGCGTCCACCGCGTCGGCGCCGGTGGCGGCCGGTGAGTCCGCGCACACCTCCGCGGCGAGCGCGGGCAGTCCGTTCAGGTCCGTGACCCGTCGGCCGATCAGCGCCGCGGCCAGCGGCCGGGCCAGGTCCCGGTAGACGGTGTCCCCGTAGGTCTCGCCGAGCCCGGTGACCCCGCTCTCGGTGATCAGCTCGATGATCAGCCGCGGGGTGTACGGCTGGTGCACGCCCTGGGTGTTGAGCAGCGGCGGGTCGGCCACCAGGAGGGGGGTGAGCCGGACCTCGGCGATGGCGAGGGGGTGCGGGGCGTCGGTCATCCGGGGCTCCTACGGGGTACGGGCCGGGCCGTGCCCGGGTCGGCGACACCACCGGCGGCGGAGCCGGTGGCGCGGTCGGCAGCGACACGGATATTCAGAGATCTAAACAGTGTTCAGACATGCAGGTGGAGGCTACGAAGGCCCCTTCGGGCCGTCAACGACCCACCCCTTGCGGGAACCTCTCGCCAACGGTTGAATCTGCGCGCGTAGACCAGGGAATGAGGGGCCGTCAGCCCCTCCGAGCCCTGGGACCCACCCCCCTTCTCCAAGAGGAGCCGCGCATGCCCCGTCCCGACCGCCTCCGCTCCGGTCGCCTCCGCCCCGCCCTGTCGCGCCGCGCCCGCCTCGGTGCCGCGACGGTGGCCGCGCTCGTCGCCGGCACCGCCGTGTTCGGCATCGGCCAGGCCACCGCCGAGCACTCCGTCCCGCGGACCGACAAGGAGATCCCCAACCTCACGCAGGTCCAGGACAAGATCAAGGCGTACTACGGCGACACGGTCACGGCCGACGGCGAGCACTACGCGTCCCCGCACAGCAACTACGCCCGCCAGGTCCACGGCATCGAGGCCAAGGCCCGCACCTACCTGGACAAGGCGCTCGCCCGCCAGGCCCAAGCCGGCAAGAAGGCCAAGCCCGCCATCGTCCTCGACATGGACGACACCACCCTGCTCACGTACAACTACGAGCTCCAGGTCGGCTTCGCCTTCACCCCGCAGAGCCAGGACAAGTACCTGGAGCACACCGACATGGACCCGGTCTTCGGCATGAACCGGCTGGTCAACTGGGCCCGCGACAAGGGCGCCGAGGTCTTCTTCATCACCGGCCGCAAGGAGGCCCAGCGCGACTGGAGCGTGCGCAACCTGAAGAACGTGGGCTACGGCGTCCCGCTGGACCGGACGCACGTCTACCTGAAGGACAAGGAGCACCCGCCCGCCTACCTGCCCTGCGGCAGCACCTGCACCACCGTCGAGTACAAGTCGGGAACCCGCAAGCACATCGAGTCCCTGGGCTACGACATCGTCGCCAACTTCGGCGACCAGTACAGCGATCTGCAGGGCGGCTACGCCAACCGGACGTTCAAGATGCCGAACCCGATGTACTACCTGCCGTAACGGCGGCCCCGGGGCCTGCCGTCACCACAGGCCGGGGCCTGGTGCCCGTGCTCAGCGTCGCTTGGGCACGGGCACGCGCATGAGGTCCTTGGCGATCGTCAACTCGCCGTCGTAGCCGGCCGCGCGGGCCTGCCGGGCGAACTCCGCGGGGTCGTCGTACCGCTGCGAGAAGTGCGTCAGCACCAGATGCCGCACCCCGGCCCGCGCGGCCACCGCGCCGGCCTGCCCGGCCGTCAAGTGCCCGTGATCGGCGGCCAGTTGGACATCGTCGTCCAGGAACGTGGACTCGATGACGAGCATGTCCACGCCCTCCGCGAGCGCCTCCACGCCCGCGCACATCCGGGTGTCCATCACGAACGCGAACCGCTGGCCGGGGCGGTGCTCGCTCACCTCGTCGAGGGTGACGCCGTTCAGCTCGCCCTCCCGCTGGAGGCGCCCGACGTCCGGCCCGGCGATGCCGCGCTCCGCCAGCCGCTCCGGCAGCATCCGACGGGAGTCCGGCTCCACGAGCCGGTAGCCGTACGACTCGACCGGATGCGACAGCCGCCGCGCCTGAAGGACGTACGCGGCGCAGCGGTCCAGCTCCCCGTCGGCGGCGACCGGCCGCTCGACCAGCCGGACGGTCTCGCGGTAGGCGGTCGCGTAGCGCAGCCGCTCGAAGAAGTGCTGGCCACTGGCCGGGAAGTGGGCGGTGACCGGGTGGGGCACCCGGTCGAGGTTGATCCGCTGGATCACCCCGGCGAGCCCGAGCGAGTGGTCGCCGTGGAAGTGGGTGATGCAGATCCGGTTGAGGTCGTGGGCCGCGACCCCGGCGCGCAGCATCTGGCGCTGCGTCCCCTCGCCGGGGTCGAAGAGCAGCCCCTGGCCGTCCCACCGCAGCAGATAGCCGTTGTGGTTGCGGTGCCGGGTGGGGACCTGGCTGGCGGTACCGAGGACGACCAGTTCACGTACGGACATGGCTGGTTACCCGGGGGGCCACTGGAGGCCGCGGCCGCCGAGGACGTGCAGATGGGCGTGGAAGACGGTCTGGCCGGCGCCGGACCCGGTGTTGAAGACCACCCGGTAGCCGGTGTCCTCGACCCCGTCCCCGGCGGCGACCTCCCGGGCCTCGCGCATTATGTCGGCGACGACCTGCGGTTCGGCGGCGGCGAGGGCCGCGGCGTCCGGGTGGTGCACCTTGGGGATGATCAGGACGTGCGTCGGGGCCTGGGGGTTGATGTCGCGGAACGCGACGGTGGTCTCGGTCTCGCGGACGATGGTCGCCGGCACCTCCCCGGCCACGATCTTGCAGAACAGGCAATCGGCCTGCGGTTCTCCCGCCACCGTTGGCTCCTCCCAGCTCATCCCTCGTACGCACGGTGCGCACGGCCTCGGATGCTACCGGGCGAGCCGTGTGGGGCGTCGCAGCGACGGGGGACCGGGATCACTAAGCTGGCCTTGATCGCTTTCGCCCACAACCGGGAGTTATGCACCATGGCAACCACGCGCACCGCCAAGACCCACTGGGAAGGCAACCTCCTGGAGGGCAAGGGCACCGTCGCCCTGGAGTCCTCCAAGGTCGGTACGTACGACGTGAACTGGCCCGCCCGCGCGGAGCAGCCGAACGGCGTGACCAGCCCCGAGGAGCTGATCGCGGCGGCGCACTCGTCCTGCTACTCCATGGCCTTCTCGCACGGCCTGGCGGGCAAGGGCTTCACCGTCGAGGCCCTGGACACCCAGGCCGACGTCACCTTCCAGCCCGGCGAGGGCATCACCGCCATCGCACTGACCGTCAAGGCCCGGGTCCCCGGCCTGTCCGAGGAGGACTTCCAGGCCGCGGCCGAGGACGCCAAGAAGAACTGCCCGGTGAGCCAGGCGCTGGCCGGCGTCAAGAACATCACGCTGGCGGCCGAGCTGCTGAGCTGACGGGGGCACCCTCCTCGTGAACCGCGGTGCGCCGACGGGCCGTTGAGGCCGGTCGGCGCACCGTTGTGCGGTGGGCTGCCGCCGGGCCTCAGATGCCCCGCTCGATCATGTCGATGACGTGCTGTCCCGCATCGTGGGCCTGGGAGGGCAGGAGGCCGCGCAGGGGCCCGTCGATGAGGAGTGCGGCGAGGCCGTGGACGGCCGACCAGGCGAGGAACTCCGCCCCGGGGCGCCGCTCCTCGGGCAGCAGGCCGTTCTCCAGGAGGTCGTCGAGGGCCGCGCCCAGGAGCTCGAAGGGGGTCTTGCCGCTGCCGCCCGCGGCGGTGTTGTCGGCGGCGTACGTCATGTCGCCGGGGACGTGGAAGGCGGTGCGGAACAGGCCCGGTTCCTCCTGGGCGAAGCGCAGATAGCCGGTGCCCACCGCCCGGAAGCGGGCCCGTGCGGCGGCCGCGGGGTCCGGGGCCGGCGGCAGTGCGGCCTGCTCGGCCTCCATGGTGCGGGCGAGCCGGGCCATGGCGGCCTGCGAGACGGCGTGCAGCAGGGCGCCGCGGTCGGCGAAGTGCCGGTAGGCGGCGTTGGGCACGACGCCCGCCTGGCGGGTCGCGGCGCGCAGCACCACCGCCTCGGGGCCGCCCTCCCGGGCCAGTTCGAGCCCGGCCTCGATCAGGGCGTTGCGGAGATCGCCGTGGCGGTAGGTGGTCCGCCTCGCCCTGCCGCTCTCCGCCGTCATCACCCCTCCAATGGGGACGCCCCCTCCCATAGGGACATCCAATGTGGACAGCATCCACTTAACTCGTCTAGGCTTCCGCTTGATCGAACGGGGGCTGCGGATCACCGCGTTCCCCATTTGTGGACATCGTACACATGGGCATGTCCGTGCCCACAACCAAGGGGGAGACCGGGATGCGCAAGGTCATCGCATCGATCTACATCACGCTCGACGGAGTCGTGGAGAACCCGGCCTGGACGGCGCCGTTCTTCGACGAGGAAGCCGCCGCCTTCGCCCGCGGCCAGCTCTTCGCCGCCGACGCCCTCCTGCTGGGCCGGGTGACCTACCAGGGATTCGCCGCCGCCTGGCCGTCGATGACCGACGAGGACGGCTTCGCCGAGCGGATGAACGCCCTGCCCAAGTACGTCGCCACCACGACGCTCGACACACCGGAGTGGAACGCCACCTTCCTCACCGGCGACATCCCCGCCGCCGTCGCCGGACTGAAGCAGCAGGACGGCCAGGACCTGCTCGTCTACGGCAGCGGCGGGCTCGTCAACACCCTCCTGGCGCACGATCTGATCGACGAACTCCGGCTGTGGACCCACCCGGTCGTCGAAGGCACCGGCACGCGCCTGTTCACCGAGAACTCACCGAAGAAGACCCTCCGGCCGCTCGGTAACACCACCTTCCGCAGCGGCGCGCAGGTCCTCACGTACGCTCCCGCCACCGCTTCGGCCCGTTGACGGCCCGTCACCACCGGGAGGACCCCATGGGCAAGATCACCCACTTCGTGCACCAGTCGCTGGACGGCTACATCGAAGGCCCCGACGGCGCCTTCGACTGGCCCCTCATGGGCCCCGAACTCTCCGCCTACTCACTCCAACTCACCACCGAGGCCGACCAGTTCCTCTACGGCCGCAAGGTCTGGGACATGATGTCCGGCTTCTGGCCCCACGCGGAGGAGTACTCCACCGACCCGCACGACCTGGCCTTCGCCCCGGTATGGCGCAGCGCACCGAAGATCGTCGTCTCCTCCACCCTGGAGAAGGCCGACTGGAACACCCGGGTGATCGGCACGAACGTCGTCGAGGAGCTCACCGCCCTCAAGCGGAGCGGTGCCCGCCTGCTGCTGTTCGGCGGCTCGGAGCTGGCCGGTTTCCTCACCCGGCACGGACTGATCGACGAGTACCGGATCTTCGTCCACCCGGTCGTACTGGGCGGCGGCCGGACCGTCTTCAGCACGCCGCAGGAACGGCTGGACCTGACCCTCGTCGAGTCCCGGACCTTCGACTCCCAGGTGGTCCTGCTGCGCCACCGGCCGGAAAACGTGCAGCCCTGAACACCCGCGACCGAGGACCTGCCCCACCTCCACACAAGGACGGAGACCGCGACATGACCGACGCCGTCAAGGGCCCCGCCAGCTACTTCCCCTCCATCGAGAAGAAGTACGGCCGCCCGATCGCCGAATGGAAGGAGCTCATCCGCACCTCGCCCCTGGCCAAGCACGGGGAACTCGTCACCTGGCTCAAGACCGAGCACGGCCTCGGCCACGGCCACGCCAACGCCCTCGTGGCCCACACCCTCGCCGAGGACGGCGGCAGGTGAGCCGCTGAGGGCGAGCGGGCGGGCGGCTCAGCTCCAGCGTCCCGTGCGGCCCAGCAGGAGCGCGGTGGCCGCGGTGCCGGCCGTGGAGGTGCGCAGGACGGTCCGGCCCAGGCGGTACGGCTTGGCGCCGGCCTCGGCGAAGAGCACCAGTTCCTCCGGGGAGACACCGCCCTCCGGCCCGACGACCAGCACGATCCGGCCGGTGGCCGGGAGTTCCGCGGTGGCGAGCGGGGCGCTGCCCTCCTCGTGGAGCACGGCCGCGAAGTCGGCGTCGGCGAGCAGGGCGGCCACCTGCTTGGTGGAGAGCGGGTCCGCGACCTCCGGGAAGGTCAGCCGGCGGGACTGCTTGCCCGCCTCACGGGCCGTGGCCCGCCATTTGCCGAGCGCCTTGGCGGCCCGCTCGCCCTTCCACTGGGTGACGCAACGCGCCGCCGGCCAGGGCACGATGGCGTCCACCCCGGTCTCGGTCATGGTCTCGACGGCCAGCTCGCCCCGGTCGCCCTTGGGGAGCGCCTGGACGACCGTGATGGTCGGGTCCGGCGTCTCCTCGGTGCGCAGTTCGGCGATCGCGACGGTCAGCCGGTCCTTGCCCTCGGCGGCGGCCACCGTGCCGTATGCGCCGGTGCCCTGACCGTCCGTCAGTACGACCTCCTCGCCGGCCCGCAGCCGGCGCACCGACACCGCGTGCCGGCCCTCCGGCCCGTCGACGGTGACCGTGCCGCCCGCCCGTACGTGCGCGAGCGACTCGACGAGGAAGACGGGCGCGGTCATACGGCGCCCCCGGCAGCTGCGGAGCCACCGGTTGCGGTGTCTCCGGTTCCGGTTTCCGTCGTCGCGTCGCCCGGGCCCGGGACACCGTTCCCGGCCCCCGTGAGGGTCGCCCCGGCCCGTGCCGCGTCGAGTTCGGCCACGAGGACCTCCACCAGCCGGGCGGCCGGCAACTCCCGGGCCAGCCGGTGCCCCTGGCCCGCCCACAGGTTCAGGCCCTGGACGTCGCCGGCCTTGGCCGCGGCCTTGCGCACCGTGGACGTCAGGTAGTGGACGGCGGGGTAGGCGGCCGGCGCGTAGGGGCCGTGCTCCCGCATGAAACGGTTCACCAGGCCGCGGGCCGGCCGCCCGGAGAACGCCCGGGTCAGCTCCGTATGAGTGAAGAGGGGGTTGGTCAGCGCCTGCTTGTGCAGCGGGTTGGCGCCCGACTCCGGGGTGGCGAGGAAGGCGGTGCCGAGCTGGGCCATGGTCGCCCCGGCGGCCAGCACCGCCGCGATCTGCGCCCCGCGCATCAGCCCGCCGGCGGCGATCACCGGGATCTGCACGGCCTCCCGGACCTGCCCGAGCAGCGCCAGCAGGCCCAGCCCCGCGCCGGTCCCGTCGGCGTGCGGATCGTCGCGGTGGGTGCTCTGGTGGCCGCCCGCCTCCACGCCCTGCACACAGACGGCGTCCGCACCCGACCACTGCGCGGCCTGGGCCTCGGCCGCCGTGGTGGCCGTGACGACGGTGTACGTGCCGACCCGGGCGAAGGAGTCGAGGACCGCACGCGAGGGGCAGCCGAAGGTGAAGGACACCACCGGCACCGGGTCCTCGCGCAGGATCGCGAGCTTGGCCTCGTAGCCGTCGTCGGTGGGCCCGTCGGTGTCGCCGAGCTCGGTCTCGTACCACGCGGCCTCACCGGCGAGCTGCTCGCGGTACGCCTCGATGGCGGAGTGGTCGGCGAGCGACGGCTGCGGCATGAAGAGGTTGACGCCGAAGGGCCGGTCGGTCAGCGACCGCAGCTGTTTGATCTCCTGGTACATGCCGTCGGCGGTCTTGTAGCCGGCGGCGAGGAAGCCGAGACCACCGGCGCCACAGACGGCGGCGGCCAGTTCGGGACCCGAACCGCCGCCCGCCATGGGGGCCTGCACGATCGGGTAGCGGCAGAGATCGGTCAGTGCGCTGGGCATGACCACATCGTGTCACGGCATGCCCCCGCGCCCCGCATCAGGGGCCGGGCGGGGGGACGGGGCGGCCGGCGGGCCTGGGGCGGGCTTGGGTGGGCCTAGTAGGGGTTGGTCGAACAGATCCCGTAGGGGTCACGAACGCCCCCTGCGGGGCCACAACGACGGGGTGCCGGGCGGATATTCCGCATTCCGCCCGGCACCCGCGATCTGGCGCGCTCCGACTCACCCGCGGCCCTGCCGACCGCTCACGCGCGGCCTGCCGCTACCGCCCGTTGAACGCGTCCTTCAGGCGCGAGAACAGTCCCTGCTGGCCCGGCTGGAACTGGCCCGTGGGGCGTTCCTCGCCGCGCAGCTTGGCGAGCCGCCGCAGCAGCTCCTCCTGCTCCGGGTCGAGCTTGGTCGGGGTCTGGACCTCGACGTGGACGATCAGGTCGCCCCGGCCGTTGCCGCGCAGATGGGTCACGCCGCGCTGGTGCAGCGGGATCGACTGGCCGGACTGCGTGCCGGGCCGGACGTCGATCTCCTCCACCCCGTCCAGCGTCTCCAGCGGGCACTTCGTCCCCAGCGCCGCCGCCGTCATCGGGATGGTGACCGTGCAGTGCAGATCGTCGCCGCGCCGCTGGAAGACCGGGTGCGGCAGCTCGTGGATCTCGACGTAGAGGTCGCCGGCCGGGCCGCCGCCGGGGCCGACCTCGCCCTCGCCGGCGAGCTGGATCCGGGTGCCGTTGTCGACACCGGCCGGGATCTTGACGGTCAGCGTACGGCGGGAGCGGATCCGGCCGTCGCCCGCGCACTCCGGGCACGGCGTCGGCACGACCGTGCCGAAGCCCTGGCACTGCGGGCAGGGGCGGGAGGTCATGACCTGGCCCAGGAAGGACCGGGTGACCTGCGAGACCTCACCGCGGCCGCGGCACATGTCACAGGTCTGCGCCGAGGTGCCGGGGGCAGCGCCCTCGCCGCTGCAGGTCGTGCACACCACGGCGGTGTCGACCTGGAGGTCCTTGGTCGTGCCGAAGGCCGCCTCGTTCAGCTCGACGTCGAGCCGGATCATGGCGTCCTGGCCACGGCGGGTGCGCGAGCGCGGACCGCGCTGCGAGGCCGTGCCGAAGAACGCGTCCATGATGTCGGAGAAGTTGCCGAAGCCGGCGCCGAAGCCGCCCGCGCCACCGCCGCCACCGGACTGCGACAGCGGGTCGCCGCCGAGGTCGTAGACCTGCTTCTTCTGCGGATCCGACAGGACCTCGTAAGCGGCGTTGATCTCCTTGAACCGCTCCTGGGTCTTCGGGTCCGGGTTCACGTCCGGGTGCAGCTCGCGCGCCAGCCGACGGAAGGCCTTCTTGATCTGGTCCTGCGAGGCGTCACGGCTGATGCCGAGGACCGAGTAGTAATCCGTGGCCACTTACGACTCCGCGAGGATTTGTCCGACGTAACGTGCCACTGCGCGTACCGCTCCCATCGTTCCGGGGTAGTCCATGCGGGTCGGTCCGACCACGCCGAGTTTGGCGACTGCCTCGTCGCCCGAACCGTAGCCGACCGTGACGACCGATGTGGACGTCAGGCCTTCATGGGCATTCTCATGCCCGATACGTACGGTCATGCCCGAGTCCTTGGCTTCGCCGAGGAGCTTGAGCAGCACCACGTGCTCCTCAAGCGCCTCCAGCACCGGACGGATGGTCAGGGGGAAGTCGTGCCCGAAGCGCGTGAGATTGGCGGTGCCGCCGATCATCAGCCGCTCTTCGGTCTCTTCCACCAGAGTTTCCAGCAACACCGACAGCACTGTCGAGACCGTGCCGCGGTCGTCCTGCTCGAAGGACTCCGGGAGATCCTGCACCAACTGGGGCACATCCGTGAAACGGCGGCCCACGACCCGGCTGTTCAGCCGCGCCCGCAGGTCCGCCAGCGAGGTCTCGGAGAACGGCGTCTGGCAGTCGATGAGCCGCTGCTCGACCCGGCCGGTGTCGGTGATCAGGACGAGCATCAGCCGGGCCGGGGCCAGCGCCAGCAGCTCGACGTGCCGCACCGTCGACCGGGTCAGGGACGGGTACTGCACGACCGCGACCTGCCGGGTCAGCTGCGCCAGCAGCCGGACCGTGCGCCCCACCACGTCGTCGAGGTCGACCGCGCCGTCGAGGAAGTTCTGGATCGCCCGCCGCTCGGGGCTGGACAGCGGCTTCACACCGGCCAGCTTGTCGACGAAGAGGCGGTACCCCTTGTCGGTCGGAATCCGCCCGGCACTGGTGTGCGGCTGGGCGATGTAGCCCTCTTCCTCCAGGGCCGCCATGTCGTTGCGGACGGTCGCCGGGGAGACCCCGAGCCGATGGCGCTCTGTGAGGGCCTTGGAGCCGACCGGCTCCTCCGTCCCGACGTAGTCCTGGACGATGGCGCGCAGTACTTCGAGCCTGCGTTCACTGAGCATCCCGCGCACCTCCAGCCGGCCGTCGCCGTCTCGTCTTTCTCCTGGCACTCACCCTGGCCGAGTGCCAGACCTTGAGCCAGTGTACGGCCGGGTAGCACGACCACGGCAAGGGTGGCCGCGCGGAGCACTCACCTGATGACCGGGTTCGGGCGTTCTGCCGGGCAACGCTACCGCGAGGGAGCTAGCGTCTCGGTATGCGCACGACTTGGGAAGAGGCCGGGTGGGAACGGCTCGGTGACGGGGTCGCCAGGCGCCGTATGCCGGGCTGGGACGCGACCGCGGGGGTGATCGCCGGGTCGTCCGGGGTCATGATCGTCGACACCGGCGCGACCCTGCGCGAGGGCGCGGACCTGCGCCGGTCGATCCGCGGGGTGCTGGGCCGGGAAGTGACGCATGTCGCGCTCACCCACCCGCATTTCGATCATGTGCTGGGCACCGCCGCCTTCGCGGGTGTGGCGGTGTTCGGCGCGGCCGGTCTGGCGGAGCTGTTCCGGCGCGACAAGGACGCGCTGCGGCACGACGCGGTCCGGCACGGCGTGGACCGGGACGCGGCCGCGGAGGCCGCCGATCTGCTGGTCGTGCCGCACCATCACGTCCACGGCCAGCTGACCGTCGAGCTCGGCGACCGGCAGGTGCTGCTCGCCAACGTCGGGCCCGGGCACACCGCCCACGACCTGGCCGTCCTGGTGCCGGGCCGGCACGGCGACCCGGAGATCGTCTTCTGCGGCGACCTGGTCGAGGAGTCCGGCGAGCCGAGCGCCGGACCCGACGCGCTGCCCCGGCAGTGGCCCGCCGCGCTGGACCGGCTGCTGGCGCTCGGCGGCGACGAGGCGCGGTACGTACCCGGCCACGGCGCCGTGGTGGACGCCGCCTTCGTCCGCGCCCAGCGCGACGCCCTGGCGGCCCGCTTCGGCGTCCCGCCGTCCGCCTGACCGGCTCGCGCCGTTCTTCCCGGACCGCACGCGTCTTCCCGGTAGAAAGGGCCCATGCAGAGCAAGCGCTACAGCCCCGACCTCACCCCGCCCTGGAAGAAGCAGCGGCCGGCGCCCGAGGTCCCGGCCGATCCCGGTCTCGTCGTCGAGGAGGTCGGCTCGGGCTTCTGCGGTGCGGTGATCCGCTGTGAGAAGACCGCCGAGGGGACGACGGTCACGCTGGAGGACCGCTTCGGCAAGCACCGGGCGTTCCCGATGCCCCCGCGCGGCTTCCTCCTGGAGGGGCGGGTCGTCACCCTCGTCCGGCCGCAGCAGCGGCCCGCGGCACCGAGCGGCCCGGCCCGTACAGCATCGGGTTCACTCGCCGTGCCCGGCGCCCGCGCCCGGGTCGCACGCGCCGGGCGCATCTACGTGGAGGGCCGGCACGACGCCGAGCTGGTCGAGCGGGTGTGGGGCGACGATCTGCGCATCGAGGGCGTCGTCGTGGAGTATCTGGAGGGCGTCGACGACCTCCCGGCGATCGTCCGCGGCTTCTCCCCCGGTCCGGACGCCCGGCTGGGCGTGCTGGTGGACCATCTGGTGCCGGGTTCGAAGGAGTCGCGGATCGCGGCCGGGGTGACGGGCGAGCACGTGCTCGTGGTCGGCCATCCGTACATCGACGTGTGGGAGGCGGTGAAGCCGGCGTCCGTGGGGATCGCGGAGTGGCCGTCCGTCCCTCATGGCCAGGACTGGAAGACGGGCGTGTGCCGGGCGCTGGGCTGGCCGGAGAACACCGGGGCGGCCTGGCAGCGGATCCTGTCGTGTGTGCGGTCCTACAAGGATCTGGAGCCGGAACTCCTCGGGCGGGTCGAGGAGTTGATCGACTTCGTCACGGTCGGTGGGGCCGCCTGACGCCCGGGAGGAACCCGAACGCGCCGGTGTCCGGCTCCGGGCCGGGCGGGGGCGGCGGAAGGGGTGCGCCGAACTCCGTGAGCTGCTGGGTCCGGTAGTCCGCTCCCCCACCCACGCCGGCCGGCTGGGTGAGCCGGACGCAGTGGGCCGTCAGTCCACCAGATCCCGCACCATCGCGTCAGCCAGCAGCCGTCCCCGGAGGGTCAGCACGGCCCGCCCGGCCGCGTACGGGGCGGGTTCCAGCAGCCCGTCGGCGAGGGCCCGCTGCGCCGCCCGGGCGCCCGCCGGGGCGAGGATGTCCAGCGGGCAGCCGTCGGCCAGGCGCAGTTCCAGCAGGATGCGTTCCACCCGGCGGTCCTCGTCGGCCAGGAGCTCGCGGCCGGCGCCCGGGGAGCGGCCCTCGGCCAGGGCCTGGGCGTAGGCGCCGGGGTGCTTCACGTTCCACCAGCGGACGCCGCCGACGTGGCTGTGCGCCCCGGGTCCGGCACCCCACCAGTCGGCGCCGGTCCAGTACAGCTCGTTGTGGCGGCAGCGGGCGGCTTCGGTGGTGGCCCAGTTGGAGACCTCGTACCAGGAGAAGCCGGCCGCGGTGAGCCGCTCCTCGGCGATGAGGTAGCGGTCGGCGTGCACGTCGTCGTCGGTCATCGGGACCTCGCCGCGACGGATCCGGCGGGCGAGCTGGGTGCCCTCCTCGACGATCAGGGCGTAGGCGGAGATGTGGTCGGGGCCGGCGCCGAGCGCGGCGTCGAGCGAGGCCCGCCAGTCGTCGTCGGACTCGCCGGGGGTGCCGTAGATCAGGTCGAGGTTGACGTGCTCGAAACCGGCGGCGCGGGCCTCGCCAACGCAGGCCTCGGGGCGGCCGGGGGTGTGCGTACGGTCGAGGATCTTCAGGACGTGCTGCCGGGCGCTCTGCATGCCGAAGGAGACCCGGTTGTAGCCGGCCGCGCGCAGCTCGGAGAGGTAGCGGGGGTCGACGGAGTCGGGGTTGGCCTCGGTGGTGATCTCGGCGCCGGGCGCGAGGCCGAACTCCTCCCGGACGGCGGCCAGCATGCGGCCCAGGTCGGCGGCCGGGAGGAGGGTCGGGGTGCCGCCGCCGACGAAGACCGTCTCGACCGGGCGCGGGTCGTCGCCGAGCACCTTGCGGGCCAGCCGGATCTCCTCGACGACGGTGTCGGCGTAGTTGTCGCGGGAGGCCAGCGTGCCGCCGGAGCCGCGCAGCTCGCTCGCGGTGTAGGTGTTGAAGTCGCAGTAGCCGCAGCGGGTGGCGCAGTACGGCACATGCAGATAGAAGCCGAGGGGCCGGCCGGCCGCCGCCGCCAGCGCATGACCGGGCAGCGCCCCGTCGTCGGGCATCGGCTCACCGTCAGGCAGTGCGGAAGGCATGGGAACCATTGTCCGTCATCACACGGACATCGCGGTTCGCGCGCGGGCGGTGGCCCTCCCGCAGGGCCCGGTGGTGGCTATGCCGGGCCGCTTGCCGCCTGGAGGACGAGCAGGGCCAAGTCGTCGTCGGGCGGCTCCGGGGCGAAGGCGTGCACGGTGCTGCGGAGGTGTTCGGCGAGGGCGGTGGCGCCCAGGCCGGCGCCGGCGGCGAGGGCGGCGGCCAGGCCGTCCTCGTCGTCGAAGAGCCGCCGGCCCGAGCGCCGCTCGGTGACCCCGTCGGTGACGCACAGCAGCGTCTCCCCCGGCCGCAGGTCGAACGTTTCGCTCACGTACGCCGCGTCCTCGACGACCCCCAGCAGCATCTGCGGTGCCGCGACCGTGCGGACCGTGCCGTCCGTGCCCAGCACCAGCGGGAGCGGGTGACCGGCGCTGGCGAGGGTGCACCGGGCGCCGCCGGCCCCGCCCGGGTACGGGACGATCTCGCCGTAGAGGAGGGAGAGGAAGCGGGCCTGTTCGCCCTCCTCGCGGATCTCCACCGGTGCCTCGGCCCCGGCGCCGGCCGCCGCCACCGCCGCGGCGACCGCCGCGACCGAGTCCGCGGCCTCCCGGGCCATGGTCTTGTTGAGCCGGTCGAGCACCTCGGCGACGCCGAAGCCGTCCCGGGCCAGCAGCCGCAGCACCGGCCGGGCCAGCCCGGTCACCGCGGCCGCCTCCGGGCCGCTGCCGCAGACGTCGCCGAGCGCGAAGCACCAGCGGCCGTCGCCGGCGTCGAAGAGGTCCCAGAAGTCGCCGCCCGCCCAGGCGCCCTCGCGCGGCTCGTAGACCACCGCGGACGCCACGCCGGGCACCTGGGCCCGGCCCCGGGGCAGCAGCCGGCGCTGCAGGACCTGGCTGATGCGCTCCTGGCGGCTGTACGCCCGGGCGGTGGCCACCGCCCGGGCGACCCGGCGGCCCAGGTCCTCGATCAGCCCGACGACCTCGTCCGGGAAGCGCGGCAGTCCGCCCCGGCCGAGCAGCAAGGTGCCCAGCCGGCGGTTGCCGGCAACCAGGGGGCAGGCGAGCGCGGCGCCGCCCGGCCCGTCGCCGTCGGAGCCGGCACCGCCCGGGAGGACGTAGTCCGGCAGGACGTGCCCCGGCGTGCCCGGCAGCACCTGCCCCGGCAGCTCCGGCAGGTCGTGGCCGCCCAGGTCCGGGTGGTCGGGGTCCTGGCCCTCGCCGTCCGGGTCGTGCGGCCAGGGCCAGGGAACGGCGGCGGGGGCGGCGCCCGGCGGGACATCGCCCCGGAAGTCCGGCGGCTGTTTCTCCAGTGCGGCGCGCAGGGTGTCGATCCGGCTCTCCGAGCTGTGCCAGACGCGGGCCAGCCGCTGCTCCTCGCCGCCGGTCGCGATGCCCCGGCCGGGGGCGCCGCCGTCGCCGTCGTGGAGCCACACCGCGCACCAGTCGGCGAGCCGCGGCACGATCAGCTGGGCGGCGAGCGCGGCGACCTGATCGGCGTCGAGCTGGCCGGAGAGCAGGTCGGAGGCCTCGGCGAGGAAGGACAGCGCGCCGTTGTCGACCCGGTCGGTGTCGCGTTCCCGGCGGTCGGCCCGGCGCGGGGCCGGGGCGAGGAGTTCGGCGGCCCGCAGTCCGCACTGGAGCACCTCGTCGGCGTATGCGGCCGCGGCGTCGTCGTACGGGACCGGGCCGGCGGCGGCGTAGGCGGTCTCCGGCAGCGGACGGGCGGCCGGCTCCGGGACGGGCAGCGGTAGCCGGAACCACACGGTCTTCAGGTCACGGCGGTAGGTGATGCCCCAGGATTCGGCGACCGCGCTGATCAGCTGGAGGCCGTGGCCGCCGCTCTCGTTCCGGGCGGTCTCGTCGCGGGCGCGGACCGGCTGGGTGGGGTGGCGGTCGGAGACCTCGATGACGACGGCGGGCGCGGGGGCGTCGCCCGGGTCCGGCTCGGGGCCTGGCTCCGGTCCGGGGGCGGGGTCCAGCCGGCAGAGCAGCTCGATGGTGGTGCCCGCGTGCACCACCGCGTTCGTCACCAACTCGCTGACCAGCAGCACCGCTTCGTCCACGAGCCGGTCGGTGAACCGTTCGGTGCCGGACAGCCGCTGCGCCGCCCACTCGGCGAAGGCGGACCGTACGAACCGCCGGGCGGCGGCCGCGGCCTGCGGGTCGCCGGGCAGACCGGCCCGCCGGGTGCGGGCGGCGGGGAGCCCGGGACCGGTCGTCGTGGTGCGCGTCGCCGTGACGTCGTCCCGTGGAGACGAAGTTGTCGTCCTCATTGAGCAACTCCCGAACAGCTCCGCTGCAGCGCCGGATGCGCCAACGACAGAGTGACAGAAAGAGCGCACCCATAAGCAGTGAGTCACGGAAGTCGGGCGTCAGAGAGGTCAATTCGGCTGACACGCCGGAGGAGTTGGCCGGGCGGGGCGGGCCCGGTGGCCCACCCCGCCCGCGAGCCGAGGCCGGTACGGTGAGCGGTTACGACTCCCGCGTCCCCGCGTACATCTCGTCCAGCAGGTCCTTGAACGCCCGCTCCACCACCGGCCGCTTGATCTTGAGGCTCGGGGTCACCTCGCCGTGCTCGATGTCCAGGTCGCGCGGCAGCAGCCGGAACTTGCGGATCTGCTGCCAGCGCTGCAGCCCCTCGTTGACCCGTTCGACGTAGCCGTCGATCAGCTCGCGGACCTGGTCGGTCGCGACGACCTCGGCGTACGTCTTGCCCGCCAGGTGGTGTTCCGCGGCCCAGCCCATGATCGTCGGCTCGTCGAGGGCGATCAGCGCGGTGCAGAAGTTCCGGTTGGCGCCGTGCACCAGCACGTTGGAGACGAACGGACAGACCGCCTTGAACTGGCCCTCCACCTCGGCCGGGGCGATGTACTTGCCGCCCGAGGTCTTGATCAGGTCCTTCTTGCGGTCGGTGATCCGCAGATAGCCGTCCGGGGACAGCTCGCCGATGTCGCCGGTGTGGAACCAGCCGTCCTCCTCCAGGACCTCGGCGGTCTTCTCGGGCAGGCCGTGGTAGCCCTGCATGATGCCGGGGCCGCGCAGCAGGATCTCGCCGTCCTCGGCGATCCGGACCTCGGTGCCGGGCAGCGGCTTGCCGACCGTGCCGGTGCGGTACGCCTCGCCGGGGTTGACGAAGCTGGCCGCGCTGGACTCCGTCAGGCCGTAGCCCTCCAGGATGTGGATGCCGGCGCCGGAGAAGAAGTAGCCGATCTCCGGGGAGAGCGCGGCCGAGCCGGAGACCGCGGCCCGCAGCCGGCCGCCGAACGCCTCGCGGAGCTTGGCGTAGACGAGGGCGTCGGCGATCTTGTGTTTGGCGCCGAGCGCGAACGGCACGGAGGCGTTGCCGGTGCGCCGGAAGTTGTCCTGCGAGGTCTTGGCGTACTCACGGGCCACCCCGGCCGCCCACTGGAAGATCTTGTACTTGGCGCCGCCGCCCTCGCGCGCCTTGGCGGCGACGCCGTTGTAGACCTTCTCGAAGATCCGCGGGACGGCGGCCATGTACGTGGGCCGGACGACCGGCAGATTCTCGATGATCTTGTCGACCCGGCCGTCCACCGCGATCACATGGCCGACCGAGATCTGCCCGGCGGTCAGCACCTTCCCGAAGACGTGCGCCAGCGGCAGCCAGAGGTACTGCACGTCCTCCTCGGCGACCATCCCGGTGGCCTGGATCGCCCGGGCCATGTACGACCAGCAGTCGTGCGGCAGCCGTACGCCCTTGGGCCGGCCGGTGGTGCCGGAGGTGTAGATCAGCGTCGCCAGCTGGTCGGCGCGCAGCCCGGCGACCCGCTCCTTGACGCACTCCGGGTGCTTCTCCAGATAGGCGTTGCCGCGCTTCTCCAGGTCGGCGAGGGAGAGCACCCACCCCTCGGGGTCGTCCGGGTCCGCCTCCGCGTCGGCCGCGTCGATGACCACGACGTGCGCCAGGTCGGGCAGCTCGGCGCGGCGCTCCCGCGCCTTGGCGAGCTGCCCGGCGTCCTCGGCGATCAGCACCCGGCTGCCGGAGTCGGCCAGGATGTAGGCGGTCTCCTCGCCGTTGGTGCTGGGATAGACCGTGGTGGTGGCGGCGCCGGAGCACAGCACACCGAGGTCGGCGAGGATCCACTCCACGCGGGTGCCGGCGGCCAGCGCGACCCGCTCCTCGGGCCGTACGCCCAGCGCGATGAGCCCGGCGGCCACGCCGTAGACCCGCTCGGCGGCCTCGGCCCAGCTGATCGCCTTCCAGTCGTCCGGCCCCTGGCCGGAGGCAGGGGGGACCGGATGGCGATAGGCCTCGATGTCGGGAGTGGCCGCGACCCGCTCCAGGAAGAGGTGTGCCACCGAAGGCGGCCGGTTTTCGATCAGCGTGTGGATGTCCGTCACGGCGTCCTCCGGGGCCCGCTTCGTTGCTGGTGACTCGCGAGTAACCTTTGAGCAGTGATCAGAGTAGAGCGCGTTGCGCCGACACGTAAGGGGCTACGCCCGACTGGTTCACGATGTGACCAGGGCGATAGGTGTACGTAGCACACGCATCGCCCGATGGCGAGGCGCGCCGATCACCCCCACCAGACCACACCCGTGGACCGCGGAGCCCGGCCTCGCGGAACGCCACGCTCCGCGTTCATCCCGATGACGGGCCCGCGGCCATCCCGATGACGGGTCCGCGGCCGCCGGCCCAGGCCGGGACGCAGAGGGGCGCCGGGCCCCTGCACGGACCCGGCGCCCCTCTTCTGCGGTACGGCTACCGCCCCACCGTCACTTCTTCGCCTTGGAGTCGCCGTCGGAGTCCGAGGACAGCACCGCGATGAAGGCCTCCTGGGGGACCTCCACGCTGCCGACCATCTTCATCCGCTTCTTGCCCTCCTTCTGCTTCTCCAGCAGCTTCCGCTTACGCGAGATGTCACCGCCGTAGCACTTGGCGAGGACGTCCTTGCGGATGGCGCGGACCGTCTCACGGGCGATGACCCGGCTGCCGATGGCCGCCTGGATCGGCACTTCGAAGTTCTGCCGCGGGATCAGCTCCCGCAGCTTGGCGACCAGCCGCACACCGTAGGCGTAGGCCTTGTCCTTGTGGGTGATCGCGGAGAACGCGTCGACCTTGTCGCCGTGCAGCAGGATGTCGACCTTGACCAGGTCGGAGGTCTGCTCACCGGTCGGCTCGTAGTCCAGCGAGGCGTAACCGCGCGTCTTGGACTTGAGCTGGTCGAAGAAGTCGAAGACGACCTCGGCGAGCGGCAGGGTGTAGCGGATCTCGACGCGGTCCTCGGACAGGTAGTCCATGCCCAGCAGCGAGCCGCGGCGGGTCTGGCACAGCTCCATGATCGCGCCGATGAACTCGCTCGGCGCCAGGATCGTGGCCCGCACGACCGGCTCGTGGACCGTGTCGATCTTGCCGGTCGGGAACTCGCTCGGGTTGGTGACGACGTGCTCGCTGCCGTCCTCCATGTCGACGCGGTAGACGACGTTCGGCGCGGTGGCGATCAGGTCCAGCCCGAACTCGCGCTCCAGCCGCTCCCGGATCACCTCCAGGTGCAGCAGGCCGAGGAAGCCGACGCGGAAACCGAAGCCGAGCGCCGCGGAGGTCTCCGGCTCGTAGACCAGCGCCGCGTCGTTGAGCTGGAGCTTGTCGAGCGCCTCGCGGAGCTCGGGGTAGTCCGAGCCGTCCAGCGGATACAGACCCGAGAACACCATCGGCTTGGGGTCCTTGTAGCCGCCGAGCGGCTCCTCCGCCCCCTTGGAGAGCTGGGTGATCGTGTCACCGACCTTGGACTGCCGGACGTCCTTCACACCGGTGATGAGGTAGCCCACCTCACCGACGGAGAGACCGTCCGCCGGCGTCATCTCCGGCGAGTTCGTCCCGATCTCCAGCAGTTCGTGCGCGGCACCGGTGGACATCATCTTGATCCGCTCGCGCTTGCTGAGCGTGCCGTCGACGACCTTCACGTACGTCACCACGCCGCGGTAGGCGTCGTAGACGGAGTCGAAGATCATCGCGCGGGCGGGGGCGTCCTTGACGCCGACCGGGGCCGGCACCTCGCGGACGACCTTGTCGAGCAGCTCGGGCACGCCGACGCCGGTCTTGGCGGAGACCTTCAGCACGTCCTCGGGCTCGCAGCCGACCAGGTTGGCCAGCTCGGCGGCGAACTTCTCGGGCTGCGCGGCCGGCAGGTCGATCTTGTTGAGGACGGGGATGATCGTGAGGTCGTGCTCCATCGCCAGGTAGAGGTTGGCGAGGGTCTGGGCCTCGATGCCCTGGGCGGCGTCGACGAGGAGGATGCACCCCTCGCACGCGGCGAGGGAGCGCGACACCTCGTACGTGAAGTCGACGTGGCCCGGGGTGTCGATCATGTTGAGGATGTGGGTCGTACCACTTCCCTCTTCGCCCTCGGAGGGGGCCCAGGGCAGCCGGACCGCCTGGGACTTGATCGTGATGCCGCGCTCGCGCTCGATGTCCATGCGGTCGAGGTACTGCGCGCGCATCTGCCGCTGGTCGACGACACCGGTGAGCTGGAGCATCCGGTCGGCGAGCGTCGACTTGCCGTGGTCGATGTGCGCGATGATGCAGAAGTTACGGAGGAGGGCCGGATCGGTACGGCTCGGCTCCGGCACGTTCGTAGGGGTCGCGGGCACGCAGGGTCCATTCAGTGAACGCGGGTAGGCGGGACTCGGGTATGTGACGTCTCCCCCCATCGTCCCATGAGCAACGCCCTCGGTCCGGTTCGGGCGGGTGTGGCTTGAAGGGGAGGGGGGCCTGAGGCGAGTCCGAGGCGCGGGTGCGGCCTCGGGGGAAGGGGAGTCTGGGGCAGGGGGCTACGGGGGAGGGGCGCGGTCTTGCGGGGGGAAGGTTGCGGTCTTCCGGGGAGAGGGTGGCGGTCTTCCGGGGGGAGGGTTGCGGTCTCCCTGGGAACGGTGGAGGTCTTCTCGGGGAAGGTTGGGGTCTTCGCGGGCCTCTTCGCAGGCCCGGGCTTCGAGGGCCTGTGGTCGGGGGCCCGGTCCGGTTTGGGAGGCCGTAGACCCTGCTGGTAGCCTGGTCCACTGCGCTTCGTGCCCTCTCTCGTGCGCGGCGCAACTCGAAACTCCAACGAACCTGAAAAGGCTCTTTCGTGGCGAACATCAAGTCCCAGATGAAGCGGATCAAGACCAACGAGAAGGCTCGTCAGCGCAACAAGGCTGTCAAGTCCGCTCTGAAGACCTCGATCCGTCGCACCCGTGAGGCCATCGAGGCCGGCGACCTGCAGAAGGCCACCGCCGCCCAGGCCGAGGCGGCCAAGAAGCTCGACAAGGCCGTCAGCAAGGGTGTCATCCACAAGAACGCCGCCGCCAACAAGAAGTCGGCGCTGGCGAAGAAGGTCGCGACCCTCAAGGGCTGACCCCGACCTTCGCGGGGGATCTTCCCGGCACTCGGCCCCGGCCCGGCCCCTTATTAGGGAAAGCCGTACGGAGTCCGGGTCTCTACGAGACCGGATCGGGATCTTCACCCGCGTCACGCAGAAGGCAGTTCCGACTGCCACTGCACTTGCACTACTGCACGACCCTGCCGACAGGGACCCAGCGGCCCCTCTCACCGCTCCCTGACCGGTGCACCACCGCGCCGCACGCGGCCTGCGTTCGCCACGCGGGTGCGGCGCACCCGGCTCACCGGCGGCCTCCACCGCCGATCGAGCCCGAACTTTCCAAGACGAAGGCCTTCCGCCCCGTTCTCCGGGGTGGGGGGCCTTTGTCGTGGGCTGGTCGCTGTGGGGCGGTCGCTGTGGGCCGGTCGCTGTGGGGCGGTCGCTTTCGATGAGGCGAGCGGAGCAGGGAGTGGGACGGGCTGGTTACGCCAGCCGGAACTGCCCCGTCGCAAAGACAGGCCCACGAAGAGATGGCCGTCGCAGAGAGAAGTGATGGCTGTCGCAGAGAAGAGACGGCCGTTGTAGAGAAGAAACGGCCGGTCGCAGAGAGAACAGATGGCCGTCGTAGAGAAGAAACGGCCGTCATGGAGAGAAGAGAAGGCCGTCGTAGAGGGGGTGCAGACGCGCCTCCCTCGTCGTGGGGTTATTCGTCGTACAGGCGTCCGCGGGCCGCAGCCCGGGCCCGGCCGGTCCGCTACGCTGCGGCCATGTCCACCCCGGGGGAGCCCTCTCATCCGTACGGCCTGCCGCAGCCCAACCCTTACGGCCAGGTCCCCGCACCACCACAGAATCCGGTGCCCGCGCAGCAGAATCCGTACGCGCAGCAGAATCCCGTGCCCGGACAACCGGGGCCGGCCGCCGGGCAGCAGTCCCCGCCGCAGCCACCGTTGCCGCCCCCGTCGCAACCGTCCGTCGGCACCTACGGCTATCCGCCGGTGGGCATGGGCGCGCCCGTGACGACACCCGGGGCTTCCTCCGGGCCGGTCGGTGTTCCCGGCGGCAGCGGCAGTGCCGGCGGCCGCGGTGCCTCCGGCTGGCTGTGGGCGCTCGGTGGTGCGGTCGCCGCCTCCGCGATCTGGGGTTCGCTGCTGTTCGCCACCAGTGGTTTCTCCTCCGAGCCCAGCCCCGACCTCGCGGGCTACGCCTACACCGACGACCTGTGTGCGGCCACCTCGATGTCGCCCTTCGAGAACGCCCACTACAAGACCAAGGAGAACACCGGCTCCTCGTCGAAGGACGCCAACCCCCAGCACAGCGGGGCACGGCAGAAGTCGATGGACAACATGTGGTGCAACGTCTCACTGGAGCAGGAGAACGCGAGCTCCTCCACCTACTCCTCGACCTGGCTCTACACCAGCGCCACGCTGCACCGGACTGCCGACCCGGCACCGGAATTCGCCGACAACTACCGCGCGTACGAGAAGCAGGAGACCTCGGTCGGCTACAAGGTCGAGTCCGTTCCTGGCATCGGCGACGAGGCCTACCTGGTGACGCGGAACGACATGGGCAGCGACAGCGGTTCCTACGTGATCCTCGGCGTGCGGGACGGCTGGATGACCTTCCAGGCAACGTGGTCGAGCTACGCCTCCAGCAGCAGCTCCGGCAAACAGCCCACCTCCGACGAGGTCGCCACCATGCTCAAGACCAGCGCCACGGAAACCCTCAAGCGCCTGCAGAACGCACGCTGAGGCGGACCGCCGGAATTCCGGCTGGCGTCCCGCCGGGACTTGAGGCACCGCGGCCCGCCGTATTAGGGGGCTGGGGACAGGACGGGGGTCGGAGGTCGGAGGGCTGAGGCCTTGAGGCCCGCGGTTCGGGGGTGCGGTCCGGGATCAGACGGAATCCTGGGTTCGGCGTCCGCTGGAACTTCCGGGATGGCCGGGGCTCGGCGGACGCCCGGCATGCCGGTGAAACCGGGGTCTGGGCCCGGGATCTGACGGAATTCCGGGCTCCAGGCCCAACGGAACTCTGGGCTCCGCGGCCCGCGGGAACTCACGTGGCCCCCGGCCCGCCGGAATTTCGAGTTTCGAAGGCCTGTGACCTGATGGCTCCTGATGGCTCCTGATGGCTCCTGATGGCTTACGGGGCAGCAGAGCTCGCCCGAATGTCCGTTCGCCCGCGCCTCAGCGGGACCGCGCCGCGCGGGCAATCGTCACGACCGCCTTCTCCAGGGCGTACTCGGGATCGTCCCCGCCCCCCTTGACGCCCGCGTCGGCCGCCGCGACCGCCCGCAACGCCGTCGCCACGCCGTCCGCCGACCAGCCGCGCATCTGCTGCCGGACCCGATCGATCTTCCAGGGCGGCATGCCCAGTTCGCGCGCGAGGTCGCCGGGGCGGGCGCCGCGCGGCGCGGAAGCCAGCTTGCCGATGGCGCGGACGCCCTGCGCGAGCGCGCTGGTGATCATGACGGGCGCGACACCGGTCGCGATCGCCCAGCGCAGCGCCTCCAGCGCTTCGGCGGCCCGGCCCTCGACGGCACGGTCCGCGACGGTGAAGCTCGACGCCTCGGCCCGACCCGTGTAGTACCGCCCGACGATCGCCTCGTCGATCGTGCCCTCGATGTCGGCGGTCAGCTGCGCACATGCCGAGGCCAGCTCCCGCAGATCGCTGCCGATCGCATCGACCAGCGACTGGCATGCCTCGGGCGTCGCCGATCGCCCGACCGTACGGAACTCCCCCCGCACGAACGCCAGCCGGTCCGCCGGCTTGGTCATCTTCGGACAGGCCACTTCCCGCGCCCCGGCCTTACGGGCGGCGTCCAGCAGCCCCTTGCCCTTCGCACCACCGGCGTGCAGCAGCACGAGCGTGATCTCCTCGGCGGGCGACCCGAGATACGCCTTGACGTCCTTGATCGTGTCCGCGGACAGATCGTGCGCCGAGCGCACCACCACGACCTTCCGCTCGGCGAAGAGCGAGGGGCTGGTCAGCTCGGCGAGGGTGCCGGGCTGGAGCTGGTCGGGGGTGAGGTCGCGCACATCGGTGTCCGCATCGGCCGCGCGGGCAGCCGCCACCACCTGCTGCACCGCACGCTCCAGCAGCAGGTCTTCCTGCCCCACCGCGATCGTCACGGGGGCAAGCGGATCGTCGTTAGCTGTCTTCCTGGCCATCGCGATCCAGCATCCCACGCCCCACCGACAACGCCGCCCGAACCCTCTCCGTCCCCTGCCCCCCGCCCCGCCCGTCCGCCCGTCCCCTCCCCCTCCCCCCGGCCGCCAGTCGCCGGTCGCCGGTCGCCGGTCGCCGGTCGCTTTCAGCCCGGTAACCGAACTGGACATACGGCCCGGTACGCCGGGAGACGGGTTCCTGCACCCGGGCATCGGAAGCCGCACTCACCGAACCGGGACAATGGCCTGATGAACGACCACGCCGCCGCGCCCAGGCACCCCGACCACCCCGGTCCCCCCGGTCCCACCGATCGCCACGCATCCGCATCCGCTTCCGCCGCCGTGCCCTCCCCCGAGCACGTGCGCCACGTTCTGGTCCTTCCCGACCGCGACACCGCGGAGGAGGTCGCCGAGGCCCTCGTCGAACGGTTCGGTATCGCCGAAGAGCCCCAGCTCGTACGGGACGCCCTGGCCGGTGAGGACGACGCCGAGGACGCCCAGTGGCTGGTCGTGGTCGAAGACCCGGACGCCCGCCACGACCCGGCACAGTTGGACGACCTCGCGGCGGAGTACGAGGGCTGGCGCGAGGCCGAGTAACGCCCCACCGACGCCGCCACGGTCACCACCGTTACCGCAGTCATCGCAGTCACTCCAGCCACCGCAGCCATGGCGGCCACCAGCCACCACAGCCACCACAGCCACCACCCGCGGAACGCATAGGCGGCACGGCTGGGCACGGGCCGCAGCGGACGCGACGCACAGGAGGAAGTCACCTTCCCTGCCCGCACCCACGCCGCCGCAGCCCGCCCCGCCAGCCCACCAGCCCGCCTCCTACGGCGCCGTCCATTTCCCCCGGGTCAGCCGGCCACCGCCGCCCCCACCACCGGCTCCCGGTCCACCACCACCCCGAAGTGCTCCCGGTAGGCGGCCAGTACTTCATCCGCAGCCAGCTCACGTTGCTCACGTGCACCGTCCGCCCCGGTGATCACGAGCGTGCGGCCGGAGAGCGTGATCCGGCCGGTCTCGGTCAGACGCGAGCACACCAGGGACTGGGTGAAGTGGGAGGTCGGCGAGGTGCGGTTCCACCAGCAGCCGACCTCGAAGTCGGCCAGTGCGCGCGGCCGTTGTTCGATCCGGTACTGCGGCGAGCCGTCCCTCAATACGTCCACGTCCCCCTCCGCCGTCTCCTCCAGTTGGAACGTCCCACCCGGATCGGCCTGTTCCTCGCGGCTGTCCCAGCGCAGCGGAAAGTGGCTGTTCCGGCCGAAGCCGACATCGGCCAGCCACGGCCCGCTCGGCGTATGGACCCGCAGCGCAAGGTGGTCGTACGGGATGCCGAGGCGCCCCTCGGCACCGAACACGCGCGCCGACAACAACTCGACCTCGTACCCGAGGGCCCGCAGCAGCCCGGCGAAGGCGCCGTTGAGTTCGTAGCAGAACCCGCCGCGCCGAGCACCAACGATCTTGTCCAGCAGCGGCTTCTCCGCCAGGACGATCTCCTCGCCGAGGTGGATGGCGAGATTCTCGAACGGCACAGTCCTCAGATGCCTGAGGTGCAGCGCAGACAACGCGCCCTCATCAGCGGCCTCGGGCCGCGCCGCCCCGATGCGCTCCAGATAGGCATCGGCCGCCATGTCATCCATCTGCCCCGCCTCCGTACATCTCGTATCCCTCCACCGGCATGCAGCGCCGCTGCTCCTGCCATCGCGAGCCTGTTTCGGAGCCTACAGAGCCAGGAACAGCCCGAACGGGAGGACGAGGGGCGGATCGGATGCCCGCGTCCTGCGGCGACACGGACCGTGACGAACCGGCGCGCCTGACGCGCTGCGAGGTGAGCAGCACCAAGAGCCTGCTGTACGCGGTGGATCGGGCGCCGGGCGCCATCGGCTGTGCCGAGGTCTATGCGGCGGGGCAGCGGCAGCACGTGGTCAGCGTGCGCCTGAACGGGCACGAGCCGGACATCGAGTGGGGACAGCAACGTGGTGAACCCTTCTGGACGGTGGACTACCTCTCCGCATACGGGCGGCCCGAGGACGGCTCACCGACCGCGAAGTTCCTGGCGTTCATGGACTCCGACACGGCGAAGAACATCGGCGAAGAACATCATGCGGATGTACAAGCACGTGCCCCGCGCCGACCGCCAGAGCCTGTCGGACGCGATCTGCCGGACGCGATCTGCCGGACGCGACCTGCGGGCCGCGATCTGCCGGCCCTGAGCCCGCGGACCTGCTGGCCCGCCTCGGCCGCCCGGCGCCCGGTCCCGGCACCCGGCACCCGGCGCCCGGCGCCCGGCTGCGTATTCGCCGGCCGCGCCGCCTTCCCCGACCGCGCCCCTCGCCTGGGTCGCCCGGCAGGCGGGCTCCGGTGCGGCGGCCGGTCACGGTGGCGGCGAGCCTGCCCGGAGTGCCGAGGACCGCGATCGCACCGTCGGTGTCGGTACGCAGCACCCGGGCGCCCTGAGCCCGCAGCGCGGCGATCGTCCGCGGCGCCGGATGGCCGTAGGGATTTCCGGTACCGCACGAGATCAGCGCCAGGCGCGGCGCCAGCCGGTGCATCAGCGGCGGGTCCTGGTGCGCGGAGCCGTGGTGCGCCACCTTCAGGACGTCGACGTTGGCGATCTCCGGATGCGCCGCCAGCAGCGCCTGTTGAGCAGGCGGTTCGAGATCGCCGAGGAGCAGGAGCGTCAGTCCGCCGGTCCGTACGAGCAGGGTGACGCTGGCGTCGTTGGGCCCGTCGAGCACCGGGGCGAACGCCATGGCAGGAGGCCAGAGCACTTCCCAGCTGAGCGGGCCGAGGCGCCGCCGCTCCCCCGGGACGGCGCGGACGAGCGGAATCCGGGCCCGCGCGGCCGTCTCCCGTACGAAACGGGCCTGGCCCTGCGGATCCTGGAGGGTCGTGGTCTCGATCGCGCCGACCGACCGGCCACGCAGCGCGCCGGGAAGTCCGTCCACATGATCGGCATGGAAGTGGGTGAGGACGAGCAAGGGGATCCGGTGAATACCCAGGTCCGTGAGGCAGCGGTCGATGGCGCGCGGCTCAGGACCGGTGTCCACCACCAGCGCCGTACCGTCCCCGGCGGCCAACACCAGGCCGTCGCCCTGCCCCACGTCACAGACGACCGCGCGCCACCCGGGCGGCGGCCAGCCGGTGATGACACGGGTGAACGGAGCGGGGCGGCACACCGCCAGCAACAGGGCGAACGCGCACAGGACGCAGAGCCAGGGGCGGCGCAGCACCCGTCGCCCGACCGGCACCAGCGCCACCATGACGGCCACCAGCGCCAGCGCACCCGCCCAGCCGTCGGGCCAGCCGATCTCCGCTCCGGGCAGCGCCGCGCCCGTACGCGCGACACCGGCGATCCACTCGGCGGGCCACCCGGCGCACCATGCCAGCACCTTGGCGACGGGCAGGACGAACGGGGCGGTGACGAGCGCCGCGAACCCGAGGACCGTGGCCGGGCCCACCGCCAGCTCGGCCAGCAGATTGCACGGCACGGCCACCAGGCCCACGCGGGCGGCAAGCAGCACGATGACGGGCGCACAGACCGCCTGTGCCGCCGCGGCGGCCGCGACCACTTCGGCGAGCCTGGGCGGCATCCGACGCCGCTGGAGGGCGGCACTCCAACGCGGCGCGAGCAACAACAGTGCGCCGGTGGCCAGTACGGAGAGCAGGAAGCCGTACCGTCGCGCGAGCCACGGGTCGTAGAGCACCAGCAGCAGCACCGCGGCGGCCAGCGCGGGAAGCAGCGAACGGCGGCGGCCGGTGCCGATCGCCAGCAGGGCGATCAGGCCGCAGGCGGCGGCCCGCAGCACGCTGGGATCCGGGCGGCACACGACCACGAAGGCCAGCGCAAGCACACCCCCGATGACGGCGGTGCCGCGCAACGACAGCCTCAGACGGGGTGCCAGCCCCCGCCGCTCGGCGCGCGTGGCGAGGTGCGGCGGACCGATCAACAGGGCGAGCACGATCGTCAGATTGCTGCCGGAGACGGCGAGCAAGTGCGTCAGGTCCGTGGCCCGGAAGGCTTCGTCCAGGTCCGGCGGCACGCGTGAGGTGTCCCCTACGACCAGCCCGGGCAGCAGCGCACGGGCGTCGGGCCGGAGCCCGTCCGTGGCCTCACGCAGCCCGGCCCGCACGTGTCCGGCCACCCGCTGCAGCGCGGACGGCCCACCGACCTTGACCGGCGGCGCGTCGGCGTCCACCCGCAACACCGCGGCGACCTGATCACCCGGCAGGAGCGGCGGCACGGCCCGCGCCACGACCCGAATACGCGTCGACGGCAGCAGCCCCCGCCAGGCCTCCGAAAGCGCCGCGGCCTCTGACCCCGAGCGCCCGCCCCACCCGTTCCGCTCATCCACGGAGCCCGCGCCGCCGGGCCTCTCGCCGCCGGGCCCTTCGCCGCTGGGCCCCTCACCGCCGGCACCATTCGCAACGGCCACGGCGGCGGACGCGGAACCGGTGCCCTTCGCCTCGCCTCCCCTGCCGCCGGACGGCGCGTCTTCGTCGCCTCCGCCCTGCCGTACGAGGACCAGAACCGGCGTACGTACGGCCGTGACCGCACCGTCCGGCGCCGTGACCCGCACGGCATCGGCGTGGAACGCCACGGCCGGAGGCGTCCGTTGGGAGCCGCGCACCCGGGGCCGGGTCAGCCGGGGATCATCCGTCACCTCCAGCTCCACCATGGCCCGTGCATAGCGGTCCGCCAGGTCAGGCAGCGGACCACGCCGGACGTCCGCCGCATGCAACGCCGCGGACGCCGCCCCCGAGACAGCACCCAGCAGTACGGCGGCCAGCGCCACCCACGCCCCGGAGGACCATCGACGGAAGGAGGCGTACCGCCGCCTGCACCCCACTCCGCCGCCCCGAGCGGCCCCCGCCCCGCCGCCCTCCGCACGGCCCGCGGCTTCCCCACTCAGCTCGCCTTCCTTGCCCTCCCTGTATTCCTCGCACTCCGCTGTCTCCTCGTACTCCTCAGTTCTCTCGCGGCCCTCAGTTTTCTCGCGGCCCTCAGTTCTCTCGCGGTCTTCAGGCCTCTCACGGTCCTCAGTTCCCTCACCCTCCTCGCCTCCCCCTCGTTCCACCCGGCGTCGGAGCACGGCCACCCGTAACGCGAGTGCCGCGAGCACTACTCCCACCGCGCAGGCCACCGCCACGCCGCCGCCCGGCGCGCCGAGCCCGATCGCCGCTGCGGCCCAGGCCGCCAGGGCTGGTCCGACCAGGCGCAGATCGGGCGCGCTCTCCTGCTGCGGGTCCGAAGCGCCGTGCTGTGAGGGAGCCGTGGCATGCACCGCGGGCCGAGCGGTGGTCATGGCTTCACCAAGGGCCGCAGATCGGCGAAGCGACGGTCGCCGATACCGGTCACCTGACGCAGCTGCTCCACCGAGGTGAAACCACCGTGCTGAGTGCGGAATTCGATGATGTGGCGCGCCAATACGGGGCCGACACCGGGCAGGGCGTCGAGTTGCTGCTCGGTCGCCGTACTGAGGCTCACCGGCTCGCTCGGACCGGTTCCGCCGCCCGCCGTCCCGCTGCCCGTACCGCCGGCCCCCGCACCACCGGCCGCCGCACCACCGAGGCCGGCGCCGCTCCCGGCTGCGACGCCCGGAACGCCGACCGCGATCTGTTCGCCGTCGGTCAGCAGCCGCGCACGGTTGAGCCCGCTGATGTTGGCCCCGTGCAGCACACCGCCCGCGGCCCGGAGCGCGTCGATCACTCGCGAGCCCGGCGGCATCCGCTGAATACCGGGATGCCGGACCTTGCCCGTGACGTCGACGACCAACTGGCGCCCCGCACCGCCCGATGCGCCACCCGTCGGACCGCCCGATGCTCCACTCCGGCCCGTTGAGGAGGTCGACGAGGACGCGGGTGACGGGGGTGCGGACGAGTTCAGGTCGGCCGCCGCGCGGGGCCCGTGGTGCTGACCCGGCCCCGTTGCGGACCGTTCGACCGCCGGGGCACGTACCGGTTCCGGGCGGCCGGTCCAGAAGTGGTGCACCGCGAACGCCACCGCCACGAGCAGCACCAGCGCCAAGGCGGCCAGTGCCCTGGGATCGGTACCGCACCGTAACTGCAGCCACAGCGGGAGTCGTTCGCGCACCGTCAGCCACGCTCGCTCCGTACGACGCGGCCGTGGGCTCGGGCGCAGGGCCTGGGGCGACGGCTGGGGCTTGGGCTGAGGCTCGGGCTCGGGCTCGGGCTCGGGCTCGGGCTCGGGCTCGGGCGGCGGATCGTGTCCGGGTGGCGGTGGTCCGGTCAGCGCGGTCGCCCGCTCCGTATCACCGAAGATCGCCGCAACCCGGGCACGTACCCGCTCGCGCTCCCACTCCTCACGCGCCCGCGCCCGAGAGGGAGCCGCGGGTGGTTCAAGCACCGGTTCCGGTGAGGACGCCACAGGTTCGCCCACGGGCTCTGGCGAGGGTGCCACCGATGCACCCGCCGGTCGCGGAGGCGGCGATGAGCCAGGAAGGGATGTGGACTCAGGAAGAGGTGTGGACTCAGGAAGGGGTGTGGATTCTGGAAGGGATCCTGGGCCAGGAACGGGTGTGGAGCCAGGAGGAGACGGGGTGTCAGGTGGTACGTCCGGCTCGTACGGGACTGGCGAGTCGGACACCCATGACCAGCCGGAACGTTCGGCAGAGGCTTCCGGACGAGCCGAGGAGGGGCCGTCAGCCGGCCCGGCCCACGCGGAGACGGATACGGACGAGTCGAGTCGAGCGGTCTGCGAAGAGTTCATAACTCATGACGCTAAGTGACCGGTGCAGAATCCGCCGAGCGACGTCAAATCCCGTGGACGGAAACGGAGTTGTGGATAACTTCGTCACCCACACGTGCCCCTGGTGCCTCACTCAACGCGGCGACACCACGACCGCCAGCAGCCCCGGCCCGGTGTGTGCACCGATCACCGCGCCGACCTCGCTCACATGGAGCTCGTTCAGTCCCGGGACCCGCTCGCGGAGCCGCTGGGCGAGCGCGTCCGCGCGTTCCGCGGCGGCGAGGTGGTGCACCGCGATGTCGATCTGCCCCTCGCCCGCCCGCTCCACGGCGATCTCCTCAAGCCGTGCGATGGCCTTGGAGGACGTACGGACCTTCTCCAGCAGCTCGATCCGTCCGTCCGCCAGTTGGAGAAGGGGTTTGACGGCGAGGGCCGAGCCGAGCAGGGCCTGGGCCGCGCCGATCCGGCCGCCGCGGCGGAGAAAGTCCAGCGTGTCGACGTAGAAATAGGCGGAGGTACCCGCGGCCCGTTTCTCCGCCGCGGCGACCGCTTCGTCCACGTCGCCGCCGGCCTCCGCGGTCTCGGCGGCGGCGAGGGCGCAGAACCCAAGGGCCATGGCGACCATCCCGGTGTCCACGACGTGTACCGGAACCGGGGCGTCCTTGGCGGCCATCACAGCCGCGTCGTAGGTGCCGGAGAATTCCGAGGAGAGGTGAAGGGAGACGATGCCGGTCGCTCCGGCCTCCGCCACCTCGCGGTAGGTGTCCGCGAACACGGCCGGGCTGGGCCGGGAGGTCGTCACGCTGCGCCGCTTCTGCAGGGCCTGGGCGACGGATCTCGCGGAGATCTCGGTGCCCTCTTCGAGGGCCTGGTCCCCCAGGACGACGGTCAGCGGTACGGCCGTGATGCGGTGGCGCTCGACGGCCGTCCGCGGCAAGTAGGCCGTGGAATCGGTGACGATCGCGACATGGCGGGACATGACTGGGAGATTATCCGGGGATCGGGACGTCGCACAGTGCGGGTCCCTCCCCAAGATCTTCCAGGTTTCCCCAAGGCTCCGCCAAGTGCCCAGCGGGGAACGGGGTCGTCATCCCCGTAACGGCCCTCGCGGCGGCCTTCCTGGCGGCAGACGCGGCCGCTTCCACGGCTGCCACGGTCACACGCGGGGCACTCCGGTTGGCGGGCAGGCAATGGTGGCGGTTTCCCGGTCGGCGGGCGCTGGTCGTCGTTTCCCCGTCGGCGGGCACTGGTGGCCGTTTCCCGGTCGGCGGGCACTCGTGGCCGTTTCCGGTTGGCCGCCCTGGGGAGGGGCTCCGGTCGCCGTCCCCTATGACCGCGGGTGGGGTGGGCCTTCCCCTGGCGCCCCGCCCCGCCCCGCCCCCACCCACCTCCACCACCTCTCATCACTCAAGTCTTAGTCGAGCCGGTGCCCGTGCCAGCGCCCGTACCCCTGCCCGTACCGGTGCCGGTGCCCGTACCCGTGCCGGTGCCCGTACCCGTGCCGGTGCCGGTACCCGCACCCCCGCCCCTGCCCTCCGTCCTCGGAGTCGTCATGCCTTCCGCCCGCGGGGCCTTCTCCCACGGGTACGTCGGCCGGCCGCGGTCGTCGCGCGCAGTGATCGCCCGCTGCTGCTCATCCGCGCCCTCCGGCCCCCACGAGCGGTGACCGTCATACGGCTCCCGCCCCGCCTCCCGACGCCCCTCAGAGTGCCCCGGTCCCCCACCCCGGCCCGTCGGCTCCTCAGGGGCCTGGGTCCAGTGGCGCAAGGCGCCCGCCTCGACGTCGATCTGGTCGGTCAGTGCGGCGAGGTCGTCGTCCGCGAACTTGCGTGCGCGGTCGCGGGCGGCCCAGCGGAGGGACTCGGCGGAGTGGATGATCCGCTCCATGCGCTCCCTCAGCCCCGGGAGGCGGGCGGCGATGGTGGCGCGGTCGGGCTCTCGTTCCAGGCGTTTGAGCTCGGCTTCCAGCTCGTGGCCATGGACGCTGAGCCGCTCGAACAGGCCGATCGCCTCGCTCAGGGACGCATCGTCCGGAGCGCCCCCGTACAGCACGTCCTGGGTGGCCCGCATGGACGTTCTGAGCGACAGCCGGAGCTGGGCCAGCTCGCCGACCACGCCGGGCTGGGCGAGCTGCCGGGCGCGGAGGGTGGTGTCCTCGACCGTTCTGCGTGCCTGGGCGACCGTACGGTCCACGCCGCGCTTGGTCGCCTTCACGGCCTTGACCGTCAGGAGCACACCGGCCAGGACGAACAGCACGAAGAGCAGTCCGATGATGGCGGCGGCGGCTTCCATGGGCTCTCCCCAAGCGTGTCGGTGGCGCCGGGCTTCCGCCCGCGCTCTGTCCCTCCACCGTAAACGGAAAGGGCAGGTTGCGGGGTTCGGGAGAACCCCCAACCTGCCCTTAGGGGAACCCCCCTATGCCGCGTTCGTCCGGCCTTCCACCGCCTCCGACCGGCGCACGCGGAAGGCACCTCACCGTCTCCGACCGGCGCACGCGGAAAGCACCCTCACCGCCTCCGACCAGCGCACGCGGAAAGCACCCTCACGGCCTGCCGTCGGCGGCCGACAACTGCGTACCGACCGGACCGGCACCTGCCGGAACGTCCTCACGGACCGGCAGGCGCCCTCGACGGCTCAGCCCCTCACAAACCGCCGGACGCCCCCCGACCGCTCAGCCCCTCACAAACCGCCGGACGCCCCCGTCGGCTCACGCCGGGACGATGTTCACCAGCTTCGGGGCGCGGACGATGACCTTGCGGATGCCCGCGCCGTTCAGCGCCGCGACCACCGCCGGCTCGGCCAGTGCGGTCGCCTCCAGGTCGGCGTCGGAGATCGACGGGGCAACCTCCAGGCGGGCCTTGACCTTGCCCTTGATCTGGACGACGCAGGTCACGGTCTCGTCCACGACGTACGCCGGGTCCGCGACCGGGAAGTCCGCGTGCACCACCGAGTCGGTGTGGCCCAGCTTGTGCCACAGCTCCTCGGCGATGTGCGGGGCCAGCGGGGCGACCAGCAGGACCAGCCGCTCCGCGACCGTGCGCGGGACCGGGCCGCCCGTCTTGGTCAGGTGGTTGTTCAGCTCGGTGACCTTGGCGATGGCGGTGTTGAAGCGCAGGTTCGCCATGTCCTGGCCGACGCCGTCGATGGCCTTGTGCAGGGCGCGCAGGGTGTCCCCGTCGATGTCCGACTCGGGCACGTCCACGACGGTGACCTCACCGGTCGCCTCGTCGACGACATTGCGCCACAGGCGCTGCAGCAGCCGGTACTGGCCGACGACCGCCCGGGTGTCCCACGGCCGCGACACGTCCAGCGGGCCCATCGCCATCTCGTACAGGCGCAGGGTGTCCGCACCGTATTCGGCGCAGATCTCGTCGGGGGTAACGGCGTTCTTCAGGGACTTGCCCATCTTGCCCAGCAGGCGGCTGACCTTGTCGCCCTGGTAGTAGTAGGCGCCGTCCCGCTCCTCGACCTCGGCCGCCGGAACGGCGATGCCGCGGCTGTCCCGGTAGACGAAGGCCTGGATCATGCCCTGGTTGTACAGCTTGTGGAACGGCTCGGAGGACGAGACGTGACCCAGGTCGTACAGGACCTTGGACCAGAAACGGGCGTACAGCAGGTGCAGCACGGCGTGTTCGGCGCCGCCCACGTACAGGTCGACACCGCCGGCCGGCTGTCCGTCGCGCGGGCCCATCCAGTACTGCTCGATGGCCGGGTCGACCAGCGCGTCGTCGTTGTGGGGGTCCAGGTAGCGCAGCTCGTACCAGCAGGAACCGGCCCAGTTGGGCATGGTGTTGGTCTCGCGGCGGTAGCGCCGGACGCCGCGGCCGTCGCCCAGGTCCAGGTCGACGTGGACCCAGTCCTCGTTGCGGGACAGCGGGGTCTCGGGCTGGGTGTCGGCGTCGTCCGGGTCGAAGGTGCGCGGGGAGTAGTCCTCGACCTCGGGCAGTTCCAGCGGCAGCATCGACTCGGGCAGCGCGTGCGCCACGCCGTCCTCGTCGTAGACGATCGGGAACGGCTCGCCCCAGTAGCGCTGGCGGCTGAACAGCCAGTCGCGCAGCCGGAAGTTGACGGTGCCCTCGCCGATGCCGCGCTCGGTCAGCCAGTCGGTGATCTTCGCCTTGGCCTCGGTGACGCCCAGGCCGTCCAGCGAGATGCTGTCACCGGACGAGTTGATGATCTTGGCGTCGTACGAGGCGAAGGCGTCGTCCCAGGTGGCGGGGTCGGTGCCGCGGCCGTCCGTCGGCTCGACGACACAGCGCATCGGCAGCTCGAAGGCCCGGGCGAAGGCGAAGTCGCGGGTGTCGTGCGCGGGCACGGCCATGATCGCGCCGGTGCCGTAGCCCATCAGGACGTAGTCGGCGATGAAGACCGGGACCTGCTCGCCGCTGACTGGGTTGACGGCGAAGACACCGGTGAAGACGCCGGTCTTGTCCTTGGCCTCGGCCTGCCGCTCGATGTCGGACTTGGCGGCGGCCTGCTTGCGGTAGGCGGCGACGGCCTCGCGCGGGGTGGCGTGGCCGCCGGTCCACACGTCGTGGGTGCCCTCGGGCCAGGCGTCGGGGACGATGGTGCCGGTGGTGTCGCCGTTCTCGGAGCCGGCGATCAGCGGGTGCTCGGGGGCCAGCACCATGTACGTGGCACCGAACAGGGTGTCCTGGCGGGTGGTGAAGACGGTGATCGCCTCGTCGCCCACCGGGAAGTCGACCCGGGCGCCCTCGGAGCGGCCGATCCAGTTGCGCTGCTGCAGCTTGATGGCCTCCGGCCAGTCCAGCGCGTCCAGGTCGCGCAGCAGCCGGTCGGCGTAGGCGGTGATGCGCATGTTCCACTGGCGCAGCTTGGCCTTGAACACCGGGTAGTTGCCGCGCTCGGAGCGGCCCTCGGCGGTGACCTCCTCGTTGGCCAGTACGGTGCCCAGGCCGGGGCACCAGTTGACCGGCGCGTCCGAGGCGTACGCCAGGCGGTACTCGCCCAGGATGTCGGCGCGCTCGGTGTCGCTCAGCTCGGCCCACGGGCGGCCGTCGGGGGTCGGGCGGGTGCCGGCCTCGAACTGGGCGACCAGGGTGTCGATCGGGCGGGCGGCGTCCGCCTCCGGGTCGTACCAGGAGTTGAAGATCTGCAGGAAGATCCACTGGGTCCACTTGTAGTACGCCGGGTCGATCGTCTCGATCGAACGGCGCCGGTCGTGGCCCAGGCCCAGCCGGCGCAGCTGACGGCGCATGTTGACGATGTTGGCCTCGGTGGAGACCCGCGGGTGGGTGCCGGTCTGGACGGCGTACTGCTCGGCGGGCAGGCCGAAGGCGTCGAAGCCCAGGGTGTGCAGGACGTTGTGGCCCGTCATGCGCTGGTGGCGGGCGTAGACGTCGGTGGCGATGAACCCCAGGGGGTGGCCGACGTGCAGGCCGGCACCCGACGGGTAGGGGAACATGTCCATGATGAACTTCTTGGGGCGGGCCACCAGCTCCGGGTCGCCGACCAGATCCCCGCTGACGTTCGGGGCCTCGTAGGTCCCGTCCTTCTCCCAGAAGTCCTGCCAGCGTGCCTCGATGTCGGCGGCCAGCGCGGCCGTATAGCGGTGCGGCGCTGCCACCTCGGCAGCGTTGGTCGTCTCGCTCATCGTCCTCAAAGCTCCATCGATCGTCTCTGCCTGCGGAAACGCGCCTTGTCCCGGACCTTGTCCCAGACCTTGCCCCCGGAACTCCGGAAACAAAAAGACCCCTCGCACAGGAGGGGACGCCGCGCCGATTCCGACGGGTTTGTCATCCGTCGGCACTGATCAGCGCGGCCCGCTAAGCAGAAGGCGTACGGCACGCATGGCGCCAGGGTACCGCAGGGCGTGCGGGGCCCGCGCCGAGGTTTCCCCCGGGCGCGGGCCGCGCGGGTCCGTCAGGGACGGTAGGAGCTCACGTAGCCGGAGCTGGGGCTGCCCACGCCGGTGACGTCGTCGTAGCCGACGACGGCGTGCAGGGAGCTGTCCTTGCCGAGGCTGCGCAGCGAGGTCGTGGTGCCCTCGCTGTTGTCGGTGCCGTTGACGTAGTCCACCCGGACGACGGCGAGGTCACGTCCGGCGCCCAGCGGGTGGTCGGTGACATCGTGGTAGGCGGACGTGCCGTAGCGCTGGTAGATGCCGGGGTTGGCGAAGCCGATGGCCACACCGTGCCGGGCCTGCTGGGCGAGCGCCTGGACGCCGGCGATGACCGGGGCGGCCAGGGAGGTGCCGCCGATGCGGTACTCGCTGTAGCCGAGCTTGCCGCCGGGCAGGGTCTGGGTCTGGCCCACCAGGAAGCCGGTGTTGGGGTCGGCGACCGCGGCGATGTCCGGAACGGTGCGCATCCGGCCCTTCAGGGCGATGTTGGACAGCGAGTCCGGGACGACTCCGCGCTGGTAGAAGGGCTGCGGGACGGTCTTGCTGACGCCGCCGCCGGCCCCGCCGTTGAAGGTGCCGGGGAAGCCGGCCCAGCTGTTGCCGTCCTTGGAGAGCAGGGCCTTCTGGGTGCCCCAGCCGGTCTCCCACTGGTAGGTGTCGTGCTTGCCGACGGCAAGGGAGGTGCCGCCGACCGCGGTCACCCAGGCGGAGTTGGCCGGGGTGTCGACCTGCTTGAGGCCGGTGTTGGCGACCTCGTCACCGTTGTCGCCGGAGGAGAAGTAGAAGCCGATGCCCTGGACCGCGCCCTGCTGGAAGAGCTGGTCGTAGGCGGCGGCCACGTCCGGGGTCTCGTTCGCCTCGATGTCGCCCCAGGAGTTGGAGACGATGTCGGCGAGGTGGCCGTCGACGATCTTGCCGAGCGAGTCGATCAGGTCGTCGTCCATGCAGGAGGAGGCGCCGACGTAGACGACGTCGGAGGCCGGGGCGACCGCGTGGACGGCCTCGACGTCGAGGGTCTCCTCGCCGTACCAGCCGGCCGCGCCGCACTCGTCGATGTGCGTGTACTTCTTGGGCAGCACCTGGGAGAGCTGGCCGCGGCGGTAGGCGGCGTCGCCGTTGCGGGCGGCGTAGGTGGCGGCGTCCTTGGAGATCGTCGGCGAGGCGTAGGCGTCGGTGATCGCGATGGTGACGCCCTTGCCGGTCCACTTCTTCGCCCCGTAGGCGGCCCGCAGCTGCTTGCCGGTGTAGCCCTTGACCGCGTACGGCGCCTTGCTTCCGTAGGCGGACGGCAGCTTCTTGTTGGTGCGGGAGCCGTAGTACGAGGAGAACGGGCCGGAGTTCCGGAAGACGTCCTCCGGGGGCGGCAGTTCGCCGGAGTGGTGCTTGGCGAGCTTCGGCGCGTTGTCCAGGCCGGTGACCGTCAGCACCGCGTCGGCCAGCGCGGCGGGCGCGGAGGCGGTGGTCGACGGGGCGTGGTAAGTGTGGCCGCCCTTGCGGTAGTTGTGCAGGTCGGTGGCGAAGGCCCGCTCGGCGGCGGCCGCGTCGCCCTTGACCGTGAGGTAGCGGTTGGTGGTGCCGGTGACCTTCAGGCCGGACTTCGCCAGCCAGTCGGTCACCTTGGCTATCTGCTCGCGGGTGGCACCGAAGCGGGCCCGCGTCTGGGCGGCGCTGAGGTACTTCCCGTACGCCGCCGAGTGCGGGTCGGACACGGCCCGGGCGTAGGCCGCCAGGCCCTTGGCGTCGCGGCCGGCGAGGTAGACCCGGGCGGTGACGGCCGCGGAGTCCGCGGTGGCGCCCTGGTCGGCCTTCTCGGTGGCCCAGAGGGGCTTGGTGCCCAGCAGTGCGTGCCGGCCACCGTCGTGGCCCGCGGCGTCGGCGGCGGGCGCGCCGAGTGCGAGCGCGCCGGCGACCAGGGGCAGCGCGGCTGCCCAGGCCAGACCGGCGCGGACGCGCGGTGATCCGGTGTGGCTTGATCTCATGTAACCCCCTGCTGTGGCGATGCGGTGCGCTGCGGGGTGACGCGGTGCGCCGGTGCGCCGATGCGCGGCACCTCACGAGCGGTGCATGCGGTGGATGTGACGCTCACACGCGATTCGCCACTCTTTCGGTGAACTGTTCATGTCAGGGGAATGTGATCACCAAGAAGAGACCAAGGAATGGCAAGGACTGGTCAGGAAAGGCCATCCGGCGAACAGTGAATCCGCCATAGCGGACAGGTACTTGACCGACCGTCACCCCGCGTACGAGGCGCTCGCCCCCCCCGGGAGACGGGGGCGCACAGCAGAGCAGGCCGTCCGCGATGGACGGCCTGCTCTGTCTCTGTGGAGCTAAGGAGAATTGAACTCCTGACCTCCTGCATGCCATGCAGGCGCTCTACCAACTGAGCTATAGCCCCGTATTTTGTTTTCCGCCCGGTTCCCCGCTGCGGCATCGCCTACATTACACGGACCTCCCCGCCTTCTGCCAAATCGGTTTCCCGGGGGCCCTTGGAAGAGGCGCGCGGTACTGTCGGCAGGCCGTGCCCGATTCGTCCTGGGGGAGCCTTACGCCGTGACCGCGCTGGAGCTGGAACAGTCCACCGACCCCGGCGGCCCGCACCCCGGCAACGGCGTCCTGCGCCGCCACCCGACGGCCGCGGCGGCGCTGGCCTGCCTGGTCTCCTTCACCGCCTTCTGGACCGCGCAGCGGCTCGCGCACGTCACGATGATCGACCTCATGGTCTACCGGGCCGAGGGCTGGACCGTCCGTAACGGCGAGTCCCTCTACGACATGGTGGCCACCTCGGCCCACCTGCCCAACACCTACCCGCCCTTCGCGGCGCTGCTCTTCACCCCGCTCACGCTCCTCGGCGTCCCGGCGATGCGCACCCTGGCCACCGCCGGGAACCTGCTGCTGCTCGTCGCGGTCGTCGGCCTCTCGCTGCGCCTGGCGGACCGGCCCCGGCGGCTGCCCCGGCCGGCCGCCACCCTGGCGGTCTCGGCACTGCTGGTGTGGTGCGAGCCGGTCTGGACGACGCTGCGCTACGGACAGATCAACCTGCTGCTCGCCGCGCTCGTACTGTGGGACCTGACCCGCAAGGACACCCACCGGTTCGCGGGTATCGGCATCGGTATCGCGGCCGGCCTCAAGCTCACACCGGCGCTGTTCGCCGTTTTCCTGGCCGTGGCCGGCGCCGTCCGGGCCGGGCGGCTGCTGCGCTCCGGCGCCGGTCCGCGCGCCGCCTGGAACCCCTGGCTGCGGCAGGCCGCCGTGGCCACCGCGACCTTCCTCGCCACCGTCCTCCTCTCCGCCCTCGCGCTGCCCCGCGACTCGCACCGCTTCTGGACCGAGATCGTGTTCGCCGCCGACCGGGTCGGTGAGGTGGAGATCACCGCGAACCAGTCGCTGCGCGGCGCGCTCGCCCGGCTGCTGCACACCCACGACCCCGGCGCCTCCTGGGCCGTACTGGCCGGGCTGACCGCGCTCGCCGGCCTGGCACTGGCCGCCGGGGCGCTGCTGCGCGGGCGGGAGGCGTCCCCGGCCGACGGCGGGCGCGCCTGGGCCGCCGTCGCCTGCGCCGTGACCGCACTCCTGATCAGCCCGATCTCCTGGTCCCACCACTGGGTGTGGTGCGTGCCACTGCTGATCCTGCTCGGCTCCGAGGCGCTCGACCGGACCGGCACCGGCGCGCGCCGCTGGTGGGTGATCACCGTCACGCTGGGCCTCCTCTTCTGCTCCTTCGCGCTGTGGTGGGTGCCGCACCGCTGGCACCAGCACCAGGAACTGCACCAGAACGGCATCCAGATGCTGCTCTCCGACGTCTATCCGCTCGCCGGGCTGGCCGCCCTCGCCCTGGCCGGGGCCCGGCTGTGGCGGTCCGACCGCTCCCCCGCCGCCCGCGATTGACGCGGAGCGGGAGGCGGCCGGTGCGCCGTCGACCGGTCCAACGCCGGGTGGGCGCACGCCAGTTCCACCCGACCGGAACCGACCGGAACCGTACGGAACTGCCCGGATGCCTCCGGAGATGCCCGGGGGGTGCCAGAACGGCGGGTGCGTCCGACCCAAGATGCACGGAACGCCCGCCAGTTGGCGGGCGACGCCGGTCAGGCCGTGGCGAACGAGTAGAAGCGCTTGAGCGTGCAGTGCTCGTCGAGCAGCCGCCCGTAGATCGGCTCCCCGTCGAGCTCCCGGTAGGTCTCGATCGGGTCGCCTTTTATGACCAGGGCGCGGGCGCATTCCTCGCACCAGTACTGGTAGTCGGTGTTGACCGGTTCCATGTCGCGCACGATCGGCGTTCCGCTGCCGCACCAGTCACATTTCCTGCTGTGGGCGCCCATCCATCAGCTCCAACTGTGGCCGCAGGCCGTACAAACGAAGGAGACACCGCCGTTGTCGCCCAGCACCTGTGCGACGTGCGACGAGCCGCACGAGGGGCACTGCAGGGCAGAGCCGGTGCCCGCGCCCGCCGCAGCGACGTCGAGCGGGTCGTCGACCTCCCCGAGGATGCTCGTGGGCATCGCTGTCCCTCCTCCCCTGGCGGCGCCGTCCGATTCTGCCACGGACGGCCCCCCAGGTCAGGTCCGTCTTCACAGCGGGCGGGCCGCGCAGGTCCGCACATACGCAATGATCCCGCCTCCATCTGGAGGCGGGATCATCCGGGTTGTGGAGCTAAGGAGAATTGAACTCCTGACCTCCTGCATGCCATGCAGGCGCTCTACCAACTGAGCTATAGCCCCGGGTCTTGTTCCGCTCCTCCGGGGTTTTCCCCGGCGGCGCCGCGAACAAGAAGAACTTTAGCCTGCGACCTGCCCAGATGTGAAATCCGGGTCCGTCCGGGCCACCGGCGGGGGTCAGACGTCGTCGCCGAGCACCGGCTCCGGCAGGGTGCCGGCGTTGTGCTCCAACAGGCGCCAGCCGCGCGCGCCCTCACCGAGCACGGACCAGCAGCAGTTCGACAGACCGCCCAGGCCCTCCCAGTGGTGGGCCTCCAGGCCGAGCAGCCGCCCGATGGTGGTGCGGATCGTGCCGCCGTGGCTGACCACGACCAGGGTGCCGTTCTCGGGCAGCTTGTCGGCGTGGTTGAGCACCACGGGGGCGGCCCGGTCGGCCACCTCGGTCTCCAGCTCGCCGCCGCCGCGCCGCACCGGCTCGCCGCGCTTCCAGGCGGTGTACTCCTCGCCGTAGCGCCCGAGGATCTCCTCGTGGGTCAGCCCCTGCCAGGAGCCCGCGTACGTCTCGCGCAGGGCCGCGTCATGGGTCACGTCGAGCCGGGTGAGCACGGCCAGCTCGTTCGCCGTGGCGGTCGCGCGCCTCAGATCGGAGGCGATGATCGCGTCCGGCCTCAGGGCGGCGAGCAGCCGGGCCGAGCGCCGGGCCTGGGCCAGCCCGGCCTCGGTCAGCTCGATGTCCGTGGAGCCCTGGAAGCGGCGCTCCAGATTCCAGGCCGTCTGGCCGTGCCGCCACAGGACGATGCGGCGGCCCGGCGCCTTCTTCGTGCCGTTCAGAGCAGCTCTCCGTCCTGCCGGCCCGCAGTGGCCTCGGCGTGCGCGGCGGCCTTGCCGCGGGTGGCCTGGGCGTCCTCGGGGAGGCCGATCTCCGGGCAGTCCTTCCACAGCCGCTCAAGCGCGTAGAAGACGCGCTCCTCGCTGTGCTGGATGTGCACGACGATGTCGACGTAGTCGAGGAGCACCCAGCGGGCCTCGCGGTCGCCCTCCCGGCGGACCGGCTTGGCGCCGAGTTCCTTGGCGAGCCGTTCCTCGATCTCGTCGACGATCGACTTCACCTGGCGGTCGCTGGGGGCCGAGGCCAGCAGGAAGGCATCGGTGATCGAGAGGACGTCACTGACGTCGTACGCGATGATGTCGTGCGCGAGCTTGTCGGCCGCGGCCTGGGCTGCGGCGTTGATGAGCTCGATGGAGCGGTCCGTGGCGGTCACAAGCGGCTTTCCGGGTCGAGGGCTGCTTTTCCGGCCGGTCACGGGGCGGGGCTCGGCCCCGCCGCGGCGCGCGCCGCGGTCCCCGTGGGCAACCGGATCGGCGGTCAAGTACCCCTCAAGGGTCTCACGGACCACTGACACTCCCGGCAGGGTTTTCGAACCAGCGGGTCAGATCGCGCATCCGGGCTGGTCAGGGGCGGTCGCGGCGCCTTCGGCCCACCGGTGACGGGACGGGGCGGGGCGGCCCTGCGGCGGACCGCCCGCCCCTCCCGTCAGCCCTTGTAGTCCTGGCCGAGGACCACCGTGATGTCGGCGTTCCCGGCGCCCTTGCCCTGCCGGACCACGCCCGCTGACAGACCCAGCGTCTTGGCGACCTCGGTGGCCTTCGCCTTCGAGGCGGCGTCGGCGTAGGTGACCCGGGAGGCGGGCCGGGCCACGCCCTCGGTGCCGTCGTCGACGAAGGTGTAGCCGCCGTTGAGCAGGGCGACCTGCGCCTTTCCGGTGGCCGCCTTGTTGCCGGTGGCGTTGCGGACGGCCACCCGGGCGGTGGTGTCGGGCGCGGTCTTCTTGACCGTGCCGCCGAGCACGTCCTTGACCACGCCGGCCGCGGTGGACGGGCTGAGCGTGCCGTCGGCCTGTACGGGCAGCAGGGTCGTGCGGTAGGCCCCGGTCTTCGCCAGTTCGGCCCGCTGGGCCAGCGAGCTGCCCAGCTGGGCCTCGGTGAGCGGCGGGTCGAGGACCTGGAGGAGCGCCTTGACGGTCGCGGTGGCGCCGTCGGCGTCGCTGGAGACCTTCTTCAGCGTCGCCTGCATGACCTGGCCGAAGCGCTGGAGCTGACGGGTCTGCGGCTCGCCGGGCGCCTGGTAGGTGGCGTAGGCGACGGCCGCCTGACCGCCCAGGTCCTGGGCGCGGCCCTGCTTGACCACCGGGGAGGCGCCCTTCTTGGCGCCGGGCACGGTGGCGTCGGTGTCGAGGGTGATCCCGCCGACCGTCTCGACGAGGTTCTCCAGATAGGGCGTGTCCAGCCGCCAGGTGGCCTTCAGGTCGGCGCCCAGGAGGCTGTTGAGGGCGTCCCGGGTGGGCTCGGCGCCGTCGGCCTTCACGGACTTGCCGAGCGTGGTGCTGCTGCCGTCGTCCTTGGGGACCACGAGGCTGTTGGGCAGCAGGACGGTGGTGCCCTTCTCGGTGGTCTCGTTGTCCACGAGGAGCGCGGTGGAGCTGTTGCCCGTCTTGGTGTCCCGCAGGTGCACCACGAGGACGTCGCGCTTCTGGCCGCCGGCCGCGGCGGCCCGGCCGGTGTCCGGACCGGCCAGTCCGGGCAGCTTGCCCGCCCACCACAGATAGCCGGCGCCACCGGCCACCAGGAGGACCAGGACGACCGACAGCGCGATGATCCGGCTGCGGCCGCGCCGCTTGGCCTCCTCGCGCCGCTCGGTCCGGCTCTCGGTGAACTTCAGCCAGTCGATGACGTCTTCGGAGTCCTCGTCGGGCTCCTCGATGAAGGAGAACTGTTCCGTGCGGTACTCCGGGGCGCCCGAGGGGTCTCCGGCGGCCCCGTCGGCCGGGCCGCTCACCGTCTGTGCCGCCGGACCGTCCGAGGGGGCGCGGCGCCCGCCGCCCGGCTGCCGGGCGTCCTCGCCGCCGCCGGGGGCGGCCGGAGCGCCATAGCGCTGCTCCTCGTAGGAGAGCTGCTCGTACGGCGCCTGCTGGGCCTGCTGCGGGATCCACTCCTGCTGGGAGGCCTGATGCGGGGGCGCTTGCTGGGGGGACGCCTGCTGCGGCCGGCCGTACGGGTCGTACTGCTGGGGGTAGCCGGGGTCCGCCTGGACCTGGCCGCGGCCGTACGGGTCGTAGCCGTGGCCCGCACCGGTCTGCTGGCCCTGCTGCCCCTGGTAGGTCTGCTGCGCCTGGTGGCCCTGCGCCGTGCCGTACGGGTCGTAGCCCTCGTAGGCGGACGGGGCGGGGTGCCCGCCGTACGGGTCGTGCTGCTGCTCGTACGGCTGCCGGGCCGCGTCGTGGTAGACCGGCTGCCCGTAGGCGTCGTAGGTGTAGCCCGGCTGCCCCTGCTGCCCTTGCTCTTGGGCGTAAGGGTCGCGGGCATACGGGTCCTGCGGCCCGTACGGATCGTGTCGGTCGCTCACCGGTGCCCCTTTCCGTCAGCCCCGTCAGCAGTCGTTGCGGTACAGCTGTTTTTTGTCGATGTAGCGCACCACACCGTCCGGCACCAGGTACCAGACCGGATCCCCCTGGGCGACGCGCGCCCGGCAGTCGGTCGAGGAGATGGCCAGCGCGGGCACCTCCACCAGGGACACCGCCCCCTCGGGCAGCCCGGGGTCCGCGAGGACGTGGCCGGGCCTGGTCACCCCGATGAAGTGGGCGAGCGACACCAGCTCCGCGGCGTCGTGCCAGGTCAGGATCTGGCTGAGCGCGTCGGCGCCGGTGATGAAGAACAGATCCGCGTCACGGTGCTCCGCACGCAGATCACGCAGCGTGTCTATCGTGTACGTCTTGCCGCCGCGGTCGATGTCGATACGGCTGACGGAGAACTGCGGGTTCGAGGCGGTCGCGATGACCGTCATCAGATACCGGTCCTCGGCCGGGGACACCTTCTTGTGGCTCTTCTGCCACGGCTGTCCGGTGGGCACGAAGATGACCTCGTCGAGGTGGAACTGACTGGCCACCTCGCTGGCGGCGACCAGGTGTCCGTGGTGGATCGGGTCGAACGTCCCGCCCATCACTCCGAGTCGCCGCTTCACGGGCCCTGTGTGCTCTCCCATGCGTGCAGACCCTACTGGGCGGCGCGCGATGCCGGGGGCCGGGTGCCGGGGCTCAGCGGTCCCGGTTGAACCGGGTCGTGACCCACAGCAGGAGGAGCAGGACAAACAGGGCACCGCCGCCGGTCACGAAAGGGCTGAGGCTGGCGTGACCGCCCTCGTGGCCGGGTTCGGCGGCGAGGGAAACCAGGGACTGTGCGGTGGTGTGCAGGCTCATCGTCAGCAGGACCAATCCGGGCTCGATGCGGGCAGAGACTTCCACCACATCGTATGCGTCGGCTCACTGCGGGCTCACGGCGACTCCACCCGGATGCGCCCGGCCGCGTCCGTCCGCCTCGGGGTCGCGGTCCCGGACGGTCAGTCCTGGCCGTAGCCGCGCAGCAGGAACCACGCGAGCAGGGCGGCGCCGAGCACGCCGACGATGATCACGGTGCGCAGGATCCATCCGGGGCCGCTGTCCCTGGCGGTCTGCTCGGCTGCGGCGAGCAGCAGGCTCGGATGCGGCATGGCGGCGCTCCTCGGGTACCGGCCCGCGGGGTCTTTTGTACGGGCCTGTGCGGTCATTGGTGCGATCGCCAGCGTACGCCCGAGCATCCATTCGCGTGTCAGTGGCGTCCTCTAGTCTGAAACTCACGCAGTCGAAGAGGGGGAGGCCCCAATGACGGAGAGCCCAGACGGCAGCGCGCGTGTACCGAGCCGGGACCGGCGGCGATTCCCCGGAATCTCCTCCCGGTCGTACGAGCACCCCGCGGACCGCTCGGCGCTGGTCGCCCTGCGCAAGCTCAGCGGGTTCGACACCGTCTTCAAGACGCTCAGCGGCCTGTTGCCGGAGCGCAGCCTCCGGCTGCTGTTCCTGTCGGACTCGGTGCGCGTCAGCGACCAGCAGTTCTCGCACCTGAACGACATGCTGCGCGACGCCTGCTACATCCTGGACCTGGAGAAGGTCCCGCCGATGTACGTCAATCAGGACCCGCAGCCCAACGCCATGTGCATCGGCCTGGACGAGCCGATCATCGTGGTGACGACCGGCCTCGTCGAGCTGCTCGACGAGGAGGAGATGCGCGCGGTCGTCGGCCACGAGGTCGGCCACGCCCTCTCCGGGCACGCGGTCTACCGCACGATCCTGCTGTTCCTGACGAACCTCGCCATGAAGGTCGCCTGGATCCCGCTGGGCAACGTCGCGATCATGGCGATCGTGACGGCACTGCGCGAGTGGTTCCGCAAGTCCGAGCTGTCGGCGGACCGCGCCGGGCTGCTGGTCGGGCAGGACCTGCAGGCCTCGATGCGCGGCCTGATGAAGCTGGCCGGCGGCAATCATCTGCACGAGATGAACGTCGACGCCTTCCTCAAGCAGGCCGACGAGTACGAGTCGGGCGGCGATCTGCGCGACTCCGTGCTGAAGATCCTCAACCTCCTGCCGCGCAGCCACCCGTTCACGACCGTGCGGGCGGCCGAGCTGAAGAAGTGGGCGGCCAGCCGCGACTACCAGCGGATCATGGACGGCCACTACCTCCGCCGCGACGAGGACAAGGACGCCTCGGTGTCCGACTCGTTCCGGGACTCGGCGGCGCACTACGCGGAGTCGGTGCGCAACAGCAAGGACCCGCTGATGGGCCTGGTCCGCGATATCGCGGGCGGTGCGGGCGACTTGGGCGGCAAGCTGCGGGACACGGTCTTCGGCGGCGGCTCGCGCGGCGGTCAGGGCGGCGCCAACGGCACGGACCGGACCAACGGCTCGGAGGCCTGAGGGAACGGCTCGCACGCTCGGCACGGCGCGCACCCCCGGAGCGGCTCGCCTGCCCGGAGGGTCCTCGGACGCCTAGCGGATCGGGTGGGCCGGCTTCGGCTCGGCGGACGGCGCCAGCTGACCGCACAGCGAGGGGTTGGCCCGGTCCCTGGCGTAGGGGTCGGTGCCGGCCGGGCGCTCGCTGCTGGCGTGCTGTCCCGCGAAGAGCGGGCGCAGTGCGTCGGCCGGCTGCGAGGAGCAGGCCAGCGGCCCGGCCTGCAAGCTGCTCTGCAGCACCTCCAGGCGGTGATCGGCCAGGTCGTCGCGGCCCAGCCGGAAGTGCATCTCGCGCCGCACGGTGACCAGCGAGGCGGCGCCCGCGGTGGCCTTGCCGACGCCCTGGCCGGCCGCGTCCTGCCGGGCGCCGGGGCCGGGCCGGACGGCATAGACGAAGGTGTAGTCCGCGGTGACCTCCAGCGCGTCCGGGCTCAACTCCGCTGCGGACAGCGTGCCGTTGACCCGTACGTTCCGGTCCGCGAGCCGGGTCTGCTTCGGGTCGAAGCGGACCAGCCAGCCGGTGGCGGCGTTCCTGCCGTTGTCGTCCGGGTGCGCCAAGCTGCGGTCGAACTGGTCGAGTTGGCCGGTGTCGAGCAGCAGCCGCAGCGGCCGTACGGACCCACCGGTGAGGGTTTCCGGGTCCAGCGAGGAACGGACGAGGTAGTCCTTGGCGATGGTCAGCGCGGAGACGATCTGGCCGTCGGAGAAGTGGTCGGTGCGGGAGACCGTGGGCAGGTTCACGCCCGCGGCGCCGATCCGGTAATTCGCCGCGGGACTGTGCGCGAAGAGGTCCTCCGGCGTCCCGCCGGGCACCTCCCCGCTGGGCGCGAGCGGCACGACGGCCGACCGCAACGGCTGCGCCCGGGGCGGTTCCGGGGTCTTGTACGGATGCCGGATGCCCATGTAGACGGCGGTGCCGAAGGCCAGCACGATCAGCAGTACCAGCAGGATCGCCTGCCGGGAGCCCCCCAGCCGCATCCAGGCGTGCCGGGTCTTCACGGCGGGTGCGTGGTGCTCGCCGAGCCGTTCGTCGGCGGAGAATTCCTGCAGCCGCGCAGCGCGCACGAACGATTCGTCGAAGACGACGGATCGGTATTCGTCCTCACCGCCTCCCGGGGCGCCGTTGGGCGTCCCTTCGGGAGGGTCACCAGGCCCGGTCATACAACAAGAGTAGGTCGGCCGGGGCAAAGGTAAACGCCGGGGCGGCGGGCAACTTCAGCGCACCGTTCCGTTTCGGGCGCCCCCGATACGGGCAGCGCACGGCGGCGTCACTGCGCGCGGGTGCCGGCGGAAAATGACGGGCGCACGGTATCAGCGGACGGCAGCGACGGCAGGCCGGGGCGCGCCGTGCGCCCGCTGTCCGCGCCGCCCGTGGCCGGGGCGTCGGCACCGCTGGACGTGGGTGCCGGCGCGGGGCTCTGGTTGCGCCCGGAGGCACCACGGTAGACGGCGCTGAAGGCGAGCGCGACCAGCCCGATGCCCATGACCACGGCCAGGACCCAGGCCACCGGCCGGTGCCAGCGGGTGCTGCCGCGGTACGGGCGCAGCGACCCGCCGTAGGGGCCGTACGGGTGGTCGTCGTAGTCGTCGTCCTCGAACCCGCCGTACGTGCCGCGGTGCCGCGGGACGCCGTACGCGTCGTGGTCGTCCGCGCCGTCGGGGCCGAAACCGGGGGCCGAGCGGGCCGCTTCGGCCTCGGCGCGCGCCTCGGCGGCGGCCAGCATCCGTTCGACCGCCGAGGGCTCGTGGATGCGCGCGGACCGGACGAATTCCTCGTCGAAGACCACGGAAGCGAATTCCTCATCCGCTTTTCCGTGGCTCCCGTGGTGGTGCTCGTCGGGCTCTTCGCCGTCCGGGAACGGCGTGCCCCCCACGTCGTCCGGCACCCGTCCAGGTTAGCCCCGGGGGACCATTTTGGGCAGGGAGAAAGCACAGAGAACACAGAGAACGAGGTGCCGGTGACGGGGAATCCGGGGCCGGTGTCAGCGGGTGTGGCCATCGCCGGTGACGATGTATTTGGTGGAGGTCAGTTCCGGCAGGCCCATGGGGCCGCGGGCGTGAAGCTTCTGGGTGGAGATGCCGATCTCGGCGCCGAAACCGAACTGTCCGCCGTCTGTGAAGCGGGTCGAGGCGTTGACCGCGACGGTGGTGGAATCCACCAACTGGGTGAACCGGCGGGCCGCGGCCTGCGAGGTGGTGACGATCGCCTCGGTGTGCCCGGAGGACCAGCGCCGGATGTGCGCCACCGCCGCGTCCAGGTCGGGCACCACGGCGGCCGCGATGTCGTACGAGAGGTACTCGGTCGCCCAGTCCTCGTCGGTGGCGGCCGCGACCAGCCCGGGGCCGGCCTGCTGCCAGGCGGCGTCGCCGTGCACGACCACACCGGCCTGGGTGAGCGCCTCCAGGGCGCGCGGCAGGAACTTCTCGGCGATGCCGGCGTGCACCAGCACGGTCTCGGCGGCGTTGCAGACGCTGGGCCGCTGGGCCTTGGAGTTGATCAGGATGTCGATCGCCATGTCGAGGTCGGCGGCCTCGTCGACGTAGACGTGGCAGTTGCCGGTGCCGGTCTCGATCACCGGGACGGTGGACTCCTCGACGACCGTGCGGATCAGCGAGGCGCCGCCGCGCGGGATCAGCACGTCGACCAGGCCGCGGGCGCGCATCAGCTCGCGCACCGAGTCGCGGCTCTCGCCGGGCACCAGCTGGACGGCGTCGGCGGGCAGTCCGGCGCTCTGGACGGCGTCGCGCAGCACCTCCACCAGGGCGCTGTTGGAGGCGTAGGCGGAGGACGAGCCGCGCAGCAGCACGGCGTTGCCGGACTTCAGGCAGAGGGCGGCGGCGTCCACCGTCACGTTGGGCCGGGCCTCGTAGATGATGCCGATCACGCCGAGCGGGACCCGGACCTGGCGCAGGTCGAGGCCGTTGGGCAGGGTCGAGCCGCGGACCACCTCGCCGACCGGGTCGGGCAGCGCCACGACCTGGCGGACGTCCGCGGCGATCGCCGCGATCCGCTCCGGGGTGAGGGTGAGCCGGTCCACGATCGACTCGGCGGTGCCGGCCTCCCGGGCCTTGGCGATGTCCCGGGCGTTGGCCTCGACGATCGTCTCGGCCCGCTCCACCAGGGCGTCGGCGATGGCGAGCAGCGCGGCGTCGCGGGCCGTCCGCGGCAGTGGCGCCAGGACGGCGGCCGCCTCCCGCGCGCGGCGGGCGGTGTCGAGGACGGGCGAGGTCTGCGATGCGCTGCTGGTCATGGCCGCAGCCTATCGGGCGGGCAGGCCGCGGCCACGGGTCATCTCACAGCGCGGAACGCATCGGGCCGCCCCTCAGAAGGGGTGCACGCCTACGGGTGCGGCCGGTGGCGGACCGTAACCCTCGGCGATGCGCTGGTGGTACGTCTCACGGTCGATGACCTCCAGGCCGACGATCTCCCACGGGGGCAGCTTGGCCGTCGAGCGGTGCTCGCCCCAGAGCCGCAGGGCGACCGCCGCGGCGTCGTGCAGATCGCGGGCCTCCTCCCAGTAGCGGATCTCGGCGTGGTCGTTGGCGTAGCGGCTGGTCAGCAGGAAGGGATGGTCGTGCGCGAGCTGCTCCAGCGCCCGCCGGACCTCCCGCAGCGGGGCCTCGGCGCCGGAGACGCTGAGGGTGATGTGCCAGAGCCGGGACGCCTCCCGGCCGTCACTCTCCGTGTTTCGCCGCGCGGTACCGCTCCGCTCCTCCGGGTGCGTCTCGTCCGGCCGGCCGGTGGCCGGGCCGGGTCCGACGCTGGTCAGCGTGCGCTCCGCCGTCCCTCGGGGCGGTGCTCCTGGGCGCCCTCGTCTCACCGGCGGCCTCCTGTACTGCGAATTGCTCGGCCCTGGGCGGTTGCGGGCCGACTGGGTGGTACGTCGACGGTGCGCTTGCGCGCGGCGGGCACCCCTCCCCCGTGGCGCCCCGCAACAAAGTTGACCAGTCCGCGGGCCGTCGCGGGGGCGTTTTTGCCAAGCTCTCGCGGGAAAGCCCGGTCCGCACACCGCGGCCGGGGCGGGGTGCCGGTGCCGCGACGGCCGGCGGCGGGGCGCGACGGCGTCAGTGGTGCAGCAGCACGAGATCGTCGCGGTGCACGACCTCCCGCTCGTAGGCGGGGCCCAGCTCACGGGCGAGATCGCGGGTCGAACGGCCAATCAATCGGGGGATTTCCCGGGCGTCGAAATTGACGAGCCCGCGGGCGATCGCCCGGCCCCCGCCGTCCCGCAGCTCCACCGGGTCACCGGCCGAGAACTCGCCCTCCACGGCGGCGATCCCGGCGGGCAGCAGCGAGGAGTGCCGCTCCACCACGGCCCGCACCGCGCCGTCGTCCAGGACGAGCGCGCCGCGCGGGGTGGAGGCGTGTGCGAGCCACAGCAGCCGGTCGGCGGAGCGCCGCCCGGTCCGCAGGAAGTGCGTGCCCGTGGGCCCGCCGGCCAGCGCCTCGGCGGCGTGCACGGCGGAGGTCAGGATGACGGGGATGCCGGCCGCGGCCGCGATCCGGGCCGCCTCGACCTTGGTGACCATGCCGCCGGTGCCCACACCGGCCTTGCCCGCGCTCCCGATGGAGACGCCTTCGAGGTCCTTGGGACCACGGACCTCGGCTATCCGCGAGGTGCCCGGGGTGGCCGGGTCGCCGTCGTAGAGGCCGTCCACGTCGGACAGCAGGATCAGCAGGTCGGCGCGGACGAGGTGGGCGACCAGCGCGGCCAGCCGGTCGTTGTCGCCGAAGCGGATCTCGTCGGTGGCGACCGTGTCGTTCTCGTTGACGATCGGCACGGCACCCATGGCGAGCAGCTGGTCCAGGGTCCGGCAGGCGTTGCGGTAGTGGGCCCGGCGGCTGGTGTCGTCGGAGGTCAGCAGGACCTGGCCGACGCGCCGGCCGTAGCGGGCGAAGGAGGCGGTGTAGCGGGCGACCAGCAGGCCCTGGCCGACGCTGGCGGCGGCCTGCTGGCGGGCCAGGTCGCGGGGCCGCCGGTCCAGGCCCAGCGGGGCCAGGCCGGCCGCGATGGCACCGGAGGAGACCAGCACGATCTCCTTGTCCTGGTGCTTGGCCAGCACGTCCACCAGCGCGTCGACCCGGTCCGCGTCCAGTCCGCCGGCGGCCGTGGTCAGTGAGGACGAGCCCACCTTCACCACGATCCGCCGTGCGTGAGCGACGTCCTGCCTTGCGCCTGCCACCTGCTGTACCCCTGTACTGCTCGCCTGTTTCCCGCCGCCGTACGGGTGGTCCCGACCGTCCCGTACGCGTCCCTACGGGCGCAATCTACGGCAGTGCGGCCCGCCGGCGCGTGCCGATATCGCCTGGCGGACGCCCGGTGGGACGGCGAACGGACCGGCACGGGTGGCGTGCACCACCGCCAAGGGCCTGGAACAATACGGAGGGGCGCCCTCCGGCCCGCCCGCCGTATTCGGTCGAAGGCTTCTTCCCGTGGCTGTATTTACTGCATTTACCGCCACCCACCCGGAATTCCTTAAGACGGGCGGAACGGCCAAGGGGTTGCGTTCGATTGATCCGCTTTCGCGGTGATGAGAGCCACAGCAGATTGTCACCAAGGCCAACAAGGTCATACGGTCGGGTGTCCATCGGTCCCGTTTCGCCGCTCCGGCGGCGTCGCAGCGCGGGACCCGGCCGCCCCACTTCGGCCTCCCCCCTGACCTTCTTGCTGCCAGGAGCCCTCCCCCGTGCCTTCCGCCGGAATCGTTCCCCGCCGAGCCGTACAGCTCGCGGCACTCCTCGCGATGATGCTCGCGTTCACCGCCCAGCTCGTCGGTGCGCTGCTGCCCGTCATCCCGCTGTTCATCGCCGCCTCCGTGATCAACCTGGGTCTCGACCTGGTCCTCCAGCACAAGCAGCCCGGCCTGCTCGCCGTGCTGGGCCGGATCCGGTTCGACGTCACGGTGCGCCAGCTGCTGCGCGACATGCTGATACTGGTCGGCCTGCTGCACATCGACGGCATCAACCCGCTGGAGGAGCAGGCGCCGCTCACCATCACGCTGCTCCTCTTCTACGGCACCCACTTCGTGTGCCAGGCGGTCGCGGTGCTGGTCCGCAGGACCCGCAGCCTGCCGTTCGTGACGCGCAACATCGACGCCGGCGAGCTGCGGCTGTGCGACGCGCCGCCGCGGATCCTGTCCCGCCAGACGGGCCGGCGGCTGCTGCGCTTCTCGGTGCCGACCACGGTCGGCATGATGGTGACCGCGATCACGACCGACGCCTACTGGGGCGGCATCGGACTGACCGTCTCCCTGGCCCTGTCGGCCGGCGGCACCCTCTACCTGGGCACCTGGCTGCTGCCCAAGAAGCGCGTGGTCGCCGAACAGCAGGCGCTGGAGTGGCTGGACAACTGGCTGGCCGAGTACCGGCCGACCGTCGGCATGTACTTCTCCGGCGGCTCGTCCTCCGCCTACCAGGCCAACATGTGGCTGAGCACGCTCGCCTCCCTGGACGGCAACCCGATCATCGTGCTCCGTGAGCGCTTCATGGTGCAGAAGATCGAGGCCACGGACATCCCGATCGTCTGCATCCCGAAGGTCGCCAACCTGATGCGCCTGGAGCACTCCACGCTGAAGGTCCTGCTGCACCCGGCGAACTCCGGCAAGACCTCGCAGATCCTCCGGATCCCGTCGATCAAGCACGCGTTCATCAACCACGGCGAGAGCGACAAGCTGTCCTCCTGCAACCCGTACGCCAAGGCGTACGACGAGGTCTGGGTGGCGGGTCCGGCGGCCCGCGACCGCTACCAGCTCGCCGACATCGGCGTGGAGGACAAGGACGTCGTCGAGGTCGGCCGCCCCCAGCTGGCCCCGATCCGCCCCTACGAGGGCGCCCCGGCCGGCCGGACCACCGTGCTGTACGCCCCGACCTGGGAGGGCTGGGACGGCAACCCGGGCAACACCTCGGTGATCCTGGCCGGCGAGAACATCGTCCGCGAACTCCTCGCCGACGAGAACGTGCGACTGCTGTACAAGCCGCACCCGATGACCGGTTCCGTCGACCCGCGGGCGGGCGCCGCGAACGCCCGTATCCAGGCGATGATCACGGAGGCCAACGCCCGGCGCAGCGGGGACCGCCCCGGCCCGGAGGCCGCCGCCGAGCTGGCCCGCCGCGCCGAGGCGCTGAACGCGCTGACCACCTCGGCGTTCCGCAAGAGCGCCGACGAGCTGGAGCGGATGCGGCTGCAGGGCACTCCCGAGGAGGGCCGCGCGACCGCCGTCGCGGACGCGGTCACCGCCTGGGAGGAGGCGTACTGGAACTCCTTCCCCGAGTGGGAGCACCAGATCATCACCACCGCCCGCCCCGGCATCTTCAGCTGCTTCAACCAGGCCGACGTGCTGATCAGCGACGTCTCCAGCGTGGTCTCGGACTACCTGACCAGCGAGAAGCCGTACGCGGTCGCCAATACGTCGGGCATGAGCGAGGACGACTTCCGGGCGAACTTCCCGACCGTCCGGGCGGCGACGATCCTCACGCCGGAGGCGGCCGAGGTGGCCGGTCTGCTCGACGCGGTCCGCAACCCGGAGAAGGACACCCTCGTCGCGGAGCGGGCCGAGCTCAAGGAGCACCTGCTGGGCCCGTCGGACCCGCCGTCGTCGGTCCGCTTCAACCGGGCGGCGATGGACCTGTGCGCCAAGGCCGACGAACGCCGCATCCGCATGGAGAACCGGCTCTCCGGCATCCCCGGCCAGCGCTCGCAGGAGGGCGTGGACGGCCCGGAGACGGCCGAACACGAGGCCAACGGCACCTCGGACGCGACGGCCGGCGTCTAGCCCGCAGAACGCCGTCTGCGGCCTCCGCGGACGGCGCTGAGCACAAGCGCAGGCCCCGGGAAGATCTCTTCCCGGGGCCTGCGCTTCGGTTTTCGGGGCCTGCGCTTCGATTTTTCGGGGGCGGTGCCTTGGTTTTCGGGGGCGGTGCCTTGGTTTTTCGGTGGCGCTGGATTTCCGGTGCCTGGTTTTCCTGCGCCCTGGTTGTTTGTTTTCCCCGCCGCCCACCCCCCTTCGGGGGGTGGGCGGGTACATGTGCGCGGGCTTGCGCGGGTTTACGGCGCGCGGCGGTTCCGGGCGCGTCGGTCTCCGGCGCACAGCAGTCTCCGGTTACCGGCGGCTCCCCAGAGCGTCCGTTCCCTAGAGCATCGGCTCCCCAGCGCGCCGCTGAGCGGCAGTCCGCCAGGCCGCTGAGCGTCAGTCCGCTAGAACGGCTTGAAGCCGTCGTACTCCTGGGCGGCCTCGTCGCGTTCCGCGTCGCGGTCGCGGCGGCGCTGGGCGGCCGGGCGGGGTGCCTCGAAGCGGTGGTCCTCGCCGCGCCGGCCCAGCATCTCCGCACCGGCCGTCATCGACGGCTCCCAGTCGAAGACCACCGCGTTGTCCTCCGGGCCGATCGCCACGCCGTCCATGGCGCGGGCGCCCGCCTTGAGGAGCGCGTCCTCGACGCCGAGGCGGTTGAGCCGGTCCGCCAGATAGCCGACCGCCTCGTCGTTGTTGAAGTCCGTCTGCCGCACCCAGCGCTCCGGCTTCTCGCCCCGTACGCGGAAGAAGCCCTCGCCCTCCTGCGTGACCGTGAAGCCCGCGTCGTCCACCGCCTTGGGACGGATGACGATCCGCGTCGCCTCCTGGACGGGCTTGGCGGCGCGCGCCTTGGCGACGATGTCGGCCAGCGCGTACGACAGCTCCTTGAGGCCCTGGCGGGCCACGGCCGAGACCTCGAAGACCCGGTAGCCGCGCTCCTCCAGGTCCGGCCGGATCATGTCGGCCAGGTCCTTGCCGTCGGGGATGTCGACCTTGTTGAGCACGACCACCCGCGGCCGGTTCTCCAGGCCGCCGTACTGGGCCAGCTCCTCCTCGATGACGTCGAGGTCGGAGACCGGGTCCCGGTCGGACTCCAGGGTCGCGGTGTCCAGGACGTGCACCAGCACCTCGCAGCGCTCGACGTGCCGCAGGAACTCCAGGCCCAGGCCCTTGCCCTGGCTGGCGCCCGGGATCAGGCCGGGGACGTCCGCGATGGTGTAGACCGTGGCGCCGGCGGTGACCACGCCGAGGTTGGGCACCAGCGTCGTGAAGGGGTAGTCCGCGATCTTCGGCCGGGCCGCGGAGAGCACCGAGATCAGCGACGACTTGCCCGCGCTCGGGTAGCCGACCAGCGCGACGTCCGCGACGGTCTTGAGCTCCAGGACGATGTCCCGGGTCTCCCCCGGCTCGCCGAGCAGCGCGAACCCGGGCGCCTTGCGGCGGGCGGAAGCCAGCGCGGCGTTGCCGAGGCCGCCGCGGCCGCCTTGGCCGGCGACGAAGGTGGTGCCCTGGCCCACCAGGTCGGCGAGCACCTCACCGTTCTTGTCGAGCACGACCGTCCCGTCCGGGACCGGCAGGACGAGGTCCTTGCCGTTCTTGCCCTCGCGGTTGTCGCCGGCACCGGGCTGGCCGTTGGTGGCCTTGCGGTGCGGGTGGTGGTGGTAGTCGAGGAGGGTGGTGACGTCCTGGTCGACGACCAGGATCACATCGCCGCCGCGGCCGCCGTTGCCGCCGTCGGGGCCGCCGAGCGGCTTGAACTTCTCCCGGTGTACGGAGGCACAGCCGTGGCCTCCGTTACCCGCGGCGACGTGCAGCTCGACGCGGTCCACGAAGGTGGTCATGGTGGGGTGCCTCCAGATGAGCGGGGTGGTCTGGGTACTGCGGTACTACGGGGGCGCCGCGGCGGCCACGCAACTACGGGGAGCAGCGCGGCGGTTACGGCCGGGACGGCGGGTACGGCAGCGGTCTCACTGTCGTAACACGCCAAGGGCGGACCGGCCTTCCCGCTCACGCAGGAAAGGCGGTCCGCCCCTAGTGGTGCTGTGTGACGTCCGGCCGGAATTACTCGGCGACCGGGACGATGTTCACGACCTTGCGGCCACGGTGGGTGCCGAACTGCACCGCACCGGCCTGCAGGGCGAACAGGGTGTCGTCGCCGCCGCGGCCGACGCCCGAGCCCGGGTGGAAGTGGGTGCCACGCTGGCGGACCAGGATCTCACCGGCGAGGACGGCCTGACCGCCGAAGCGCTTCACGCCGAGCCGCTGAGCATTGGAGTCGCGACCGTTCCGGGTGGACGATGCGCCCTTCTTGTGTGCCATGTCTCCTCAGTCCCTTACTTCGCCGGAGCGTCGATGCCGGTGATCTTCAGCGCCGTGTGGAGCTGGCGGTGGCCGATCCGCTTCTTGTAACCGGTCTTGTTCTTGTACTTCTGGATCCGGATCTTGTTGCCCTTGTGGTGGTCCACGACCTCACCCTGGACCTTCACGCCGGCCAGGACCCACGGGTCGCTGGTGACCGAGTCACCGTCGACGACCAGCAGCGTGGAGAGCTCGACGGTGTCGCCGACCTTGCTGGTGGAAATGCGGTCAACCTCGATGACGTCGCCGACAGAGACCTTCTGCTGGCGCCCGCCGGTGCGCACGATCGCGTACACGCGGAACTCTCTTTCGCTAGAAACGGATCCTCTGATGCCAGCCGCTCTCACGGGCTCGGGACGTCCCGTGGAATCCGATCGGACGAGCGGCCTCCCTCGGCGGACCGAGAGGTAGTTGCTCAGAAGTGGTGGTGTGCTGAGTTCTCAGACACCGACGGTCAAGGTTACGGGGCCTTGACCAGGGGGTCAAACCGGCCCCGGGCCGCCGTGACGGCCCGGGGTACGGTCGTGACGCTCAGTCCTCCGCGGAGAACCCGGTGCAGGCACCGGCTCCACCGGAGCGGCTTACGCCGCGCCCTCTGCCTGCGCGACCGAGGGCTGCTCGGCGGCGGCGGTCTTCTTGGCCGCGGCCTTCTTCGTCGTCGCCTTCTTCGTGGTGGTCTTCTTCGCCGTGGCCTTCTTGGCGGTGGTGGTCTTCTTCGCCGCCGTCTTCTTGGCCGTGGTCTTCTTCGCCGCGGTCTTCTTGGCGGTGGCCTTCTTGGCCGTCGCCTTCTTCGCGGCCTTCTTGGCCACGGGCGCCGCCTCCGGCTCGGCCGCCTCGGCGCCCTCGACGGGCTCCGCGGTCGCGGCCGGCGCCTCGGCCGGCTCCGTCACCGGCTCGGCGGCCGGCTCCGGCTCCGCCGCGGCCGGCGTGGCGATCACCACGGTCGCCGCGGAGTCGTCGGACACCTCGGGCGAGCCCGCCGGAGCGGTCACCTTACGGGTCACCCGACGGCGCGGACGGGCCGGCGCGGGCTCCGGGGCCTCGGCGACCGGCTCCGGCGCAGCGGCCGGCTCCGGCTCGGCGACCGGCGCGGGCTCCGGCTCGGCCGGCAGCACGATCGCGGCGGCCTCCTCGGCGGCGGCCTTGGGAGCGCCCGCCGGAGCGGACACCTTCCGGCTCACCCGGCGGCGGCCCCGCCCGCGTCCGGCAGCCGCCTCGGCCTCCGCCGGGCTGCTGAACCACTCGTCGGTACCGGCCACCGCGGGCTGCAGCTCGGCCTCCGTCACGGCCACCGGCTCCAGCTCGGGCGCACCGCCGTCCGGGCCGGGCTCGGCGGCCTCGACCTCGTGGACGTGCGGCGGGGCGGCCTCGACCGGCGCCGCCTTGCCCTTCTTCTTGCGCTTGCCGCCACCACCGGCCGTCGTCGGCTGGTCCATGTGGACGATGACGCCCCGGCCGTTGCAGTGCACACACGACTCGGAGAACGACTCCAGCAGGCCCTGGCCGACCCGCTTGCGGGTCATCTGGACCAGGCCGAGCGAGGTGACCTCGGCCACCTGGTGCTTCGTACGGTCCCGGCCCAGGCACTCCAGCAGGCGCCGCAGCACCAGGTCCCGGTTGGACTCCAGCACCATGTCGATGAAGTCGATCACGATGATGCCGCCGAGGTCGCGCAGCCGCAGCTGGCGCACGATCTCCTCGGCCGCCTCCAGGTTGTTCCTGGTGACCGTCTCCTCCAGGTTGCCGCCCTGGCCGGTGAACTTGCCGGTGTTGACGTCGACCACGACCATCGCCTCGGTCCGGTCGATCACCAGCGAACCGCCGCTGGGCAGCCAGACCTTGCGGTCCAGCGCCTTCATCAGCTGCTCGTCGATCCGGTACGTCGCGAAGACGTCGACGTCCGAGGTCCACTTCTGCAGCCGGTCGGCGAGGTCCGGCGCCACGTGGGCGACGTAGCCGTGGATCGTCTCCCAGGCGTCGTCACCGCTGACGATGACCTTGGAGAAGTCCTCGTTGAAGATGTCGCGCACGACCCGGACGGTCATGTCCGGCTCGCCGTACAGGAGCGACGGCGCGCTGGAGCTGCTGCTCTTGGACTTCTTCTGGATCTCTTCCCACTGGGCCTGCAGGCGCTGGACGTCGCGGGCCAGCTCCTCCTCGCTCGCGCCCTCCGCGGCGGTACGGACGATCACGCCCGCGTCCTCGGGGACGATCTTCTTGAGGATCTGCTTCAGCCGGGCCCGCTCGGTGTCCGGGAGCTTGCGGCTGATCCCGGTCATCGAGCCCTCGGGCACGTAGACCAGGTAGCGGCCGGGCAGCGAGACCTGGCTGGTCAGGCGGGCGCCCTTGTGACCGATCGGGTCCTTGGTGACCTGCACCAGCACCGACTGGCCGGACTTCAGCGCGGTCTCGATCCGGCGCGGGCCGTTGGCCATGCCCAGCGCCTCGAAGTTGACCTCACCGGCGTACAGCACGGCGTTGCGGCCCTTGCCGATGTCGACGAAGGCGGCCTCCATCGACGGCAGGACGTTCTGCACCTTGCCGAGGTAGACGTTGCCGACGTACGAGGTGGCCTGCTCCTTGTTGACGAAGTGCTCCACGAGCACGTTGTCCTCAAGGACGGCGATCTGGGTGCGCTCGCCGCTCTGGCGGACGACCATCACCCGCTCGACGGCCTCGCGGCGGGCGAGGAACTCCGCCTCGGTGATGATCGGCACCCGGCGGCGGCCCTGCTCGCGGCCCTCGCGGCGGCGCTGCTTCTTGGCCTCCAGGCGCGTCGACCCCTTGATCGACTGCACCTCGTCCGCGCCGGTGCCCTCCTCCTTCTTGCGGGGCTCGCGGACCTTGACCACCGTGCGCTCGGGGTCGTCGGCGTGCGCGGCCTCGACGTCGGCGGCCTCCCCGCTGCGACGGCGGCGGCGACGGCGACGGCGGCTGCTGCTGCTGCCGGCGGCCGGCTGCTCGTCCTCGGCGTGCTCCTCCGCCTCCTCGGCGGCCTCCTCCGGGCGGCCGGCCTCCTCGGTCTCGGCCTCCTGGGCGCCCTCCTCAGCAGCGGCCTCGGCGGGCTGCTCCTCGGCACCCTCGGCGGCCTCCCCGCGGCGACGGCGACGGCCACCACGGCGACGGCGGCGCGACGGACGCTCGGCGAACTCGTCCTCGGCGTGGCCGGCCTCCTCGGACTCGGCCTCGGCCTCCTCGGCGGCCTCCGGCTCCTCCACCGGAGCGGTGACGACCTGCTCGGCCTCAGCGGGGGCGCCCCGGCGGCGACGGCGCCGCGCGGCGGCCGGCGGCTGCTCCTCGGAGAGCTGCTCGGCCTCGGCGGCCTCCTGACGCGCCGCGGCATGGGCGGCGGCGGCGGTCTCGGGGGTCTGGAACATCGGCTCGGTGAAGACCGGCGCCTGGAAGACCGCGGTCGGCGGCCGCTGGGCGCGGCGGCGGCCGCGCGCCGGGGCCTCCTGCTCGGGCTCCTCCTCGGCGCGCGGTGCCTCGGCGACCGGCTCCGCGGCGCGCTCGGCACGGCGGCGGGTACGGCGGCGCGGCCCCTCGGTCTCCTCGGTCTCCTCGGCGGCGGGCGCGGCGGGGGCCTCGGCCTCCGCCGCGGCCTCCCCGGTCGGCAGGGGCGCCTCGGCGGGCTCCTCGGCCGGCTGCGGAGCACCCGCGGGGGCGGTGGCCTTACGGGTGGCACGGCGACGCGTACGGGCCGGCTTGGCGGGCTCCTCGGCGACCGGGGCCTCCTCGACGGTCTCCGCGGGCGCCGGCGCCTCCACTGCGGCGGCCGGGGCCTCGGCCGGCGCCTCGGCGCTCACCTGGGGGGCACCGGCGGGAGCGGTGGCCTTACGGGTCGCACGGCGACGCGTACGGGCCGGCTTCGCGGGCTCCTCGACGACCGCGGCCTCCTCGACGACCGGCGCGGTCTCCTCGGCCTCCTCGGCTTCTTCGACCACCGCGGCCGGTTCCGGGGCGGCCTCGGGCTGCGGGGAAGCGGTGGGGGAGGTCACCTTGCGGGTCGCCCGGCGGCGGGTACGGCGCGGGGCGGCCTCCTCGGCCTGCGGCACCTCCGCGGGCGCCTCGGCGGCGGGGGCGGGGGCGGCAGGCGCCTCTGCCGGCGCCTCGGCGGCGGCCGGCGGGGCCCCGGCGGGGGCGGTGGCCTTACGGGTCGCACGGCGGCGCGTACGGGCCGGCTTGGCCTCGTCGCCGCTGCTCACCGCGGACGCGGCGGGCTCCTCGGCGGCGGCGCGGGTGGCCGTCGGCTCGGTGGGCTCGGTGCTCACCACGGTGGCCGCGGGGGCGTCGCCGGCGACCGGGGGGCCGGCCGGCCGGGACGCCGCCCGGCGCCGACGGCGCGGCGGCAGCGTGTCACTGGGTGAGTGGTTGTCGTCCGGACCGCGGTCCGGGGACGACGTGGCTTCAGTGGGCTCAATGGGCTCGAGCATGCGGGCGGTTCTCCCGTCACGCTCCCGGGCGCCGCGCCTTGTTCCGGTAGCGGGCCGCGTGATGAGCGCGGAACCCGCTGTCCGGGGCGTGGGCGCCGCACGGGAGCTGTCGTCTCGCTCGCCGGCCCCTTTTTTTGGGGTGGGGACCGGCGAAAGTCTCCTGGTCAGTGCGTCTGCCGGACCGGGGTGGCGCCCTGGTTGATCGGCGACGCGACGACGGCGGTCCTACGCAGTGCCTTCCCCGGCTGCCGGGGAGGCCCCGCCCGGCGCCTTCGCGGCACTCTGCCCGGCGGCCGTGGATGGGGCGGCCGTGGCAGCGTCGCGGTCGGGCGCAAGCGGGTCGGTCACCGCGCCGGTCTCCTCATCGAGCAGCCCCTGCGCCAGCCTGGTCACCGCAGCGGGGACCGGCGGCGCCAGGTCGGCCGTAGCTCGGAGGCCGGACAGGACGTCGTCGGGTCGAACGGCGGGTGTCACATGCCGAACAACCAGCCGCAGTATCGCACAGGCTTTGCCGTCGGGCCTATCGCCCTGGCAACCGGCCACCTCCAGATGTGCCACCGCGGCCCGGGCGTCGAAGGTCCGCATGCCGTTCTTCGTGCGGCGCTCGACCAGCACCTCTTCGGCCGCGAGGAACGCCTCGACGGCGCGGGCAGCGGCCTCGGGGTCGACGCCGTCGAGCCGGAGCTCCCACACCGATGCCTGCAGCCGGTCGGCCAGGCCGCTGGTGAGCGCCTCGACCGAGTCGATCACGTCGAGCCCCGTCGGCAGCGACTCGTCGAGGAGCTCGCGAAGCTTGTCCGGGTCGCGGCGCTCGGCGAGCTGGATCTCCAGATACTCGGCCTCGCTGCCCGTGCCGGTCGGGGCGGCGTTCGCATACGACACCTTGGGGTGCGGGGTGAAGCCCGCCGAATAGGCCATGGGGACCTCGGCGCGGCGCAGCGCCCGCTCGAAAGCGCGCTGGAAGTCGCGGTGGCTGGTGAACCGGAGGCGGCCGCGCTTGGTGTAGCGCAGTCGGATGCGCTGCACCGCCGGTGCGGGCGGCGGGCCTTCGGGCTGTCGCTTGCCCAGTGTCGTTCAGTCCTTCGTGAGAGCGGTCGTACTGCTACCTAGAGTACGTGTCCCCGGGCCTCCTGGTTCCCCAAGGGCGGCCCGGCCCCCCTCAGACCTGATCACCGGACCCGTCGCCGAGGCCGCCGGCGGGCACCGTCGCGGTGATCCAGTACCGCAGCTTCTCGTCCCGCTGGTCCTCGAAGATCCCCCCGCAGGCCTCGATGACCTTGCGTGATCCGGTGTTGTCCGCGTCGCAGGTGACCAGCAACGGATCGATGCCCAGCTCGTCCCGGGCGATCGGCAGGGCGGCGCGCAGCATCGCGGTGGCGTGCCCCTGCCGCCGGGCACCGGGCCGGACCGCGTACCCGATGTGACCGCCCCAGGTGCGGAGGGAGGGGGTGAGCCGGTGACGGAAGGTGACGCGTCCCAGATAGCTGCCGTCCACCACCCACCACCGGGTGGACATCGGCACCCGGCCGTCGGCGCGCTCGTCGTAGGCGGTCCCGGCGACCTCGGCGACGTACGCGGCGAACCCCTCGGGGGTCGGCCAGCGGGTGTGCCAGGTGCGCAGTTCGCGCGCCAGGTGGGACTGCGGGGTGTGCTCGGCGCCGTCGGCGCGGAACTCGTCCATGGCGGCGAGGAAGGAGTCGCGGAACTCGACGGAGGGGGCGACGAGCCGCCCTGCCGTCGACGGGTGCGGTGCGGGCATCGGATCATTGTGCCGAGCACGCTGCGGCCCGGCCACCGCGAGGGCGGGGCCGGGCCGAACTTCCTTACGGCACGCGCTACTTGACGACCGTCAGCGGCAGCAGCTTCTTGCCCGTGGGGCCGATCTGGATCTGGGTGTCCATCTGCGGGCAGACACCGCAGTCGAAGCACGGAGTCCAGCGGCAGTCCTCGACCTCGGTCTCGTCGAGGGCGTCCTGCCAGTCCTCCCAGAGCCAGTCCTTGTCGAGGCCGGAGTCCAGGTGGTCCCAGGGCAGGACCTCCTCGTACTCCCGCTCGCGGGTGGTGTACCAGGCGACGTCCACGCCGAACTCCGGCAGCGTCTTCTCGGCGGCCTGCATCCAGCGGTCGTAGGAGAAGTGCTCGCGCCAGCCGTCGAAGCGGCCGCCGTCCTCGTAGACGGCCCGGATGACGGCGCCGATGCGGCGGTCACCGCGGGAGAGCAGGCCCTCGACGATGCCGGGCTTGCCGTCGTGGTAGCGGAAGCCGATGGAGCGGCCGTACTTCTTGTCGCCGCGGATCTTGTCGCGGAGCTTTTCGAGCCGGGCGTCCGTCTCCTCCGCCGACAGCTGCGGCGCCCACTGGAACGGGGTGTGCGGCTTGGGCACGAAGCCGCCGATGGAGACCGTGCAGCGGATGTCGTTGGACCGGGAGACCTCGCGGCCCTTGGCGATGACCTTGGTCGCCATGTCGGCGATCTGCAGCACGTCGTCGTCGGTCTCGGTGGGCAGACCGCACATGAAGTACAGCTTCACCTGGCGCCAGCCGTTGCCGTAGGCCGTGGCGACCGTACGGATCAGGTCCTCCTCCGAGACCATCTTGTTGATGACCTTGCGGATGCGCTCGGAGCCGCCCTCGGGGGCGAAGGTGAGGCCGGACCGGCGGCCGTTGCGGGTCAGCTCGTTGGCGAGGTCGATGTTGAAGGCGTCGACCCGGGTCGAGGGCAGCGACAGGCCGATCTTGTCTTCCTCGTACCGGTCGGCGAGGCCCTTGGCGATGTCACCGATCTCGGTGTGGTCCGCGGAGGACAGTGACAGCAGGCCGACCTCCTCGAATCCGGTGGCCTTCAGACCCTTGTCCACCATCTCGCCGATGCCGGTGATGCTTCGCTCCCGCACGGGGCGCGTGATCATGCCGGCCTGGCAGAAACGGCAGCCGCGGGTGCAGCCCCGGAAGATCTCCACCGACATCCGCTCGTGCACGGTCTCGGCGAGCGGCACCAGCGGCTGCTTGGGGTACGGCCACTCATCCAGGTCCATGACGGTGTGCTTGGAGACCCGCCACGGGACGCCGGAGCGGTTGGGCACGACGCGGGAGATCCGGCCGTCGGCCAGGTACTCGACGTCGTAGAACTTGGGGACGTAGACGCTGCCGGTCTTCGCGAGGCGGAACAGCAGCTCGTCCCGGCCGCCCGGGCGCCCCTCGTTCTTCCAGGTGCGGATGATCTCGGTGATCTCCAGCACCGCCTGCTCGCCGTCGCCGACCACCGCGCAGTCGAGGAAGTCCGCGATCGGCTCGGGGTTGAAGGCGGCGTGGCCGCCCGCGAGGATCAGCGGGTGCTCGTCGGTGCGGTCCTTGGACTCGAACGGGATGCCGGCCAGGTCCAGGGCGGTGAGCAGGTTGGTGTAGCCCAGCTCCGTCGAGAAGGAGACGCCGAGCACGTCGAAGGCGCCGACGGGGCGGTGCGCGTCGACCGTGAACTGCGGCACCTTGTGCTCGCGCATCAGCGCTTCGAGGTCCGGCCAGACGCTGTAGGTGCGCTCGGCGAGCACGCCCTCCTGCTCGTTGAGGACCTCGTAGAGGATCATGACGCCCTGATTGGGCAGCCCGACCTCGTACGCGTCGGGGTACATGAGGGCCCAGCGGACGTCGCAGCTCTCCCACGGCTTGACCGTGGAGTTGAGCTCACCGCCGACGTACTGGATCGGCTTCTGCACGTGTGGGAGCAGAGCTTCGAGTTGCGGGAAAACCGACTCGGACATCTCGAACCTTCGTGGGCTGACAAGGGGCGACTCTCAAGCGTAACCCGCTCGGCGGCACCCGAAATCGCACGGCGGACGCGGCACCCCCCTCTCAGGCCCCCAGCTTCGCCCGCAGCCCCTTGCGGGAGGCCTTCGCCCAGGTGGCCGGGAGGTCGCGCTCCCGTTCGGCGGCCAAGGCTTCCTCATGGCCGTAGAGGAGGCCGAAGGTGAAGCCGCCCTCGCCGGCGCGGTGGGCCTGGGTGGCCAGGTCGCGAAGGGCGCCCCGGGCCACCACGCTGTCCTGGTGGTCGCCGAGCAGCTGCTGCACCTTCTTGATCCGCTTGGCGAACTTCTTCGCCGGCTTGCCGAGCGCCGGGCGGGCCGCCTCCGCCGCGTACCGGGCCCGCTTGGCGGCCTTGCGGGCGCTGTGCAGCGCCTCGTCCCGGCCCTGGCCGGCGGGGGCGTCCAGCGCGGCCTCCACCCGGCCGGCCAGCCGCCGGTAGTCCTTGAGGACGGCCCGGGCCGCCGCCTCGGGGGCGGGTCGCTCGGCGGCGGCGCGCAGCGGCGGCTCCGCCAGGAGGGCGTGCAGCCGGTCCAGGAGGGCCAGGTAGCGGGGGTCGTCCAGTACGGCGAGCACCCGGTCCCGGGCGCCGGCCCGGTTGCGCTGCGACCACAGCTGCAGCCGGGCGGCCACCGGGCCGAGCCGCAGCGTCCGGGGCACCTCGGCCAGCCCCGCACTCAGCCGCTCGGCCAGCACCTCCTGATCCCGGCCCACCCCCAACTCCCCTGCCAACCACTTCAGTTCGACACCGATCGGGTCGGTGACGACACGGTCGAGGACCTTGGCGTAGGAGCGGAAGGCGCTGCGCAGACGGCGGGTGGCGACCCGCATCTGGTGCACGGAATCGGGCAGGTCGCGGCGGACCGCGGGATCGAGCGCGGTGATCGCCCGCACCTGCGCGGCGGCGTAGTCCAGGACGAGGTCGGCGGCGGTGCGCGGCTTCCCGCCGGAGCGGGCGGACGAGGCGCCCGCGGGGCGCTCGTCGGCCCCGTCGGCGCGCAGGCCGGTCTCGGTCAGGGCCCGGGCCAGCTTGGAGGGCGCCGAGGCGGGGCGCACCCCGGCGGCGGCCAGCGCCCGGCCGATCGCGTCCAGCAGCCCGGTGTCGCCGTCGCCCTCGGCCAGCTCGACCTCGATCTCGTGCCAGCGCGCCTCCATCGGGCCGGTGCCGCCGGGCGCCGCGTCCGGCGGAGCCGCGAACGTCACCCGCCGCGCGGTCACCGCGTCCACCGCCACTTCGGCGAGGGGTGCGCCCGCGGCATCGCGCAGCACCCGGACCGTCCGCCGGGTCCGCAGCCGGACGAGCGGGATCAGGTCCCGGCCGCGGGTCCGGGAGCGGACCAGTGCGGTCAGTTCGGGGGGCGGGGCGTCCGAGAGGGGCGCCCGGATCTCGTCGCGCACACCGGCGGCGACCGGTAGCTTCAGGTGCCAGCCGGCGTCCGGGCCTCCGGTGCGCCGCCGGAGGGTGACGCCGTCCGCGGCGAGGCGCTGGTCCGCGGTGTCGTAGTAGAGGGCGTCCAGGCTGTCGGTGCCGCGTTCGTCCACGCTCGCGACCCGGTCGACGCCGGCCAGGTCGGGCAGGTGGGTGTCGTCGTCGGCCTCGTATTTCCGCTCGATCTCCCGCACGGTGTCCGCCATGCCTCGAATGTAGCCAGCGGCCATACGAGGGACCAGCCTCCCGGACGGGGTCGCTCTCCGTGGTCCGTTCCAGCATCCGGAAGGCGGGTGGCACATGCCGGGGAAGGTGGATTACGGTGTGTCACTAGCCACCCACGCAGGGTGGCGATCGGCGCTCACTCGACCCTCCGGGGAGGGAGACACCCGTGCACCCCCACAGCGCAGCCGTCGCCCGGTCACCCATCCGCGTCTCGGCGGGGGCCCGCCCGTTCCTGCTGACGGCGCCGAGCGATCCCAGCACGCCGAAGCTCGCCCGGGATTTCGTGGCGGCCGTCCTACGGAACACCCCGCTCACCCCGCTTCTGGACACCGCGGTGCTGCTCACCTCGGAGGCGGTCACCGCCTCCCATCTGCGCACCCCGCGGTCGGCCGACATCCTGCTGCGGATGCTGACGGCCGGGCACGGCCTGCGGATCAGCGTGCACGACGCGGCCCTGGTCCGCCGTCCCCCGCGGGCCGTTCCGCCGCCGGCCCGCCCGCCGTACGACCCGCTGGCCGAGGACGCCGATCACGGGCAGCGGCTGACCGGCGCGCTCGCCGACGACTGGGGCACCACGCCGTACGCCGGCGGGCCGCGGTCCGCGTCGCTGTGGTTCGCGCTGTACACCGGGCGGTGACCCGGCCGCGGCCGGGCCCCGCCGTCAGCGGGACGCCGACAGCGGGCGGCCGACCCGGATCGACTGGAGCAGCCCTATGGCGATCCAGACCGCGAACATCGACGTGCCGCCGTAGGAGACGAAGGGCAGCGGCAGACCGGTGACGGGCATGATGCCCAGCGTCATGCCGACGTTCTCGAAGGACTGGAAGGCGAACCACGCGATGATGCCGGAGGCCACGATCGTGCCGTAGAGCTCGGTCGACTCGCGGGCGATCCGGCAGGCGCGCCAGAGCACGACGCCGAGCAGAACGATGATCAGGCCCGCCCCCAGGAAGCCCAGTTCCTCACCGGCGACGGTGAAGATGAAGTCCGTCTGCTGCTCGGGGACGAACTGACCGGTGGTCTGGCTGCCGTGGAAGAGCCCGGAGCCGGTCAGTCCGCCGCCGCCGATCGCGATCCGGGCCTGGTTGGTGTTGTAGCCGACACCGGCCGGGTCCAGGCTCGGGTTGGCGAACGCGGCGAAGCGGGCGATCTGGTACGCGTCGAGCAGCCCGAGCTGCCAGATGGCGACGCAGCCGACGACTCCGGCGCTCACCAGTCCGAGGATCCAGCGGTTGGACGCGCCGGAGGCGAGCAGCACGCCGAGGATGACGGCGCCGAGCACCATGACCGAGCCGAGGTCGGGCATCAGCAGGATGATGAGGACGGGCACGGCGGCCAGCCCGAGCGCCTGGACGACGGTGCGGTGTCCGGGGTACGGGCGGTCGCCGGCGTCGACCCGGGAGGCCAGGATCATCGCCATGCCGAGCGAGATGGTGATCTTCGCGAACTCGGCGGGCTGGAGGGAGAAGCCGCCGGGGATCGCCAGCCAGGAGCGCGAGCCGTTGATGGTGGCGCCGAGCGGGGTCAGCACCAGCACGGCCAGCACCACCGACAGGGCGTACAGCACCGGGATCGCGCCGCGCAGGGTGCGGTGGCCGAGCCAGATCGTGCCGCCGGCCAGCGCCAGGCCGATGCCGAGGTTGAGCAGGTGGTGCAGGAAGAAGTAGTACTCGTCGCCCTTGTTGAGCTCGGTGCGGTTGCGGGTGGCGGAGAAGACGAGCAGCGAGCCGAGGAGGGACAGCAGCAGACAGGACACCAGCAGTATCCAGTCCAGCTTGCGCAGCACGGAGTCACGTGCCGTCAGCTTTCCCCAGGTGCCGAGTTCCGGGGTGTAGCGGCGGATGGAGAACGCCCGGGAGGTGTGGCTTGAGGTCACTGGGGGCTCCCCGAGGGTGAGGGCGACGGGGACGGCGGGACGTAGGGCTTGATGGGCTGGGCCTCGATGGTGCCGTCGCTCTCGATCTTGGGCAGCTTGCCCTGCGGCCTGGGCAGCAGTGCGGCCTTCGGGTCGATGCCGCCCTTCGCGTCGATGCCGTAGAGGGCGTTGTAGATGTTGCGCACGGCCGGACCGGAGGCTCCGGATCCGGTACCACCCTGGGAGATCGTCATGACGATCGTGTAGTCCTTGGTGTACGTCGCGAACCACGAGGTGGTCTGCTTGCCGTAGACCTCGGCGGTACCGGTCTTGGCGTGCATCGGGATCTTGTCCTGCGGCCAGCCCTGGAAACGCCACGCGGCGGTACCGCGGGTGGCGACGCCGGCCAGTGCGGAGTCGATCTGCTTGAGGGTGTGGGGGCTGTCCGGCAACTTGCCGTGCGCCTTCGGCTTGATCATCTGGATGTGCTTGCCGTCGGGGCTGACGATCGCCTTGCCCACGGTCGGGTTGTAGAGCGTGCCGCCGTTGCTGAGCGCGGCGTAGATGGTCGCCATCTGGATCGGGGTGACGAGGGTGTCGCCCTGGCCGATGGCGTAGTTGATCGAGTCGTAGGCGTGCAGCTTCATGCCTTCGAGGCAGCCCTCACGGGCGAGCTTGGTGGTGTAGTCCTTCTTCTTCGGCCAGGCCTTGGCCTGCTGGCACCAGCCGTCCTTGTTGGCCTTCCAGAAGTTGTGCTTCCACCGGCGGTCGGGGACCCGGCCGTTGACCTCGTTGGGGAGGTCGATGCCGGTCTCCTTGCCGAGCCCGAACTGGTGGGCGGTCCGGTAGAACCAGTCGTTGGGGTCCTTCTTCGGCTTGTCGCCGCCGTCCTTCTTCCACTCCTCGTGCGAGAGCCGGTAGAAGACGGTGTCGCAGGAGACCTCCAGCGCCCGGCCCAGGCTGATGTCGCCGTGGCCCTCGCCCTCGAAGTTCCGGAAGACCTGGCCGCCGATGCTGTACGAGCTGGTGCAGGGGTAGTGGCCGTCGAAGTCGTAGCCCGCGTTGACCGCCGCCGTGGTCGAGATGACCTTGAAGATCGAGCCGGGGGCGGCCTGCCCCTGGATGGCGCGGTTCAGCAGCGGGTAGTTGGAGTCCTTGCCGGTGAGGCGGGCGTAGTCCTTGCCCGAGATGCCGCCGACCCAGGCGTTGGGGTCGTAGCTGGGGTTGGAGGCCATCGCCACCACCCGGCCGGTCTTGGCCTCCATGACGACCACGGCGCCGGAGTCCGCCTTGTAGTTGGTGCCGGTGTTCTTGTCGTGGACCTTACGGGCGTCCTTCATGGCCTGGTCCAGCTGCTTCTCCGCCAGTGCCTGCACCCGGGCGTCGATGCTGGTGACTATCGACGAACCGGCCTGGCCCTTCACGCTCTTGGCCTGGCCGATGACCCGGCCGAGGTTGTCGACCTCGTAGCGGGTGACGGCGGCCTTGCCGCGCAGGTACTCGTCGTAGGTGCGCTCCAGGCCGGAGCGGCCGACCTGGTCCGAGCGGAGCAGCGGTGAGCTGGTGTTCTTGGCCTTGTTGATCTCCTCGTCGGTGACCGGCGAGAGATAGCCGAGCACCTGCGCGGTGTTGGCCCCGACGGGGGCCGGATAGCGGCGGACGGCGGTGGGCTCGGCGGTGATGCCGGGGAAGTCCTCGGACCGCTCGCGGATCTGCAGGGCCTGCTGGGTGGTGGCCTCGTCGGTGATCGGGATCGGCTGGTACGGCGAGCCGTTCCAACAGGGCTGCGGGGTCTTGGAGTCGCAGAGCCGGACCTTGTTGCGGATCTCCTTCTCGGACATGCCGAGCACCTTGGCGAGCCGGCCGAGCACGGCCTTGCCGTCGTCCTTCATCTTCAGCAGGTCGGTGCGGCTGGCGGAGACCACCAGCTTGGTCTGGTTGTCGGCCAGCGGCACGCCGCGCGCGTCGAGGATGGAGCCGCGGGTGGCCGGGTCGACGACCTGCTGGACGTGGTTGTTGCGCGCCTCGGTGGCGTACTCCTGGCCGTTGCGGATCTGCAGGTACCAGAGCCGGCCGCCGAGCGTGAGCAGCAGGGAGAAGACCAGGATCTGGAGGGCGATGAGCCGGACGGTCACCCGCGACGTGCGGGTCTCGGGGAGGTGGGTCACAGCCGCTTGACCCCCTTGATCCGGCCGGCCTTGTCGCGGGCCGACTTGCCGAGCAGCCCGCCGCGCTGGCTGCCGATGTGGGCCTTGGTGCGGACCGACTTCATGGCGCCGCGGCTGGCCTTGAGTCCGGTGCCGGTGGTGAGCCAGCCGTACGCGGAGTCACGGGTGGCGGTGCCGCTGGGGCTGGGGGAACCGTCGCCGACCACCGAGTCGTGCTCGGTACGGCGGGCCAGCGACATCACCAGCGGGACCGTGAACGGCGCCAGCAGCAGGTCGTAGAGGGTGGCGCTGACCAGCAGCCCGACCAGGCCGACGTGCCGGGCGGCGGTGTCGCCGACGAGCGAGCCGACGCCGGCGTACATCAGGGTCGAACCGATGGCGGCGCCGATGACGACCATCAGCGGCACGGTCGCCGAGCGGTGATGGCCGGAGTCGGGCTTGGTCAGTCCGGCGACGTAGCCGATGACGCACAGCACCAGCGCATAGCGGCCGATGGCGTGGTCGGACGGCGGGGCCAGGTCGGCCAGCAGCCCGGCGAAGAAGCCGACGAGCGAGCCGGCGACATGGCCGTAGACAAGCGCCAGGCCGAGCACCACGAGCAGCAGCAGGTCCGGTACGGCGCCCGGCAGTTGGAGTCTGCCGAGGATGCTGACCTGGATGATGAGGGCGACGACCACCAGCGGGGCCGAGAGCAGGATCCGGTTGATGCGCATCGGTCAGCTCCTGGGTGAGGCGCTCGCGGAGGGCGTGGCCGTGACGGTGACCGTCGGCGTCGGCTTGGGCTTGGCCGGCGCGGGCGGCAGGACGGTGTCCCGCGGGTCCTGGCGGGGCGGCTGCACGACGACGCCGACGATGTCGAGCTGGGAGAAGGAGACGAACGGCCGGACCTGGAGGGTGCGGGTCAGATCGCCGTTGGAGGGCTCGACCTTGACGACCCGGCCGACCGGCACGCCGGGCACGAAGGGCTTGTCCTTGCTGGAGCCGAAGGTGACCAGGCGGTCGCCCTTCTTGACGGTGGCCCGGCCGTTGAGCAGCTGGACGCGCAGCGAGCGGACGCCCTGCCCGTTGGCGAAGCCGATCTCGTTGGTCTTCTCCATGCGGGTGCCGACGGTGAAGTCGGGGTCGGCGGCCAGCAGGACGGTGGAGGTGTCGGGGCCGACGGTGGTGACCCGGCCGACCAGTCCGTCGCCGTTGAGGACGGTCATGTCGCGGGCGATGCCGTCGCGGCTGCCGGCGTCGATGGTGATGGTCCAGGAGAAGCCCTGGGCCGAGCCGATGGCGATGACCTGGGCGCCCTTGATGGCGTACTGGCCGGTGCCGGCGGTCTTGAGGATCTTGTCGAGTTCCCGGGCCCGGTTGCGGTTGCGGTCGGAGGAGCCGAGCTTGGCCTTCAGCGCCTCGTTCTCGTGCTGCAGCCGGGCGATCCTGCTGTGCCGCCGGCCGGAGTCCCGTACGGCGCTGACGGCGTTGCCGACCGGGTCGACGACGCGGGCGACACCGGCCTCGACCGGCCCGAAGGCGGCGGCCGCGGCCTGCCGGGCGCCATCGAGCGGGGACTGTTCGCCGCCGCGGATGTCGACCGTGATCAGCGCGAACGCGATCGCGACCAACAGCACCAGCAGCAGCCGGCTCTCTCGTGTGTCCCTCACGTGCGGCGGCCGTGTCCTTCCTCGTAGGACCGGCCGGCTGCGGGCCCCGCCGGTCTCGTTCGGGAGTTGAGCGTTCTGCCTTGCTGTGACGGGCCCGGTGGTGAAGCGTCAGGGCACCGTGTCTGTCGGGATGTTGTGCCTGTATATCAGCGATTCGCAGCAACGATCCGGATCAACGACCGGGACCGCCGGTACGGAGCGGTCCGCCGGGCGGACGGGCCGCACTCGCCATGGTGCCCGACCGCCGCGGACCCCGCAGGGCGCCGCGGCGGGGCGGGAACCGGGTGTTACCTGCGCGGCTGGGAGTCGAGGACCTGCTGCAGCGCCTCGAACTCCTCCACGCACTTGCCGGAACCGAGGGCCACCGAGTCCAGCGGGTCCTCGGCGATGTGGATGGGCATGCCGGTCTCGCGGCGCAGCCGCTCGTCGAGGCCGCGGAGCAGGGCGCCGCCTCCGGTGAGCACGATGCCGCGGTCCATGACGTCACCGGACAGCTCCGGCGGGCACTTGTCGAGGGTCGTCTTGACCGCGTCGACGATGGAGTTGACCGGTTCCTCGATGGCCTTGCGGACCTCGGCGGCCGAGATGACCACGGTCTTGGGCAGGCCGGAGACCAGGTCGCGGCCGCGGATCTCGGTGTGCTCGTCCTGCTCCAGGTCGTACGCCGAACCGATGGTGATCTTGATGCTCTCGGCGGTGCGCTCGCCCAGCAGGAGGCTGTACTCCTTCTTGATGTGCTGGATGATCGCGTTGTCGAGCTCGTCGCCGGCCACCCGGATCGACTGGGCGGTGACGATCCCGCCGAGCGAGATGACCGCGACCTCGGTGGTACCGCCGCCGATGTCCACGACCATGTTGCCGGTGGCCTCGTGGACCGGCAGGCCGGACCCGATAGCGGCGGCCATCGGCTCCTCGATGATGTGCACCTGGCGCGCACCGGCCTGGGTCGACGCCTCGATGACCGCGCGGCGCTCAACTCCCGTGATACCGGAGGGAACGCACACCACGACCCGCGGCCGGGCCAGGTACCGACGCTTGTGGATCTTCAGGATGAAGTAGCGGAGCATCCGCTCGGTGATCTCGAAGTCGGCGATCACACCGTCCTTCAGGGGCCGCACGGCGACGATGTTGCCGGGCGTGCGCCCGATCATCTTCTTCGCTTCTGCGCCCACCGCGAGGATGCCGCCGGTGTTGGTGTTGATGGCCACGACCGACGGTTCGTTCAGGACGATTCCGCGGCCCCTGACGTACACCAGCGTGTTGGCGGTCCCGAGGTCGACAGCCATGTCACGGCCGATGAACGACATGTTGTTCCCCATGAGGATACGTCTGGCCTTCCCAACTGGAGCGAATGCTTACTGGAGGTCGGCAGGAGGTGGTGCGCACTGCGGCGCGGAAGCCTCCATCGTAGTTCGTAGTGCACCCACTCGAACACGTCGGGAGGCTGTTTCGCCATTGTCAGCCGTACACGTACCCGCCCCCCTCAATGGTGACGTCGTGTCGCGGTGATGCGTTCCCCCGATCGTGTCGCATACACCAAAGGGCGACCGATGAATTCTTCGGTCGCCCCTGGTCACGAGGGGTGTACAGCTGATGAAGCGTCAGGAAATCCCGGGGAAGAAAATCTTGATCTCGCGCTCGGCGGACTCTTCGGAATCCGAGGCATGGATCAGATTCTCCCGGGTGACCGTTCCGAAGTCCCCACGAATGGACCCACTCGGCGCGGCAATCGGGTCAGTCGGACCGGCCAGCGCACGAACGCCCTCGATCACCCGCTCCCCCTCGACGACCATCGAGACGACCGGACCGGAGGACATGAACGCGACCAGCGGCTCGTAGAAGTCCCTGCCGACGTGCTCGGCGTAGTGCTGCTCCAGGATCGCCCGGTCGAGGGTGCGCAGTTCCAGCGCGCTGATCGTCCAGCCGGCCTTCCGCTCGATCCGGCCGATGATCTCGCCGATCAGACCCCGCTGGACGGCGTCGGGCTTGAGAAGGACGAGGGTGCGCTGGCTCACGGTACGGCTCCTTGGGGGTACGGGTTGCGATGCGCTTGAGGCTACCCCGTACGCACTCGGCCTCCCCGCCGCGGGTCGCCTCGCCGTTGCGCTTTGCGGCGCCCCGTACGTAGCTGTCTGACCCGCCGTGGGGCTTCTCGGCGTTGGTGCCCCCCAGGCCCGGGGGGGGGGGGGGGGCCCCCCCGGGCCCCCCCCCCCGG